>NZ_JACIFP010000001.1:4249793-4553350 GCF_014197435.1 Gordonia humi
GGGAGGGTCGTCCACGGGCGAGACGACGGCTATCCACCACCCCCCACCGGAATCCGGACGGTGACGGCGCCCTTGTTCGTGGCCGCGAGGATCGCGTCGAAGAGCTTCCCCGCGTCGATCGTGCGCATCGACGCGGCGCCGGCCGACGTCACCGGCAGGAGGTTGTCGCCGATCACCTTGAGGTCGCTCGAATTGACGTCCAGGAACTTCTGCAGGAGCGCCACGAGCGGTTTCGCGCCCTCGGTGATGCCGGTGTACATCGGTCCCGACCAGTCGATCGCGTCCTTCACACCGTCCTGCATGTAGGCGAACATCTTGCCGAAGTCCCGGATCTGCGGGGTGATGCCCGCCAGGTCGCCGGGCAGACGTTCCGACCGCATGAGCAGCGGCTGCATCGTCGCCAGCAGGGTCCGGAGCGAGTCCTCGTTCCGCACCATCTCGTTCGTCAGCAGTCGACCCACCCGGTTCAGGTCGCCCAGCACTTCGAAGTCGTCCGGCAGCCCCACGTCGAGCTGATGGAAGACGTTCTTGACCTGGCTCGGATCCACCTGGGTGAGCACCTCGGTGACCTGTTGCGACAGATCCTTGAACGTCGACGCCTCGCGGACTCGGCTGCCGTCGACGTTCGCGCCGTCGGACAGGTACGGTCCGCCGTCACGCGCGGGCAGCACCGCGAGGTACGCCTCACCGAGCGCCGACAGGTTGTCGACCCGGAAGTCGCTGTCGACCGGAATCCGGTTCGAATCGTGGTAGTCCCAGGCGATCTTCGCACCCTGCGGGGTCTGCGAGATCCCGGTGACGTGCCCGATCTCGATACCGCGCAGCAGGACCCGTGAACCGACGAGGATGCCGTTGGTGTCCTGCACGGTGACGTTCGCGTGCTTGGCCGACAGTGTCTTGATGTGCAGGCCGACGTGGAAGATGTACAGGATCGACACGACCATGATCGCGAGCATGGCCAGCACGGAGACCCGTGTCTTGGTGATCATCGGACCACTCCCAGGATGCGGAGGACGGCGGCGGAGTCCGAGAGCATCTGTCGATCGCTCCCCGACGCCTTGACCGAGGTGATGGCGACTCTCGGGTTCTTCAGGAACGGCTTGAGCGTGTTCGACACGAAGTCGTTCCCGCTCGCGAGCACGCGGTCGCCCGCGGGCCAGATCGGCGCGGCGTTTTCGGCGGCCTCGGCGAGCGAGGTGACCAGCGGCGCCACCCACAGTCCGCCGGTGAACACCGAGCCGACGGACGGAAGCAGTGTCGCGATGTGTCGGACCAGGGAGTACGCGACCGTGTGGAAGAAGTCGATCCCCTCGTCGCCGAACACCCGCTCCACCTGGAGTCTGCTGGCCGGGAACGACTTGGCGACGCCGTTGAGACCGTTCAGCATCCGATCGACCTCGCCGAGGCTGCCGCCGAGGTCCTGCAGGTCGGTCGACACGGTGGTCGCCAGGCGCCGCACGTCCTTGACCTCGGGCAGCACTTTGTTCAGCGTGACCATCGTGTCCTGAATCTTCTGGATGCTGCCGCCGTTGACGAAGTACGCGAGGACGGCGATGGTGTCCTCCAGTGTCGGCGGCGACGTCGTGCGATCCCTCGGGATCACCGATCCGTCGTGCAGGTTCCCGGCGGCGGTCGGGTGCGCGGGCGGAGTGAAGCCCAGGTAGGTGTCACCGAGCGGAGTGTTCTGCCGGATGATCGCCGACGAGTCGGCGGGCACCGGCCGAGACGACGTCAGACCGACGATGACGTCGACTCCGTCGTCCGACTCGACGAGTTCCTTGACCCGACCGACCTGCAGGCCGTTCATCATGACGTCGGCTCCGGTCGGGAGGTTCAGTACGCTCTCGAACTTGAGCGTGACCTCGTAGTCGGAGCTCACACCCGCCTTCACCGACGGCAGCCGGTTCGGGCTCAGTGAGCATCCGGTCAGAAGGGCCAACGCCGCCACCAGCAGGACGGCGACCCATGAACGCTGCGTCTTCATCGCATACCCGCCTTCAGTACCAGTTCGAGCGGATCGACCGTCGTGGTCGTGCCGGAGCCGCGCGTGCACGCGCCTCCCAGTGCACGGCACTGCTCGGCCGACACCTTGACCGACGGGGCCTTGTACGGGATCGACAGCGCGCCGGTCGCCGACGTCTGCTTGCGCAGCGTGTCGCCGATCGCGGGCGTCACCTCGCTCAGGTTCTTCGACCAGGACGGGGCGTTCTCGGCGATGAGCCCCACTACCGGAGTACCCACGTCGAGCACGATCTGATTCAGCTCCGGTCCGTAGTTCTTCCAGATGTCGTACATCAGCGCGATGGTCCAGCCGATCCCTCGGCAGAACTTCGCCACGTCGTAGAACAGGGTGGTGCCGAGGCCCACCACGTCCGGTCCCTGGTCGGCCAGCGACATGATGTTGCTCCAGTGCTTCACCGCCGCGTCGGTGAGCGGCGCCATATCGCTGATCGCCGACCCGATGTCGGCGGTGAACCCGTCCGGGTCGCGTGCGGCACGGGCCGCGTTGACGAACATCGAGTTCGCCTTCTCACCGGTCCCGTCGAAGGCGCGGTCGCTGCCGTCGAGGGCGCGCTGAAGATCGAGCGCACCGTTGTTCGACAGTCCTTTGAGGAAGTCCGACGCCGAACCCGCCACCTCGCTGATGGACTTCGGTGTGAAGCTGTTTCCCAGTGCGATGCAGTTCCCGGGCTCGAGTCGAGGACCGCCCCGGTAGTTTCCGACGAGTTCGAGCCCGCGGTCGGCGAGCAGCGACTTCGATCGAGTCACGGCCTGGACGTCGGCCGGGTACGCCCGTCCGGAGTCGAGAGAGAAGGTCACCTTCACCTTGGTGCCGCGCGACTCGATCTTCGTCACCGAGCCGACCTGCATGCCCATCTGCGTGACCGGGTTGCCTTCGTACAGTCCGATGGTGTCGGTGAACTCGGCGCAGAACCCGTCGCCTCCCTCGGCGCCGTCCTCGGACGATGCGGCCGAGCTGATCCCGACGCCCGCCACGGTGACGCCGACGACGACGACCGTCGCGGCAGCGACGATCGAGACGAGCCTGCGCCGCTTGCGTCGCGGCGGCGGCGCGGTCGACGCGTCGACGCCGTCGGGCACCTGTTCATTCGCGATGGTCATGTCAGCATTCCTTCCCGGGCACGGGAATACACAGATTCGAGAGCATCAATTGGCCGTTGGACAGCTGTTCCAGGCTTCCCGGCGGCAGCCCGTCCTTGAGCTGTTCGCGCACGTTCTTCAGGCCGTCGATCGTCGGCGCGAGTTCCTTCTCCATCGACCGGATGGTCTCCATGATCGAGCGGATCTGCGGCTCGTACGCCTGACTGTTCACCAGGTATGTGCGGAACGTGGGTTCGGCGCGGTAGAGGACGGAGGAGAAGAGCTTGTACGCGTAGTTGAAGCCCGCCGAGCTGACGTGGTAGCTGGTGATGACCGAGTCGAGCTTCTTGACCAGCTCGAACACGAAGTCGCGGTTCTTCTCGAAGGTGTTCAGATACTCCGAGGCGAGTCGGGCCACCACATGGACCTGCTCGCGTTGCTGCGCGAACACCTGGGTCACCGAGTCCAGGCCGTCGACGATCGACCGCAGCGACGTGTCGTTGCGCCCGAGCGAGTCGGCCACCTGCTGAATGTTCTCGTGCCAGGTGGGCGTCTGGACCTCGTCGGTGGTGTCGGGCACCGCTTGGATCACGTCGCCGATCGAGTACGGCACCGTGACCCGCGACACGGGGATCGTCTCGGTGAGTTCGGAGGTGCCGCGCGGGATCAGCGTGATCGCATAACCGCCGACGGGTGTCAGCATGCGCACGTCCACACTGGCCTGGTCGCCGATGAAGGTCGAGTCGTCGATCTTCACCTCGACCCGGACGGTGTCGGCCTGCATGGTCACGTCGGAGACCTTGCCGATCACGATGCCGGCCACGCGGACGTCCTCGCCGGTGTGAATCGAGGCCGCGTCGGTCACCTCGAAGGCGACCGTCTTCTTGCCGAACGGATGCACGTAGAGGACGAACACACCGGCCAGCAGAAGCACCACCACGACGATGACGCCCACGCCGATCAGCTTGTGGTTCGTCTCGTGCCGCGCGGGCCGTTTCCGGCCCCCGCGCCCGAGGAGTCGCGTCATGGATTGCACAGGGTCACCTGCCTGTCGTCGAGGAAGTACTTGGCTCCGAGCGGGATCTGCGCGGTGCCCTTCGAGCACTTCGGGTACGGCTCCTGGAATCCGTCCGTGCTCTTGAGTCCTTCGAGCGCGTTGGGCATCAGATCGAAGACGCCGAGGAGCTGGGTCGAGTTCTTGAAGATCGCCTTGATCCGCTGCGGCATGTCGACGCCGGGCTGCACGTTGAACGCCGCCAGCAGCCGCTCGATCGGCTCGAACAGCCCCGGTCCCGCGGACGCGGTGACCGCGAACTCGTCGAGCACGGTGGTGGCACTCGTGATCGGGAGGTCGACGGCTTTGAGGAACGACATGACGTTCTCGCTGCGGCCGCCCATCACATCCGAGATACGGGCCAGGTTCGCGGTCAGCGTCGACAGGAGCTGCTGGCGGTTCTTGGCGTAGCGGGTGAGCTTCTGCGTGCTGTCGAGCATCGGTCCCAGTCCCGAGCCGTCGCCCTGCAACAGAGCGATGGCGTTCTCGCTGAACTCGTTGATGTCCGAAGTCTGCATGGTGGTGAGCACCGGCTGCAGTCCGTTGAAGAGCTCGGTGATGTCGAACGACGGGACCGTCTTGTCGACGGACACGTGGCTGATCCTCGGCCCCGACTCGTCGCCGCGCACATCCACGTACCGCACGCCGGTGAGGTTCTGGTACTTGATGGCCAGGGTCGACGTGTCGGTCACCTTGTGGTCCCGGTCGAGGGTGAACTCGACGTAGGCGACCGGCTTGTCCCGGCTCTTCCCCTCACGCAGTTCCACCTTGGTGACCTTGCCGACGCGCTTGCCCTTGTACCGGACGTCGCCGTTCGGATGCAGGCCGGAGGCGTCGGTGAACTCGGCGGAGTACGAGTGCGTCTCGCTGTCGACGGGGTTGCGCATCGCGTTGATCACCAGGATGAACAGCAGGACGGCGACGAGCGCCACCACACCGACCTTCGCTGCTGATTTCAGAGTCTGTACTCGTGGAGAGGCCACGTCACTTCTCCTTCTTCTTGGCCGGGCCGTCGCCGGTGTGCACGCCCATGCTGCGCATGGTCTGCTCCACTCCCGGCATCGCGTCGAGGATCACCCGCAGTTGCAGTGCCTGCTGTCCCTTCGGACCCTTGAAGCTGCTCTGCAGCCGTTCGATGGCGGTCTGCAGCTTCACCATGTTCGACGAGTCGCCCATCATTCCGGGGACGCGGTCGGTCAGCTGCTGGATGGAGTCGACGAGCGGAGTGAGTTCGGTGGCGTGCGAGCCGAGCAGGGTGCCGATGGCGCCGAACAGATCGTCGGAGGCCACTACCAGGGATCGGTTCATCAGATCGTGGTATTGCTTGTCGACCCCGCGCGAACCGTCCGGCATCCTGTTGAACTGTGCGTTCGTGATCGCTTCGAGGGCGCCGAGCGTCTCGATGTTGGCTTCCGGGAAGACCTCCATGAGGTCGTTCATCCGGCCGAGCAACGTACTCGGCAGATACTTCTGGGTCCGTGCCACGTTGTCGCTGACCACGATCATCGTCTCGATGATCGGCGAGAGTCCGGAGGCGTACTTGGTCACCTTGTCGAGCGTCGAGATCACATCGCGGGTCAGCGTGCCGTCCACCACGAGCGAACCGTGTTCGATCATCGTCGACATCGTGAAGTCCGGCGCGCTGTCGCGGTTGATCGTCTGCCCGTCGCGGATCGCCTGGCCGCCGTCGCCTGCGATCAGGTTGACCGCGGTGGTCCCGAAGTAGTTCGCCGGTCGGAAGTCGACGTCGAACGAGTCGGTGAGCGAGGACGCCGCACTGTCGTCGAGCACGATGTCCAGGTGCACCGCGTACGGGTCCGTGGAGTCGACCTCCTTGACCACACCGACCTCGGCGCCGCGCAGGAGGACCTTGCTCTTCGGCGCGATGCCGGGTCCCAGGGCGGGAAGCACCAGGTGGACGTCGGTGCCGGACGGCTCGGTGGCCTTCGGGTAGACGAGCGCCGTGGTCACGACGGCGAGCACGATCACCACGACGGCTGCCATGCCCGCGGTGACCAGCGTCTTCGACTGGGTGCTGCCGCTGCCTCGGACGAAGTCCTGATTCGTTGTCTTGGCCATTGTCATCCCCTAAACGGAAGCGGCGGATTGAGACCCCAGATCACCACGGTCATGAGGAAGTTCAGGACGACGATCGCCACGAGCGACGCGCGGATCGCTCGTCCCGACGCCGCACCGACTCCGGCCGGACCGCCGCTGGCGAAGTAGCCGTAGTAGCAGTGGATCAGGGTCACGATGGCGCAGAACAGAACCGCTTTCACAATCGAGGCGAGAAGGTCCTGCCAGGTGACGAACTGCGCGAAGTAGTGGTCGTAGGTTCCGTTGGGTTGGTCATGGAAGACCTTGACGATGATCCCGCCGGTGATGAAGCTGACGACCAGCGCCATCACGTAACTGGGGAGCACGACGAGCATGCCGCCGATCAGTCGGGTGCCGACGACGAACGGGATGGCGCGCAGGCCCATCGTCTCGGTCGCGTCGATCTCCTCGGAGATGCGCATCGCGCCGATCTCGGCGGTCATCCGGCAGCCGGCCTGCGCGGCGAAGCCGATGCCGGTGATGATCGGCGCGACCACGCGGATGTTGCCGAACGAGCTGATGATGCCGGTCAGCGATCCGAAGCCGAGCAGGTCGAACGCCATGAACGCCATGATCGCGACGACCGCGCCGACCGCGATGCCGAGGAAGAACATCAGGCTGACGACACCGCCGTCGACGATGATCGACCCGCTCCCCCAGGCCATGTCGTTCATGGTCTTCATGGTCTGTTTGCGGTACTGGCGGATGGTCGTCGGCAGAAGCGCGAAGGTCTTCCACACGAAGACGGCGATCTGCCCCAGTTCGGCGAAGGCGTCGGTGAACTTGCCTCGGATCCATCGACCGATGCGCACCGGAATTCCTCCCGGCAGCGCGATGCGGTCGGCACTCATCTCTTTCTGCGTCATCGCCGTCACGCCAGCCTGGCCGGGAAGAACATCGTCTGCACCTGGCTCACCGCGACGTTCGTCATGAAGATGCAGAAGACGCTGAGGACCACGGAGGCGTTCACGGCGTTGGCGACGCCCTTCGGGCCGCCCTTGGCCTCGAGTCCCCGCAGACTCGCGATGACGACGACGATGAACGCGAACAGGACCGCCTTGAACACTGAGAAGATCAGGTCGACCGGTGTCGCGAAGGCGCCGAACGACTGCCAGAAACTGGCGGGGACGACGTTGTTGATGTTCGCGGAGATCGCCAGACCCGCCCCGACGCCGGAGGCGATGATCATGACGCAGAGCGCCGGTGCGATCGCGAGCATCGCGAGGAACCGCGGGACGATCAGCCGTTGCACCGGGTTGACGCCCATGACGCGCATCGCGTCGATCTCCTCGCGGATCGAGCGCGAGCCGAGGTCCGAGGCGATCGCCGACGCGGCCGCACCGCTCATCAGCAGGCCCGCGGCCATCGGCGCGCCCTGGTTGACGACACCGAGTCCGCTGGCGGCACCCGCGAGCGAATTGGCGCCGACCTGGTCCATGACGCCACCGACCTGGACGGACACTTCGGCGCCGATCGGAATCGCCATCAGCAGGGCGGGCAGCGCCGTGACCTTGAACAGCCGCCAGATCTGATCGATCACCTCGCTGCCCGCGAGCCTCATCGACAGGGAGTCGGTGACCGAGTAGCGGATCATCTCACCGGCCAGCCCCGCCGAGCGACCGATCGTGTCGATGCTGTCGGAGATGCGCCGGACGAATCCGTCGGCGATCCTGCGGAGTCTGCCTGTCAGTTTCTGCATGCGATCGCCGGGTCTGTGGACGGCGTCGGGCTCGAGCGTCGTTGCGCTCATCGTCACCTCTCTCGTGGTCGGTCGAACAGGACCGGCCTGAATCGAAACGCTTCGGCGGAACCGGACGCTCGGCGTCCGTGGTCTGACGTTCCGGCGTCGGCGAGTCGAAGCCCTGTCGGATGTGTGCGGGCGTTCAGCCCATCAGTGCGCGCAGCGCTCGTCGTACGACCGGTCCGTACGGCGGGTACGCCAGGGTCGGGTCGGGCCGCGACGGTTTCCGAAGGACGGCCTTGTGGTGGCTGAAGGTGTCGAATCCGTGCTTGCCGTGGTAGCGGCCGAGACCGGAGTCGCCGACACCGCCGAACGGCAGCTCCGGGACGAGCAGTTGGTAGAGCAGATGATTGACGCCGACCGCGCCGGAAGAGGTCCGACCGATGACGGCGTCCTCCACCGCCTTCGACTCGGTGAACAGGTAGAGCGCGAGCGGCTTCGACCGGGCGTCGACGAATTCGATCGCGTCGTCGATCGACGGCACGCTGATCACGGGAAGGATCGGACCGAAGATCTCCTCGCGCATCAGATCCGAGTCGAGATCGGGATCGGTCACCAACGCGACCGAGACCGTCAGCGCGTCGACGTCGACGTCTCCGCCGAATGTCTGGCCGCCGTGCGTCTGCAACAGTCTGCTGAGCCGGTCCACGTGGCGACGGTTGACGATTCGGGTGGTGTCGTTCGCCGCCTGCGCCGACAGCTCGGTCAGCAGGCGCTCGACGAGTTGTGGGCGCACCGAGTCCTCGACGAGGACGTAGTCGGGTGCGATGCAGGTCTGACCGGCGTTGATCGATTTGGCCCACGCGATCCGCCTGGCGGCCGTCTCGATGTCCGCGTCGGCCGCCACGATCACCGGGCTCTTGCCGCCGAGTTCGAGGGTCACCGGGGTGAGATGCCGTGCGGCGGCCGCCATGACCGACTTGCCGACCTGTGTGGATCCGGTGAAGAAGATGTGGTCGAACCTGAGGTCCAGCAGTTCGCGGCTGACCTCGACGTCGCCGAGAACCACCCGGACCGCGTCGGAGTCGACGTAGCGCGGCAGATGCGTCGCGATCATCCGCCCGGTGGCGTCGGCGAGTTCAGAGGGCTTGACCACGGCGGTGTTCCCCGCTGCGAGCGCGCTCACCAACGGCTGAAGAGTCAGCAGCAACGGGAAGTTCCACGTGCCGAGGATGAGCACCACACCCTTCGGCTCGGGCACCGTGAACGCCTTGCCGGGCGCCGTGGCCGCACTGATCGCGACCGGAGCCGGCTTCGCCCACGATTGGAGCCGTCGAATGGTGTGCCTGATCTCGTGTCGGACCGGGCCGACATCGGCCATGAACGTGGCCATCTCACCACGACCCAGATCGGCTTCGATGGCGGCCGCGATGTCGCCTTCGCGTTCGTCGATGAACCGAAGCAGTCCACGCAGCTGCGACAGTCTCCAGGCGGTCGACCGGGTCCGACCGTCACGGAACACCCTGCGGGCGGTCTCGACGTCGTCACGGACCGTCGACGCCGTGGTCGGGCTCGCCGTCTCGGTGATGCTCATGCACTCTCCTGGGGCTGTGAACTGGGAAGACGCTGCGGTCGACACTCCCGGAGACCGGGCCGTCGGCCGTTCATTGAACGCGCTGAGCATACATAGTGTTCAGACGTGATGTCAATCACTTGGGCGGCAACCCTTCGGCCTCTACCATTCTCCGCGACAATGTGATCCGCAGCACTTCGCGTACCTACAGTAGATAGATTTACATGAGACGTCAAGCGTCTTTTGTCAGCAGCCCCGGTTTGTCCGCTACACTATGTACAGACACTATGTATGGGTTACGATCCCTGCCATGTCTCGAGAACCCGACTCCGCCTCGACAGATGTCCTTCACGTCGAACAGCTCGACGGAGTGCGCCGCCTGACCCTGCACCGCCCGGACGCTCTCAACACATTCGACTATCGCCTCCAGCGGGACCTGCGCGCGGCCGTCGACCATGCGGCCGACGACGAGACGGTGCGCTGCCTGATTCTCACGGGAAGCGGTCGCGCGTTCTGCGCGGGCGCGGATATCGACCTGAACGACCTCGACGCCTCCACGCGGCTGGCGCCGCGCACCGAAGAGGAACTACGACTCCGCTACAACCCGACCGTTCGCGCACTCCGCACGATGGGCAAACCGGCCGTCGCCGCGGTGAACGGCCCGGCCGTCGGCCTCGGCTGCTCGCTGGCCGCGGCCTGCGACCAGGTGGTGGCCGCAGACTCGGCCTGGTTCTCACTCGCGTTCGCGCAGGTCGGACTCACACTCGACGCGGGGGCCTCCCTCCTGATCGGCGCCCGCATCGGCATCGGCCGGGCCACCCGGATGGCGATGCTCGGCGAACGGATCGACGCGGGCACCGCGCACTCCTGGGGCATGGTCGACGAGGTCGTGACGCCCGAGGACGTCGGCGCTCGAGCACTCGCACTCGCCGATGCTCTCGCCCACGGGCCGACCGCGGCGTTCGCCGCCACCAAACACAGCTTGAACATCGCACTGCTCGATCGCCTGGACGCGGCTTTCGAGGCGGAGGTGGCCGGGCAGACGTCGCTGGTCGACTCCGAGGACTTCCGCGAGGGCGCCGCCGCGTTCAGCCGACGACGATCGCCGTCGTTCGTCGGCAGATGACGGCAGGCGGTCACACCGAGGTCGGTGGAACTCCCCGCCGGCCGTAGATCGCCGCGTAGAGCACCGTGCCGACCATCGTCGTCACCGCGGCCAGGTCGTCGAGGTGCTCCTCGCGCGCGAGTGCACCGGCGACGGCGCGCTCGATCGCCCACAGCAGCGTGGCGGCGTACTGCGGCGCGGGCGGGCCGTCCGGGGCGAGCCCCCGCATGCGGTCGGTCTCGATGATCGTCTCGAGTGCCGTCTCCATCGCGTTCATCGCCGAGAGGTACTCGGTCCGGAGTTCCGGCAGCCGAGGCCACTCGTGGACGGCGTTCCGGATGATCGGTCCGGTGAACCCTTCGAGGTTGAGCCACTGTCCGACCTGTGCGAGCAGGGCGGCCGGATCGGAACGATCCACGTCGGCGAAGGCACGCAGGCCCGCGACCACGCCCGCCGCCTCCTGACGGAACAGCACCACGAACGCGTCTTCCTTGCTGCGGAAGTAGAAGTAGAACGACGCCCGCGAGGTCCCAGCCTTCTGCAGGACCTTCGCCACGCTCAAGTCGGCGAGCGTGTGATCGACCAGCAGTTCACGCATCGCGTGCAGGATCGCCCGCGGCGTGTCGGACTGCAGATCCGGTTCGTCGTCGAACGGTGCCGGCGCCATGGCGACGCCGGGCGCCGTCGGATCGACGCCCGGTGCATCGTCGACCGCCCGTCCACCGTAGATCGCGGCCTCGTTCAGTGCCCGCATCGATTCGGCGATGCCCTCGACCGTCGGAATACGCGCGTCCAGTCCCCGAGTGCTGACGTAGAACGAACGCTCCACCGCCCCCACGAGGAACGAGGCCACCATGTCCGCCGGGGCTCCGTCCGGCGCGCTGCCGGACTCTCGTTCGTACCGGATCTGCTCGGCCACGGTGTCGACGAACTGAGCGAACATCTTCTGCCACGCCGCCCCCACCGCGGGCTGGCTGTGCATGTGCTCGATCACCGCACCGATCACCGCCCCGTGCCGTGACCACATCTCCAAGGTGCTCGCCAACGACACGCCCATGCGGCGCGCACGGTCTCGTCCCGGAGTACTCGACCACGGGGCGTCGTCGCCGTACGAATCGTCGAACATCCGGGCCACGAGCGCCACCAAGACGTCGTGCTTACTGGCGAAGTAGTGGTAGAAGTTGGCTCGGGACAGTCCAGCCTCAGGCAGGATCTTCGCCACGGTCAGGTCCTGCAACGAGGTCTCGCCGAGGAGACGTTCGGTCGCGTCGAAGACGGCCTGCTCGGCAGCCGTCGTCCCGTCGAACTCGCGGGGACGACGTCGGACGAAGGACCTCTGACTCATTCGCCCGATCTTACATCATGTACAGACACTACGTCTGATTCCCGATCGCGGCGAGCAGCGCGTCGTCGAACTCGTCGGCGCACTCGAGCATCGGATAGTGCCCGCAGTCGAACTCGACGAGTCGCCAGCCCGGCCGTTCGGCGAGCCACCGGGCACCGCGCAGCGACAGCGCCGGGTCCGCGGTCCCGACCAGTGCGGTCACCGGCACCGAGAGGGTGTCGAGGATGTCGACCTGATCGGTGCACATCAACGTCCTCATCGCCGCGCGACCGGCCCAGCTCGGCGTCTGCAGCGAGATGCGGTGCAGCCAGTCGAGTACGGCCGGATCCGGATCGCCTTTGAACGGATCACCGACGGCGCTGCGCCGCAAGCTGATCCGATCCTTGTGCTCGGCCGCGAGGATCGCCTGCAACGGTCCCTCGGCGGGCACGCCGAACGGGAACGATTCGGTGCGCGAGGCCGAGACCCCGTTCGATGCGACCATGACGACCGACGTGACGCGGTCGGGCGCCTCGTGCGCCGCTCGGAGCGCCACCATCCCACCGAGCGACCACCCGACGATCACCGCCGATGAGATGCCGAGTGCGTCGAGCACGCCGATCGCGTCCGCCGTCAGATCGCGGATGTCGTATCCGTCGAGCGGCGCGTCGGAGTCGCCGTGTCCGCGCTGGTCCATGGCGACGGCTCGGTACCCCGCTTCGGCGACGACCCGCAACTGGCGGTCCCACACCTGTCCCGACAGGCTCCACCCGTGCACGAAGAGCACCGGCGGCCCCTGCCCGACCTCGCGCACGTTGATGCCGATTCCGTTCGCAGTGACGATATGTCGTCGAGTCATGTCTGCTCCCGTCCGCTCAGTCCACGAACGTCGCGACGTCGGCGACGGACAGTCGGTCGGTGCGGTAACCGTTGACCGGATGCTCGACGTCGGCGTATCCGAAGGAGACGCCGACGACGACGAGTCGATCCTCGGGCAGGCCGAAGAACTCGCGGAGCACCGGCGCCTGCGCGGCGAGGGCGGCCTGCGGGACGGTCGCGATCCCCCGGCTGTGCGCGGCGAGCAGGAAGTTGTCCAGGAACAGTCCGCAGTCCACCGCGCCGTAGGTGCCCAGGGTCCTGTCGGTCGTCAGGACCGCGACATGCGGGGCGTCGAAGAAGTCGAAGTTCCGCAGAGTCTGTCGTGCGGACGCCGCACGGTCGCCCTTCTCGATCCCGAGGCTCTCGTACAGCTGCCATCCGCTGACCCGGCGACGGTCGCGGTACACGCCGTCGTACGACGCGGGAAAGGGCAGGTCGGAGTTCTCGACCGGGCCGTCGGCGATCGCCGCCGCGAGGGCGGTCCGCAGGTCGACGGTCCGCTGTCCCGACGCCACATGCAGGTGCCACGGTTGCGTGTTGCACCAGGACGGTGTGCGTCGGGCCACCTCGAGGACACGCTCGATCTCCTCGCGCGGCACGGGCTCGGGCCGGAACGCCCGGCAACTCCACCGGGTGCTCAGGAGTCGCTCGAGCACTCCGGTCGCCTCGTCGTCGGGTCCACTGCGCATTGCGATCTCCTGTCGAAAGGTCGGAAGACTCCTCGCTGAACACGAGGCTAGACACTGAGTGTAGACATAGTGTTCAGTCAGGTCTACCCTGGCCTGTAACCCCAGTCACAGATTCCGTTCGAAGTACAGGAGACTCACCATGACCGACACCGTGCCGCTCACTTTCCGGGGCGATCTGGACGTTCCCGAGGGCCTGCCCCGGGGCATCGACCTCGGACGTATCGCCAACGCCGACAAGGCGATCGGGATGTTCGGGCGCCCGCTGGTCGAGACGGTGACCGACCATGCCCTCCTCGCCGACGACTACGCCTACCGCGCGATGCTCGATTTCAAGGACAAGAGCAACTCGATGAACTGGCGCACGTTCGACACCGCGATCGAACACGGCCTCGATGCGCTCGACGACGTCACACCGGCAGTCGCAGCACTGTTCGAGCAGATGGAGACCGTTCCGGACTGGGTCGACTTCGACCAGCTCTACCGCGGCGCCGTCGCCTTCTGGCGCGCCGGGATGATCGTCCAGCCGATCCTCGCGTGGGGCACCATCGCCGGCGGGTTCTCCATGTACAGCGCGACGCGCCCGGTGCTGTTCAGCGGCCGACTCCGCAAGGCGGACAAGGTCGGAACCCGGCTGATCGAGAGTTTCCGCTACGTCGTCGCCGCGTACACGCCGGGCGGCATGCAGCGTTTCGGCGAGGGTTTCCGACTCACCGCGAAGGTCCGCATGATCCATGCGGCGGTGCGCCACAGTCTCAGCCGCTCCGACGCCTGGGACTGGGCCGACTGGGGCATCCCGATCAACAACATGGACTCGATGGTGACCCAGGCCGGCCAGTTCGGCGTCAAGTTCACCGACGCCGTGCAGGCGTCCGGCTTCCGGTTCTCCGATCGCGAACTCGACGACATCTTCGCACTGTCCCGCTACGTCGGCTACGTGATCGGGGTGCCGCCGGAGATCCTGCACACCGGGTACGACGATGCTCGACGCAAGACCGAACTGCACACGATGCTCGAGCTTCCGCCGGACGACCTGTGCCGCGACGTCGTCGAATCGGTCATCCGATACAGCATCGAGAACCCGCCCGGCGGCGTCGAGGTGCTGCCCGGCCCCATCGCGAAGATCATGACGAACGAACGCCGACTCAAGCTGGCCTACGGACTGCTCCACGAGTGGCTGCCCGCGGACGTCATGGCGGCACTCGGCGCCGAGAAGACGGCCTGGAGTCGCCTCCTGCCGACCGCTCGCCCGCTCATCCGCGTGGCCGACCGGATCCAACGGACGCTGCCGCACGACGACGAGAAGGCGGCGTTCACGCTCCTGCGCAACTTCAACGACGCCATCGCCGTCCCGGACGGCGACACGAAGCACGAGGTGGCCAGCCCCGACGAGGTCGGCGCCGACATCTCGGCCAACAAGGGCGGCATGCCCGTGGTGAGCGGCCGATGACGGCGACGCGGCCGCCGCTGGCCGGGGTCCGGATCATCGAACTCGCGGGGATCGGCCCCGGACCGTTCGCCGCGATGATGCTCGCCGACCTCGGCGCCGACATCGTCTGCGTCGACCGTCCCGGCGGAAATCCGTGGGCCGTCGCCGGACACGACATCATGTTCCGCAGTCGGCGCCACATCGCGGTGGACCTGAAGACCCCGGCCGGGGCCGACGTGGTCCGGAGACTCTGCGCGGACGCGGACGGCGTCATCGAGACCTTCCGGCCCGGTGTGGCCGAACGTCTCGGCGTCGGCCCGGACGACTGCATGACCGTCAATCCCGATCTGGTGTACGGACGGATGACCGGATGGGGCCAGTCGGGACCGATGTCTGCGCTGCCCGGCCACGACATCAACTACATCGCATTGGCCGGAGCGCTGCACGCCTTCGGCCGGTCCGGGCAGCCGCCCGTGCCGCCGCTCAACCTGGTGGGCGACTTCGGCGGCGGCGGGATGCTGTTGTGCTTCGGCATGGTCTCGGGGATCCTCGCCGCGCGGGCCGGTGCGGGCGGACGGGTCGTGGACGCCGCGATGATCGACGGCGTGTCCGCGCTCATGGCCATGTGGCATTCGTACCGCGCCGAAGGCCAGTTCACGTCCGAGCGAGGCACCCATCTGCTCGACACCGGGGCATTCTTCTACGACACCTACCGGACCCGGGACGATCAGTGGGTGAGCATCGGCGCGATCGAGGCGCCGTTCTGGAACGAGTTGTGCGATGTGCTGGGGTTGTCCGACGAGATCCGTGACAACCAGTTCGATCGCGACCGGTGGCCGGAGTTCCGACAGATCCTGTCCGAGTCGATCGGATCGCAGACCCGAGCCGAACTCGATGAGGCCTTCGCCGGACGGAACACCTGCTACGCACCGGTCCTCCCGCTCGACGAAGCGGTGGACCATCCGCACCACCGGAGCCGGGGCACGTTCATCGAGGTCGACGGCGTCGTCCAGCCCGCACCGGCCCCGCGGTTCGACGGCGCACCGCCGACGCGCCCGACAGCACGCCGCCGCCCGGGCGCGGACAGCACAGAGGTGTTGTCCGGCAGCGGTTTCGGCGATGACGAGATCGCCGCACTCCTCCGGTCGGGGGCGGTCGCGGCCGACTGATCCGAACCGAGAGAGACGCCCCGGCGGGTTCACGGCAGTTTCTAGGGGTCCTCGCAACACCTGATGGTTAAGGCATCATCAGTAGATCACGCAGACGCTCGGCTGGGGTATCCCAGCCGAGCGTTTTGCGTGGACGACCATTGAGCTCTTGAGCGACGTGCTCAAGGTCTTCAGACCCGTACGGCCGCAGGTCCGTGCTCTTCGGGAAGTACTGGCGCAGAAGCCCGTTTGTGTTCTCGTTGCTGCCCCGCTGCCAGGGTGAGTGCGGATCACAGAAATAGACCGGAACCCCAGTCGCGATGCTGAACTGCCTATGCGCTGCCATCTCGGCGCCCTGGTCCCAGGTCAGTGACCCCCGCAGATGCTCAGGCAGCGTACCGATCAACCCGATGAGCACGTCACGGACTTCCCCGGCGGTGTGCCCGCCGGGCAGATGCCCCAGGAGCACGTATCGAGTCGTTCGCTCCACCAGCGTCACGATCGCCGAAGCACTGCCTGGCCCGACGATCAGATCACCTTCCCAATGGCCAGGCACCGCGCGGTCCTCGATCTCGGGCGGCCGCTTCGAAATCATCACCATCTCGTCGATGAACCTGGACATGCGCTGGCCGGGATGCTTGCGCGGCTTCCGGCGTGTCCTCCCGGTCCGCAGTGTCTCCGCGACCTCACGCTTGAGCCCACCGCGTGCCTGGACGTACAACGCCTGATAGATCGTCTCCGGGCTCACTCTCATACTCTCGTCGTCGGGAAACTCCTTCCTCAGAGTGTGGCTGATCTGCTCCGGCGACCACCGCACCGACAGCTTCTCCTGCACGTACTCCCGCAACGACACGTGGGTGACGAGCTTCGAGGACTTCGGCCTGGACCTCGACGCTGCCCAGGCGCGATGGGCGAGGTAGGGCTGATAGCGGCCGTCCTCAGAACGAGCATCGAGCTCACGCTTGATCGTCGAGGCAGGTCTTCCCAGCACGCGACCGATCGCTCGCAGGCTCATGCCACTGCGATACAGGTCAGCGATCGTCTCCCGCTCCTCGAGCGAGAGATACCGGGGATGGAGCACGGCCTCCACCGCTGGCAGGGCGGGAACTTCTACCTGCATAGTCATACCGGTGTTGTAATCGATCACGGTGCCATCGGGATAGATACGGGAGTTACTCACATGCCGGACACCCTGGTCCCAGTCCCTCGCTGAGCGCACGTTGACGCCCACTCTGGCCGCTGCTTCTGACTGTGACATGCCATCGGCGCGTAGTTGCACGTACTCAGACTTACGAGGGTGAGGGCCGTTCCCCCTGACCCCACGTCCACGGATCCCGGCCCGTCGCGCCCACCCGTACGCGGTGTTCCGGTTGACACCGACCTCGCGAGCGGCGGCTGAGATCCCGATGTCCGAACACCTCAGCGTCTCAAGAAACATCTCTTTCAACTCATTGAACGACACGATCCCCGCAACTCCTTGAAGTTCAAGGTGTTGCGGGGATCGCTATAACCCGCCCACCGCCGGGGCGTCCTCATCACGTCGGCGTCACAGTCCGAGGGATCGTCCGACGATCTCGCGCATGATCTCGTTGGTGCCGCCGTAGATGCGCTGCACGCGGGCGTCTCGCCAGCGACGTGCGACGTCGAACTCCTCCATGTACCCGTACCCGCCGTGGATCTGCAGGCACGCGTCGAGTGCCTCGAATTCGAGTTCGGTAGTCCAGAACTTGGCGCCCGCCGCCTCCGCGGCGGTGAGTTCGCCGGCATTGGTCGCCTCGATGCACCGATCGACATAGGTCCGGGCGATCGCGGTCTTGGTCGACAGTTCGGCGAACCGGAACCGGTTCGCCTGGAAGCTCCCGATCGGCGTGCCGAACGCCGTCCGCTCGCTGGCGTAGTCGATCGCGGTCCGCACCGCGTGCTCGGCGCTCGCCACCGCCACGACCGCCATCGACAGCCGTTCCTGCGCGAGGTTGCCCATCATGTAGTGCAGACCGCGGCCCGGCTCGCCGAGCACATCGGAGTCGGGGACGAACACGTCGACGAACGAGAGTTCGGCCGTGTCCTGAGCCCGTCGGCCGATCTTGTCGAGCTTGCGCCCCTTGGTGAACCCCTCCTGTCCGGCCGCGACGACGAACAGCCCGAAACCACCGCCGTCGGAGTCCGGGATCCGTGCGGCGACGATCACCAGGTCCGCCTGAATCCCGCTGGTGATGAAGGTCTTGGAGCCGGTGAGTCGCCAACCGCCGGGTTCGCGGGCGGCGGTGGTGGCGATCGCGCGCAGATCGGACCCGGTGCCCGGTTCGGACATGGCGATCGCGACGACCGTGTCGCCGGCGACGATCCCGGGCAGCCAGCGCGCCTGCTGCTCGGGCGTCGCGATGTCGAGGTAGTAGGGCGCGACGATGTCGTTGGTGAGCGAGAAACCGTCGCCGACGGTTCCGGTGCGCACCACTTCCTCGTTGATCACGGCGTTGAACCGGAAGTCGCGGACGCCCGATCCGCCGAACTCCTCGGGTGCGGAGAAGGCGACCATTCCGTGGGCGGCGGCGGCCGACCAGAACGAGCGATCGACCAGACCGGCCGACTCCCAGTCGGCGGAATGCGGAACCGCCTCCTTGAGGAGGAACGCGCGAACGCTGTCCCGGAACGCGTCGTGGTCGGCGTCGAAGAGTGTCCGTCTCATGGTCAGACCCCCATCGACTTCCCGATGATCTCCCGCATGATCTCGCTGGTCCCGCCGTAGATCCGCTGAACGCGGGCGTCGACGTAGGCGCGCGAGATCGGGTACTCGGCCATGTAGCCGTATCCGCCGAACATCTGCAGGCACTTGTCGACGACGACGCCCTGCGCCTCGGTCGCGGCGAGTTTCGCCATGGCCGCGCGATCGGCGCTGAGCGTGCCCTCGGCGTGTGCGCGGAGACAGTCGTCGACGAACGAGCGGACCACCTGGGCCTGCACGTGAACGTCGGCGAGGGTGAACCGCGTGTTCTGGTTCGCCGACAGCGGACGGCCGAACGCGGTCCGTTCGGTGACGTATTCGCGGGCCAGTTCGACGGCGCGCACGGCGGCTTCGGTGCTCGCGACCGCGATCGTGAGTCGCTCCTGCGGAAGATTCGAGACGAGCGCGGTGAACCCGCCGCCGAGCTCGCCGAGCAGGTTCGTCGCGGGCACCCGTGCATCGGCGAAGAACAGTTCCGCGGTGTCCTGCGCGTGCATGCCGATCTTGTCGAGGTTGCGGCCGCGAGTGAAGCCCGGGGTGTCGCGTTCGACGACGATCAACGACAGGCCGCCGTGGCGGTCGCCGTCGGTCGCGGTCCGGGCCGCGACGATGACCAGGTCCGCGTTGATCCCGTTGGAGATGAAGGTCTTCGACCCGTTGATCACGAAGTCGTCGCCGTCGCGCACCGCGGTCGTGGCGATCCCCGCCAGGTCCGATCCCGTCCCCGGCTCGGTCATCGCGATCGCCGCGATGAGTTCGCCGGACGCCAGCCCCGGAAGCCATCGCGCGCGCTGATCGGCGTCGGCGTAGCGCAGGAAGTACGGGACGCAGATGTCGTTGTGCAGGTTGATCCCGAAAGACATGACGCCCGCCCGAGCCACCTCCTCGGCGATCACGGCGTTGAACCGGAAGTCGTCGACTCCCCCTCCGCCGTACTCCTCGTCGATCGCCGTCCCGAGGAATCCGTGCGCCCCGGCCTGCGTGAACACCTCGCGGGGAAACACGCCGTCGGCCTCCCATTGCGGATAGGCCTGCACCACCGACGATTCGAGGAACCGTCGGAAGCTGGCCCGGAACTCCTCGTGCTCGTCGGCGTAGACCGAGCGGGTCTCCTGTTGTCTTCTGTCTGCGTTCATATCGGCACCATACAGTCTGTATGGTCATATTGTCTCCGAATGCTCGCCTGTGATTGACACCACGTCTGAACAATATGTATGGTCAGCCGTATGCCGCAGACCATCGCATCCTCGAACCGCCCGTGGGGAGGACAGCCGACCGGCGCCTTCGCCCCGTCTCGGGACTTCTCCGACGCCGATCTCGACGCCGCCCTCGCCGACGCGAACCTGCCGATACTCCTCGGCAGCCTCGCCCTGCTGACCGGCGACGACCGCTGGATTCGGGAGCCCTACCTGCCGACCGCGCCACCCGATCTCGGCGACCACGACTCCGGTGGCTTCGACGAGGTCGTCGCGGGGGCCGTCCGTTCCCAGGCACGCGAGATCCTGCGTGCGTGGCGCGACGGCGACCTCGACGAGCCGAACGATCCACCCGATCCGGTTCGGGTGGCGCGGATCCTCGGCGTCATGCTCGCCGACGGGATCGACGACGAGTACGGTGAGCTGCTCGCCGAGGAGATGGGCCTGCGCCCCCGCCACAGCGAACCCGCGACGCCGGCGCCGCGGCCGTTCCACGTGGTGATCATCGGCGCGGGCATCTCCGGACTGGCGATGGCCGTCCGGCTCGGTCAGGCGGGCATCGCGTACACCGTCGTCGACAAGAACGACGCCGTCGGGGGCACCTGGCACGAGAACACGTACCCGGGGTGCGGCGTCGACACCCCGAGCCACCTGTACGCGTTGTCGTTCGATCCGAACCCGGACTGGGGGGACTACTTCGCCTCGCAGTCCGAGCTCGACGCCTACTGGAACGAGTTGGCCGCACGCCACGGTGTGAACGACCACGCACGCTGGTCCACCCGTGTGCACACCGCCGCGTACGACGACGCGACGTCCACGTGGACCGTCTCGATCGGCCCCGCCGACGGTGACCGCCCCGTCGAGACCCTGACCGCCGACGCGGTGATCAGCGCGGTCGGTCTGCTCAACGAGCCGAGTATCCCGCGCATACCCGGCCTCGACGCCTTCGACGGTCCCGCGCTGCACACCGCACGATGGGACGATTCGATCGACCTGGCCGGTAAGCGGGTCGCCGTGATCGGCACGGGGGCCAGCGCGATGCAGTTCGTCCCCGCCGCATCCGAGACCGCGGATCGGGTCACCGTCTTCCAGCGGACTCCGCAGTGGGCGATGCCGCATCCGTTGAAGGGTCGCCCGGTCGACGCGTCCCGCCGATTCCTCCACGCGCACGTCCCGTTCTACCTCGCCTGGTACCGCGCACGGCTGTTCTGGCGGATGGGCGACAAGGTGTGGAAGCTGTTGCAGGTCGACCCCGACTACCCGCACCTCGGCCGCGCCGTGAACAAGGCGAACGACCGGCTGCGCGCCCATCTGACCGCTTACATCGAGCACCAGCTCGCCGATCGCCCCGACCTGCTCGCCAAGAGCCTGCCCGACTATCCGCCGTACGGGAAGCGGCTGCTCATCGACGCCGGCTGGTTCTCCACACTGACCCGCGACACCGTCGACCTGGTGACCGACGACATCGAGACCGTGACACCGCGGGGTGTACGGACCGCCGGCGGCGTCGAGCACGAGGCCGACGTCCTGGTGCTGGCGACCGGATTCAGGGCGGTCGACGTGCTCGGCTCCATCGAGGTGACCGGCCGAGACGGCCGCGATCTCCACACCGAGTGGGGCGAGGGCGACGGCCGCGCGTATCTGGGCATCACCGTTCCCGGTTTCCCGAACTTCTTCTGCCTGTACGGACCGAACACCAACACCGGCCACGGCGGCACGGTGATCGCGGGCACCGAGATGCAGATCCAACACGTGTCGGCCCTCATCTCGATGATGATCGACCGGGATCTGGCCTCCGTCGAGGTCCGCCGGGACGTTCACGACGCGTACAACGCCGAACTCGACGCGGCCATGGCACGGACCGTCTGGGACTACGGCGGCACCACGACGTACTACCGCAATGATCGCGGCCGCATCGTCACCAACAGCCCGTGGCGCTACATCGACTACTGGTCGAGGGTGCACGAGCCGAACGACGCCGACTACATCGTGACCGCGAAGGCCCCCGCGCCCACCGCTGTCTGACCACCCGTCACCACTCTCCCCCCGCCGGCGACGCCCGGCGACCACACGAACGCGAGGCCCCCATGACCAGTGCCGACCCCATCGCACTCACCGCCGCGCCCGGCGTCGACGCGACGACTCTCACCGCGGCCTTCCAGGCGACCGCGTCGGCCCGCGCCGACCGGCCCGCATTGATCGCATTCGGCGAGGATCGCTCCCTCACCTGGCGCGAATACGCGGACGCCGTCGAACGGCTCGCCGGCGGGCTCGCCGATCTCGGTGTCGGACACGGCGACACCGTCGCCGTGATGCTGCCGAACAGCCCGGAGTTCCACATCGTCGACACGGCCGCACTGCACCTCGGCGCGATCCCGTTCTCGATCTACCTGACGTCGGCGCCCGAACAGATCGCGTACCTGTTCGGCAACGCCGACAACACCGTCGTGGTGGCGCAACAGAAGTTCCTGGACGTGATCGCCCGGACCGACGCGCCCGCCCTCCGCCACGTGGTGGTCGTCGACCCCGACGCGGATCTCCCCGAGACCGTCGGTTCGGCGCGGGTGCACTCGCTCGACGCGGTGAGCACCCGCCGCCCCGACGGATTCGACTTCGCGGCGACGTGGCGGTCGGTGCGCCCGGAGCACGTCGCCACGCTGATCTACACGTCCGGCACGACCGGCGACCCGAAGGGCGTCGAGCTCACCCACGCCAACCTGATGTTCGTCATGCACACCTGCAACCAGCGTTTCCCCTTCGCCGGGGACGGCGCCGCGATCTCGTACCTGCCGACCGCGCACGCCGCCGACCGGGTGTTCTCCCACTATCTGGCGACGGTGACCGGCTGGCCGATCACTACGGTCGGGGATGCGGCCCAGGTGTTCGCCGCCGTCGCGCAGGCACGTCCCGCATGGTTCCTCGGCGTGCCGCGCATCTGGGAGAAGCTGCGGGCCGCGCTGCTCGCCCGGTTCAATGCGGCACCCGACGAGGCCCGGGTCGCGACGCTCGCGGCGATCGACGATGCGACCCGCGCCGTCCGATCGGTGCAGTTGCGCGAGCCCGTCCCCGCCGATCTGGCCGACCGGGTCGCAGCGGACGAGGAGTCCGTGTTCGCACCGCTGCGCGCGCAGCTCGGTCTCGACCGAGTGGCTCTGCTCATGACCGGTGCCGCCCCGATCGCGCCCGCCGTGCACGAGTTCTTCCTCGCACTCGGGCTGCCCCTCCAGGAGGGATTCGGCATGTCGGAGACCGGAGCGCTCGGTTTCACGAACCTGCCGACCGACATCAGGGTGGGCAAGGTCGGGGTCGCTCAACCCGGCACCGAGGCGATGGTGGCCCCCGACGGCGAGCTCCTGCTCCGCGGTGCGCACGTGATGCGCGGCTACCGCAAGGACCCGGTCCGCACGGCCGAGGCGGTGGACGCCGAGGGCTGGCTGCACACCGGCGACATCGCGGTGATCGACGACGACGGGTGGGTCGCCATCGTCGACCGCAAGAAGGAGCTGATCATCAACGCCGCGGGCAAGAACATGTCGCCGGTCAACATCGAGAGCAGGCTCAAGAGCGCCGACCCACTGATCGGCCAGGCCTGCGTGGTCGGCGACCGTCGACCCTTCAACGTGGCCCTCCTGGTCCTCGACCCCGACGCGGCACGGACCTTCGCCGCCGCGCACGACCGCGACGTCGCCACCCTCGTGGACGACCCCGCTCTGATCGCCCGGGTCGACGAGGCCGTGGCGGCGGCGAACTCCCAACTGTCGCGGATCGAACAGATCAAGGCGTATCGCCTGCTCGACGAGGAATGGCTGCCCGATTCCGAGGAGCTGACGCCGACGATGAAGCTCAAACGGCGGGGCGTCGCGACGAAGTACGCCGCGATCATCGACGAGATCTACGACACGACGACGCGCTGAGGCGATCGCCGAGCCGACCTCGCATCGAGTGGACGCCGCCGGACGATCTCACCCGACGAGCGGCGCGACCGGAACGCACCCGGGGGGCCGAGCCGTGGACGGATCCAGCGCGTTCTGGACCATCCGCAGCGCCCGCTCGTCGTAGATGATCGAACCGTGGAACACCCTGTCCTGGCCGCAGCCGTCCTGAACGACGACATTGGTGACGTTGTCCGCGGCGGGCAGGCGCGCCTCGTGGGGCGTCACCACCAGATCGGCGAGCGAACTCACGGCGACGTAGCGGACGCCGGGCCGGGTCAATCCGTGAGCGGACACCTCGCGGAAGTACGACGACCCGGCCGCGCCGTCGACGGCGGCGGGCAGTACGCGCCGAAGCGCTTCGCGGGCCTGCGGAACCGACGTCAGGGCGTCGAGGACGCCGTAGCCGCTCATGCCGCGGACCGGCGACGACACGGTGACGACGGTGTCGACGTGACGCGTTCCGCCGAGCACGTTCAGGTAATAGAACGGGACCATCCCGCCCTCCGAGTACCCGACGAGGTCGACGTGGTCCGAGCCGGTGACCGAACGGACGCGATCGATGAACTCGCCGACCTCGGCCGCGGACGTCCGCAGGTCGCCGACCTGATGGAACGGCCCGTCCTTCGGACCGCCGTAGTCGAGGCCGAACACGCAGAAGCCCGCCGATGCCAGCTGCGGCGAGAACTTCGACCAGGTCGCATACTTGTTCAGAAACGCTCCGTTGAGCAGGACGACCGGACGAGTGCCTTCCCTCGGCGTGCATCCGGGTCGATTCATCCCGCCCGGCAGGAGGTCCGGATCGCCGATCGACGCGACGACCGCGTCGCGCCAATCGGTCTGGGCGGGACCGTACCGCGGTGCGGCGTTCGCCGCGGGCCCGATCAGGCCGCCCATCGCCGTCGCCGCGGCCACGACCACGGCGACGGACAACCGGTTCCGCCAGGACCACCGCACAGTGCGCATCGCACCCTCCCATGTCTGGTGACGCCTCGACAATAAACCTATCTGTATAAGATTTATTTCGTCGGCGTTCGAGGAGAGACACCCCTGGAACGCTCCACATCGACACGATCCTCGACCCCTGGAGAAGACATGACCACCGAGAACTCCCCCGCCGTCGTGACCGAGAACCGCGGCCACGTCGCCGTGATCACCATCAATCGCCCCGAGGCCCGCAACGCGGTGAACTCGGCGGTCGCCGACGGCCTCGGCGACGCCCTCGACCACGCCGACAACGACCCGGAGATCCGCGCGATCGTCCTGACCGGCGCGGGCGAACAGTCGTTCTGCGCGGGAGCCGACCTCAAGGCGATCTCACGCGGCGAGCGGATCGACGCGACCGACCGATCGCGTCGCGCATGGGGCTTCGCCGGCATGGTCACCCACCCGATCAGCACGCCGATCATCGCGGCGGTCAACGGCACCGCACTCGGCGGCGGCACCGAACTCGTCCTGGTCAGCGATCTCGCGATAGCCGCCGAGCGCGCGACGTTCGGACTCCCCGAGGTCAAGCGGGGACTCATCGCCGGCGCGGGCGGCGCCTTCCGGATCGTCGCGGCGATGCCGAAGAAGCTGGGCATGGAGATCCTGCTGACCGGTCGCGCGGTGTCCGCCAAACGGGCCGCCAATCTCGGGTTGATCAATCGGGTCGTCCCCGACGACGAACTCCTCGACACCGCGATCGCCCTGGCCGAGGAGATCGCCGCGAACGCACCGCTGGCGGTCCAGGCCTCCAAACGACTCGCCTCCGGCATCGTCGACGGTTCGATCTCCGGAGAGGACGCCTCCTGGGCGGCGAACAAGACCGAGATCGCACACGTCTTCACGAGCAAGGACGCCCAGGAGGGACCCCGCGCATTCGCCGAGAAGCGGACGCCGGTCTGGCGCGCCGAATAGCGCGAGCGGGGCGCGCGAGCGCCGATGGAGCAGGGGACAGAAGGCACGATCGATAGTGATTCACATCACTCACTCTACGATTCCCGAGTGGAGAAACCTATCTTTTTTAGATTTCCGATTTATCGCCACTGACCTGCTATTACAGTTGATATTCGGAGTCGTTTCAACCTTCCATCTCGTGCGAGACGATGTACAAGTGATGTTCCATGTGTCACTCTTGCTTCCATGCAGCACGACGAGAAGATCCGACTCACTGAACGCTTGATCGCCCACGTCGACGACGACACGACCGACTACGCGGACGATCTGCTCCGCGTGCCGTTCTCGGTGTTCGACGACCCCGACCTCGCTCGCACCGAGGTCGAGGTCGTGCGCCGCTTTCCGCACATCGTGGCGCACGTCGACGAATTCGACGCGACCGGCAGCTTCTTGACCGCCGAGCTCCTCGGCACCCCGCTCCTGTTGATCAAACAGAGCGACGGTTCGGTCCGGGCGTTCTCGAACGTGTGCCGCCACCGCGGCGCGCGCGTCGAGTTCGCCGAGTCGGGGTGCAAACGCGTGTTCAGCTGCCCGTATCACAACTGGGCGTACGGCAAGGACGGTGCGTTGCGGGGCATGCCGCACGCGGAGGGCTTCGACGGGCTCGATCGGTCGGAGTACGGACTCGTCGAGTTTCCGTGCGAGACGCGCCACGGACTCGTCTGGGTGGTCCCGACGGTCGGCGCCGACCTCGACATCGCCGCAACGCTCGGCGCCAAGCACGACGCCGAGGTCACCGACACGGGGATGGCGACCTCGTATCAGGTCCGCAAGGAGACCTGGCGTCTGGACATGAACTGGAAGATCGCCGTCGACGGCGTCCAGGACTCGTACCATCTGTGCCAGTTGCACACCAAGACCGTCTGCAACTACCTCGAAGGAAACATCACGGCGTTCGACCAGGTCGACCGGTCCTGGCGTCTCGTGGTGGCCCGCAAGTCGATCACCGAGGTCCGCGACGCCGCCCCCGACACCTACGACGTGCGCGACTACTCCCTGGCCAATTACACCGTGTACCCGGGCACGATGCTCGTGACCGAACCGCAGCACTTCGAGATCTGGACCATCGTCCCCGACGTCGACGATCCGAACGTCTCCCACTGCACCATCCGTCTGCTCTCCCCCACGAAGCCGGAGACACCACGCGAGCACCGCGTGCTGGACAAGAACTGGGAGCTCCTGATGGCCACCTTGCACGACGAGGACTGGTTCGTCACCAAGACGATCACCGACAACGCCGCGCACGGCTCCGTCGACGAACTCGTGTACGGCCGCAACGAACTGCCGGGCCAGGTGTTCCACCGCATGGTCGCGGCGGATGCGGCCGCCTTCGCCGCGACCGGATCCGTGGACTGACCGGGATGCACGACGTTCTCGTACACCAGGGAGACGACGGCGTCCTGCGCCTGACCCTGAACCGGCCGTCGACGCTCAACGCGATCACCCTGGACATGCAACGAACGATCGACGATCGGTTGCGCGCCGCGGCGAAGGACGACGCCGTGCGCGCGGTGGTCCTGGCCGGGGCCGGGAGCCGAGCGTTCAGCTCCGGCTACGACATCACCGAACTCACCGCCGTCGACCAGGACGACATCGCCCGCCACCTGACCGAACGCGACGAGTTGCTGTGGCGGTACCTGACGTTTCCGAAACCGACCGTCGCCGCCGTCGCCGGCGTGTCCCGCGGCGCGGGCACCCTGTACGCGGCGTGTTCGGACATCCGTGTCGGCGATCCGGCGACGTCCATCGCCGTCACCGCGGTGACCTATGCCGGCGTCGGTCTGACCTGGCTGCTCGGTTCGCTCGTCGGCGACGCACACGCCCGCGACCTGCTGATGACCGCACGCGCGGTCACCGGCATCGACGCCGCGGCGATCGGATTGATCACCCGGTTCACCGACGACGCCGACCACGGCGCCCTCGCGGTGGCGCGTCAGATCGCCGCACAGCCGCCCTCGGGTGTGCAGCAGGTGAAGGCGCTGCTGCACGACGAGCGACGACGCGCCGGCTTCGACGCCGAATCGCGGGCGAACAGATCACTGGCACAGAGCACGACGATGGCCGACACCTTCGCCGGGTTCGCCGCGAGCAGATCCTCATGAGCGTCGAGTACTCCGCGCACACCGCGGACGAGTCGGTCGCCGTCGCCGAGGTGTCCTGGATCGACGACCTGCCACTGTCCGAGCCGGCCGACGACGCCTTCGCCGACCTCACCGCGGCGGTCCGCGAACTGCAGGAGGCGTTCACCCGATCCCGGCCCGACGCCGACACCGCCGTCGACGTGGCGGACCGCCTGCGCGCCGCCGCGGCGCTGCTCCGCGACCAGGAGGTGTCCGAGGACGAGCAACTCGCCGGTCGGCTCTGGTCGCGGGCCGGCCGCGGGCAGACGATGGCCCCCGACCTGGTGTTCGACGAGGTCGGCGAGGATCACGCACGCGGACACGTGATCATCGAGCGCTTCCATTCGGGGCGCTATGCGCTCAACGGCGGCGTGACTCCGATGATCTTCGACGAGATCCTGTCGCGCCTGGGAAACGCCCACGGCCGACGATGGGCGCGCACCGCGAGCATGACCGTCGACTACCGGGCTCCCGCACCCCTGTTCACGCCGCTCACCGTGACCGCTGAGCTCATCGACCAGGTCGGCCGTAAACGCCGACTCCGCGGGGCCATCACGCACGGCGACCGACTGATCGCCGAAGCCCACGGGCTCTGGATCGAGACGCGCCCCGAGCACGACACCCGCACGCCCACCGACCGAGGAGACTCCCGATGAGCGGATACTCGCTCCTGTCCGGACTTCGTGTACTCGAAGTCGCCCAGCTCGCCCCGTCGTCGGTCGGCGGACACCTGGCCGATCTCGGCGCCGACGTCATCAAGATCGAGGCCCCCGGCCTCGGCGACCCCGTCCGGGTCGGCGGCGCCCGCGCCGTCGGCTCCCCCGACGGTCCCGCGTTCATGCACTTGCGGTGGAACCGCGGTAAGCGGTCGGTGGAACTCGACCTGCGCGACGACGCCGACCGCCGGACGTTCCTCGCCATCGCCCGCACCTGCGACGCCGTCATCGAGGGCATGCGCGGCGGCTACCTGGACTGGCTCGGCATCGGGTTCGACGAACTGTGCCGGGCGAATCCGGCGATCGTGCTGTGCACGGTGTCCGGCATGGGCACCGACGGCCCTTACCGGACGATGGGCACCGGCGGCCCGGTGTTCGACGCCTACGCGGGTCTGCGCGAGGTCACCACGCCCGATGCGCCGCCGACCGAGGGCATGGCCGGGTCGACGACCCCGCCCATCGCCATGTACGCGCTCGGCGCGCACGGCGCGATGGCCCTGCTGGCCGCCGTGCACCGGGCGAATCGGACCGGTGTCGGCGCGCACGTCGAGGTCGCCGGGATCGACGTCGCCGCCGCCTGGATGCCCGACCTCGTCGACGCCGAACTCAACCGCGACCGGTCCATGCCGCGACCGACGTGGCTGCCCGACGGCAGGCTTCCCGACTGGCCGCGCCTGGAGGCCTACCGCACCGGCGACGGCCACGCGATCCTGTTCGGCTCGCACGTCGAGAAGTTCTGGCACAACTTCTTACGGGCGGTGGGCCGCGACGACCTGATCGAAGTGGACCTGACCTCGGTCGACGACGAGGCGCCCGCTCGGGCGGACCGCGTCTGGCGTGCTCTCACCGAGATCTTCGCGACCCGCACCCGGGCCGAGTGGATCGACCTGTTCGTCGAGCACGGCATCGCCGGGGGACCCGTCAACTCCGTCGCCGACATGCTCGCCGACCCGCATTTCCGCGCCCGCGAGACCACCTACCGCGTCGACTACCCCGGCGTCGGCGAACTCGAATTCGTCGCCAGCCCGGTCCGGGTCCGCGGCGAGGAGTTCGCCCCCGATCTGCCACCGCGCCTCGGCGGCCACACCGACGACGTCCTGTCCGCTCTTCCCACTTCAGCCCCCGCTTCAGCCCCCACCTCTGAGCCCACCCCTAGGAGCACCCCGTGAACCTCGCCAGCCTCGTCCGCCATTGGGGCAAGACCCGACCCGACCACCAGGCAGTCGTCTTCGGCGACACCGTGATCACCTGGGCACAGCTCGACGCCTCGAGCGACGCGGTGGCTCGCGGTCTCGCCGCGCGCGGCGTCGGCAAGGGCGACCGCGTCGGGATGCTCGGCCTCAACCGCCCCGAGCTCGTGGAGGTGATCCTCGGCACTGTCAAACTCGGCGCGGTGTGCGTCCCGTTCAACTTCCGTCTCACCGCGACCGAACTGGCGCCGATGGTCGCCGACGCGGACCCGGCCGTCGTGGTGGCCGAGAACGCACTGAGCCACCTGCTCGAGAAGGCCGCGCAGACCTGCGAGTTCGAGATCATCGGACTCGACGGGAGCGATCACCTGTCGTACGAGTCGCTGCTCGACCCGGGCACCGCGGGCCGGGTCGAGATCGACGGCGCCGACCCCGCGTTCATCTGCTACACCTCCGGCACCACCGGCGTGCAGAAGGGCGCGGTGATCACCCATCGCAACGCCCTCGCCCCCGGCATCGCGCAGACCCTCGCCTACGGTTTCGGCCGCACCGATCGAGTGATGTGTTCGGCGCCGCTCGTCTTCACCGGATCGGTGCTGTCGATCTTCGTCCAGCTCGTACTGGTGCCGGGCGCCACCATGGTCCTGCTGCGCGAGTTCGACCCGGAGATCGCCCTGGACACCTTCGAGCGCGAGCAGATCACCGCGACGACGACGGTCCCGGTGATCTGGGAGCGGATGGCCGCGCGCGACTTCGATCGCCGCAAGCTCGCCTCCTGGACGTTCGCCGGCACCGGCGGCGCGCCGGTGAGCCTGGACCTGTTGCGCTTCTACCGGGAGCGGGGTGTGCCGCTGACCCAGGTGTACGGCCTCACCGAGGCGTCGGGCATGGTCAGCGCACTCGACTACGTCGACGCGGTGAGCCGTCCGGCGTTCGCGGGCCTGCCCCTCGTCGGCACCGAGGTCCGGATCGGCGATCCGAACGAGCCGGCCGCGCCGGGCGACGTCGGCGAGATCCTGGTGCGCGGTGAGCACACCATGGCCCACTACTGGAACAAGCCGGAGGCGACGGCCGCCGCATACGTCGACGGATGGCTGCGCACCGGCGATCTGGGGACCACGGACGACGACGGATTCATCAAGATCGTCGACCGCAGCAAGGACATGCTGATCTCCGGCGGCATCAACGTCTACCCGGCCGAGATCGAGAAGGCGCTGCACCAGATCGACGGCCTGGTCGACTGCGCGGTGATCGGCGTACCCGACCAGCGGTGGGGTGAGGTGCCCGTCGTCGTGTTCTACAGCGAACGCGAGGCGCAGACGGTGATCGCCGACATCGCGTCGATCGCGTCGACCGACCTCGCGAAGTTCAAGCGGCCCACCCATGCGATCGCGCTCACCGATCCGCTGCCCCGGACCTTCTCCGGGAAACTCGCCAAACCGATTCTGCGCAAACAGTTCCCCGCTGTTCCCGATGATGCGATCGCGATCGTGACGGCGGCATCCGACGGGGCGCGTTGACAAGAATAAACTAATGGCATTAGTCTAATCGGTGACGGCAGTCACACGCCGAAACCGCATTAGGAGGTCCCATGACCATCGCCGTAGATCTCACCGCGCTTCGAACCCGCGCGCTGAACCGTCTGCTGAACCACATCGACGGATCGGCCACCGACCTGTGGCCGGAGATCGCCGGGGCGAGCGCAGTGGACTTCGCGGACCCGATCCGCGCCGAGCTGGAGCGCGATCGGGTCTTCGCCACGGTGCCGTTCATCGTCGCGCACTCCTCGGAGGTCGCGGGAAAGCACGACTTCGTCACCGTCGAGCTGCCACGTAACAAGGTGATCCTCATCCGGCAACGCGACGGTGGGATCAAGGCACTGATCAACTCCTGCCGACACCGCGGCGCCGAACTGGTCAGCGAGGAGTCCGGCAAGTGCCGCTTGTTCTCGTGCCCGTACCACCGGTGGTCGTACGACCCGTCGGGCGCGCTGCGGACGGTCACCCTCGACGACACGTTCGGCGAGTTCGACCGTTCGCAGTACGGCCTGGTGGAGCTTCCGGTGGAGGAACGGCACGGGTTCATCTGGATGATCGACGACCCCGCCCGCGAGATCGACGTCGCCGCCTGGCTCGGCCCCGAGATGGACGCGATCATGGCGTCGTACCGGATAGACGAGCTGGTCAGCATCGACCCGCACACCTATCGTCGGCCGACGAACTGGAAGATCATGCAGGACGGCTTCCTGGACAACTACCACGTCAAGTACGCGCATCCGAACACGGCCGGGAAGATGCTGCACACCAACCACGTCGTGCTCGAAGACTTCGGGCGGTCGTTCTGGTTCCTCACCGCCCGCAAGACGCTCGACGAGTACATCGGCCACGACGTCGTGTGGGACGACTCGATGGAGGCGCACACCATCGAGAGCTGCTTCCTCGGGCCCAACACGATGCTGCTCAAACACGCGACCCACTTCGAGCTGCTGACCTTCCGTCCGGTCGGCGCCGACCCGAACCAGTCGATCATGCAGATGCGCATCATGGCGCCCTCGATCGAGGCCAGCGGACTCGAGCCCGAGCACTGGCGCAAGCGATGGGCCAAGAACTGGGGCCTGCTCATCGCGATCCTGCACGATGAGGACTTCCCCATCCTCGACGGGTCGCAGCGGTCCATGAACAATCTGGACGCGGGACCGATGCTCTTGGGCCGCAACGAGATAGCGAGCCACCTGTTCCGTCGCCTGATCGACGAACTGATCGGCTCTCCGCAATGACCGACGGTCCGATGACCGACGAGACCGACGAGACCCTGGTGACTCTCGAGGTCTACGACGGTCCGCCGCACGAGGCGGCCGCCGACCTCATCGCCCGCGCCCGCCGGGGCGACGCCGAGATGAGTTTCGGTCCGCCGCCGACCTCGACGACGCCCGAGCCGACGACCACCGTGGAGGTGCGCACCGACCTTCACCGGTGGACGCTGCGCGCCGCGGACCGGTCGCGGCCCGCCGCCGTGGTGACCGCGCGCCCGGGAATCGGCGCGGTGGTCGTCGACATCGTCGTCGCACCCGAGTACCGATCGACCGGAGTCGCGACCGCGGCGGTCGAGCGGCTGCTGGCCGCCCCGGAACGGCTCGTCGGCGACGCCGAGAGCATCTTGGCCTGCGCATACGGCTCACATCCCGCCGCTCTTCGACTCGCCGCCCGATTCGGTTCGACGGTGGTCGCCGCGCGTCACCACCTGGTTCGCCCGGACTCCGGCCCGGCCCGCCGGCCACCCGAGCCGACCGAGCGGGCGCCCATCCGCGACGACCGGTGGGCGGTCCTCGCCGAGACCCCGGTCGACGGCGGACCGGACGAGATCGTCGTCGACGCCGACGACGACGCCCGCATCGAACTCCTCCGGTCGGCGGGCCTGCGCCACGACCGCACCGACGTCCTCATTCGCACAGCCACCGGGAGCACCCCATGAACACGACCATCCTTCGCCCGTTGTCCGCGTGGACCACGCGTCGCCCCGACGAGCTCGCCGTCGCCTGCGGTGCCACGAGTCTCACCTGGGCGCAGCTCGACGCCGCATCGACGCGCGCGGCGGCCGAACTCGCCGCAGAGCACGGTGTGACCTACGGCGATCGCGTCGCGATCGGCGGACGTCCCACCACCGAATGGGTCGTCACCGCGCTGGGCGCGATCAAGCTCGGCGCCGTCGTGTGCCCGCTCAACGAACGCAGCGGCGCGGCCGACCTCGCACTGGCGGTGGGGCAGACCGAGCCGACGGTGATCGTCGTGTCCGAGGCGCTCGCGGCGGGAGTGTCCGGTCTGGACGTACCGGTCGCCGACCTCGATCGCGTCGGCCGCGCCGAGGGATCGCAGACCGAGCTCGCGCCGGTGCCGGTCCGCGGCGACGATCCGGTCGCCGTGCTGTCCACGTCGGGGTCCACCGGGACGCCCAAGGGCGTGGTGTTCACGCACGAATCGCTGATCAGCAGCTTCTTCGAATGGTGCCTGGCCGAGCCGACCTTTCTGCACGCTCGCGCGCTGAGCGTCAGCTCGATGGCCTTCGGCGCGGGGCTGCTCAACGGCTTCCTCGGACCGTTGGTGCTGGGCGGCAGCGTCGTGTACCTGCCCGAATGGGATCCGTCCGTCGCGCTGGCGCTCATCCGCGACCATCACGTCAATCATCTCGGCGCCACCACGCTCTTCTACGAACAGATGGCCGCCCATCCCGATTTCGCCGACGCCGATCTGTCGTCGTTGACGATCGCCTTCACCGGCGGCAACCCGGTGACCGCCGACCTCATCCGACTGTGGGGCGACAAGGGCATCGGCCTGCGCCAGGCGTACGGCCTCACCGAATCGCAGTCGCATGCGACCATCCCGACTGTGCCGGAGGCCATGGCCAAGCCGGACAGCGTGGGCATCGGCGGCGTCCTCAACGAGTTCCACGTGGTGCGCGTCGACGGAACCGAATGCGCGACGGATGAACCCGGCGAGATCGTGATCGACGGCCCGGGTATGGCCGCGGGCTACTGGCGGGCTCCGGAGCTGACCGAGGACGTCTTCGGCGGGGGCAGGCTGCGCACCGGCGACATCGGCGTCCGCGACGACGACGGCAGCATCCGAGTGGTCGGCCGGACCAAGGACATCATCATCTCCGGCGGCATCAACATCTACGCCGCCGAACTGGAGCGGGTGATCTCCGAACTCGACGAGGTCGCCGAGATCGCGGTGATCGGGGTCGCCGACCACGAGTTCGGCGAGACGCCCGCCGCACTCGTCCGCACCGTCGCCGACTCCGGACTGACCGCCGACGACGTCGTCGCCCATTGCCGGGCCCGGCTCTCGGGGTACAAGGCGCCACGCTACGTCGAATTCCTCGACGCGCCGCTGCCGCGTACCGCGGGCATGAAGATCCGCAAGGGCGACCTCCGCACCGACTACGCCGATCTGCCCTCCCGGGGAACGCGGATCGGCACCGCGTCACGCGCCTGATCCGCGGCCGGCGACCCCGCGTAACGTCACCGCTGTGGGACGAAGACCGTTGATTCAGCGCGACGCCGTGGCGCGCACCGCCGTCGAGATCGTCGACGAGGACGGACCCGGCGCGCTCAGTCTCGAACGCATCGCCACCAGAATGGGCGTCCGGGCCCCGTCGTTGTACAACCATTTCGCCGACAAGACCGAGATCCTGGCGGAGGCCGCGCGTCTGATCGTGCTCGAGACCCCCGATCAGGGCGACGTCGTCGACGGCGACTGGGTGTCCTGGCTGGTCGAGGGCGCTGTCGCGTTCCGCGGCGCGCTGCTCGCCCACGCGCGGTCGGTGCCGATGGTCGTGGAGAACTTTCCACAGCGCCTGCTGGAACGGCTGTACGCCCGGCACTGCCGGATCCTGTCCGACAACGGCGTCCCGATCGCCGATCAGATGTTCATCGTCGAATCGGTGCACCGCATGACCATCGGTTCGGCGATGTGCGCGGCGACCGGTCGGCCCGCGATGGCGCCGCCGCACGATCCCGAGCTGTTCGACACCGAGGTGGTCGCGGATCTGGAGTCCGGACGGTGGACCGACGACCGACTGTTCGTCGCGGCCCTCCGCGCACTGCTCGACGGCGTGCGCGCCGGCCACGGTACGCCGGTCGGTCGCGGTGTCGACACCGGCGGCCGCGCGTAGATCCGGGCCGCCTCCCGTCGGTCGATCTCGACGAACTCGATCCCGCGGACCAGCGCCGAAGGCGCATCGACCGGCGGGACGGCGATCGGCGGCGGGAGACGGCGAACCCCTACCGCACCCGCTCGTGCGTGTCCGCGATGTCGGCGTGTTCGGCCCGCAGGACGTGCTTGTCGATCTTCCCGCTCGCCATCCGCGGCAGGGGCTCGGTCGAGACGACGACGTAGCGGGGCACCTTGTAGTCGGCGAGCCGCTCGGTGCAATGGGCGACGATCGCCTCGGCGGTCACGCCGTCCCGCGCGACGACGATCGCGGCGGGCGTCTGGCCGAACTTCTCGTCGGCGGCGGCCAGCACGGCGACCTCGATCACTCCGTCCAGACCGCTGATCACGGTCTCGATCTCGGCCGGTGAGATGTTGAGTCCGCCGGAGATGATCAGCTCTTTGATCCGGTCGACGTAGGTCAGCCGTCCGGTGTCGTCGAGGACGCCGAGATCTCCGGTGCGCAGCCAGCCGTCGACGAGAGTCGACGCCGTGGCCTCCTCGTTGCGCCAGTAGCCGGGCGTCATACCGGGGCCGCGCAGCATGATCTCGCCGGGTGTCCCGGCCGGGCAGTCGACGCCGTCGGAGTCGACCACGCGGATCCGGGTGAACACGGTGCCCCGACCGCACTTCTCGGGATGGCCGGGCGCGTCGGCGTTCACGGTGACCGTGGCCGATCCGCCGATCTCGGTCTGGCCGTACAGCTGACGCAGCAGGACGCCGCGGGGACGCCATTGCTCGAACAGCGCGACGGGCACCGGAGCCCCGCCGACGTGCGCCGTCGTCACATGGCTCAGATCGGCGTCGGCGAAGTCCGGGACCTTCGCGATCTGCTCGAACAGGATCGGCGGACCCGTGAAGGTGTCGGCCTTCTCCTCCACGAGCACGCGGAGCGCCTCCGCGGGATCGAAACCGGGCTGCAGCAGCAGCGTCCCGCCGCCGTGAATCGTCCGGCACACTCCCCACACGAGTCCACCCGCCGTGAAGAGCGGCAGGACGAGGAGCGGGCGCAGTCGGCCCGGGGTCACCGACTCCATCAGCATCCAGTCGTGCATGACCCCGGCGATCGACGCGTGGGTGAAGATCACGCCCTTGGGTCTGCCCGTGGTTCCGCTGGTGAACACGATCGCCGTCGGCGACGCGAGGTCCGGGCTCAGCCGCGCTGCGGGCGGGCGTCCACCCGCACGCAGCGGGGTCACCGTCTCGGCGAACGCCAGCACGGAGAACCGGCCGTCGGCCGCGACCTCGTCGATGCGCGGCCGTGACGCCGCATCGCAGTAGACGACGGCGGGTTCGCAGTCGGCGACGAGCTCGGCGAGCTCCCGCGGGACCATCCGGTGGTTGAACGGTGCGACGATCGCCCCGACCTTGAACGCCCCCAGCGCGGCCGCACACCACTCGAGGCTGTTTCCCCCGAGGACGCTCACCCGCCGGCCCGCGCGCACGCCCCGGGCGAGCAGATCGTCGGCGACGGCGTCGGCCCAGGCGTCGAGCTGCGCGTAGGTCACAGTGTCGCCCGCGAAGTCGACGGCCACCCGGTCGGGTGCGACTCGCGCGAAGTGGACGAGGGCGTCGACGACGGTTCCGGACATGGTGATGCTCCTCGGGTCAGTGCGACGACGCTGCGGCGTGCAGCGCCGGTGTCGGATCGAGCAGTTTGACGCGGGGCCGACCGTGCTCCCGGCCCCGGCTGCGTTCGAATCGGTCGATGACCGTCCAGTCGTCCGCGGTCAGCGCGCCGGGACGGCGGTCGCGGACGAGGACGTCGAAGGCGTCCGCCGACCCGGTCGGTTCGACGAGCAGTCCCGCGTCGTAGTCGGTCAGGAGTGCGTCGACGGTCTCCGCCGCGCACACGCGATTGGTGCCGATGACGCCGCTCGGACCGCGCTTGATCCACCCGGCGACGTACCGTCCGCGCAACGGCACCTCGTCTACCTCCGAGTGCTGGACACGGCCCCCGACGTTCGCGACGGTCCCGGACGCGTCGTCGAACGGCAGGCCCGGGAACGGGCTGCCGCGGTAGCCGATGGAGCGCAGGACCAGCCCCGCGTCGAGGTCGGTGGTCGTCGAATCCGGTGCCGCCACTCGGACGCCGCCGACCCGGTCGGTTCCGAGGAACTGACACGGGGCGGAGTCGAAGCGGAGGACGATACGTCGGTCGTGTCGCGGCGTCGCGACCGCGAGATCGGCGAGCAGACGAGTCTTGTAGGTCGAGTCCGGACCGATCGGCACCTCACCGTCGACGACCACGTCGACCCCGTCGATCTTCGACAGGCCGAGGAGCTCGGGCACGGTGCACGCGGCGGCGTCTGGTCCGCGTCGTCCGAGGACCACCACCTCGCGCACCGACCCCGCCGCGAGCGCCTCGAGCGCGTGATCGGCGATGTCGGTGCGACGCAGATCCTCCGGGTCGGCGACCAGCATGCGCGCCACGTCGAGTGCGACGTTGCCGTTCCCGACCACCACGGCCCGTTCGTGGGACAGGTCGAAACTCGCCTCGGCGTGATCGGGATGCCCGTTGTACCAGGCCACGAACTCGCGTGCCCCGTGGACGCCGGGCAGCTCCTCCCCCGGGACGCCGAGCGTGCGGTCCCGGTCGGCGCCGGTCGCCACGATGACGGCGTGATGGTGTTCGGCGATCTCGTCGACGCTGACATCGCGCCCGACTTCCACGTCGAGGTACACGGTGGCGCCTCGCCGCCGCAGGGTGCGCGCGAACGTGCGGTCCATCTCCTTGGTCTTCGCGTGGTCGGGCGCCACACCGTAGCGGACGAGGCCGCCGACGAACGGCAGCCGCTCGATCATCGTGACCTCGACGTCCACGTCCCGACGGGAGAGCAGTTCCTCGGCAGCGTAGGAGGCCGACGGACCCGATCCGACGATCGCGACACGCAGTGTCCTCGCGCCCGGTGCGACGGTCGGCCGTGCGGGCACCGCGGGGGTCGGCAGGTCGACCTCGCGCCGCGCGGGCCCGGCGTAGAAGTCGGCGTTGACCTCCAGGTAACGGAGATCGAGTCCCTCCAACTCGTCGTCGGGGCTGATCGCGCCGACCGGACACACGTCGGCGCACGCACCGCAGTCGATGCACACGTCGGGGTCGATGTAGAGCATCTCCGCGGTCCGGTATCCGGGTTCACCCGGTGCGGGGTGAATGCAGTCGACCGGGCACGCCGATACGCAGCTCGCATCGTTGCAGCAGTTCTGAGTCACGACATAAGGCACGGGCGGAGTCTCCGTTCAGGGGATCTGGGGTCGGGATGCGGTCGGGGCGACGTCGATGCGCACACCGTTGAACACGGGCGAGTTGGTCAGTGCCTCGAGACGCTCGGTGTCGTCGACGAGAGCGTTGTAGTTCGCACCGGGCGTCGACGCGGCCCGGGCGGTGCCCAGCCCGGCGCCGGTGTGGCCCCAGCCGTGGGGCATGGTCGCGACACCGCTGCGTACGTCCTCGTCGAGGCGGAGCTCGGCGGTGACGGCGGCCGTCGACGAGGTCACGTCCACCACGTCGCCGTCGTGGAGCCCGCGTGCGGCGGCGTCGCCCGGGTTCATGTGCAGTGCACTCTGGGCGCCGTCCGGCTGCGGCAGCGCATTGTGCAGCCAGGAGTTCATACTGCGCGGCTGCCGTCTGTTGATCAGCAGCACCGAGCCGTTCGCGTCCTCGGCGCGGCGCAGTCGGTCGAGATCGGCGACGATCATCGGCGGCATGAGGTCGATCCGCCCGTCGGGGGTGCGCAGGACCTCGGGCAGGCGCGGCCGGAGCGGACCGTAGTCGATGCCGTTCGGCCGCTGTTCGAGGAGGTCGAGCGTCAGACCGCCGTCGACGAGGCCGAATCCGTCACCGTACGGACCGCTGCGCAACCGCAGGTCGAGCAGGCGGAGCGGCCCGGAGCGCCCGGCGACGGCGGCCGTCGCGCGTTCCTCGTCGACCCCCGCCAGTCGCGCGGCGCGGCGCGTCGCGATCCGCGCGACCCGGGCGTCCCGCTCGGCGATCGTCGCCTGGCCGTCGCCGTCCGCCGCGGCGGCGAGCCGAAGCAGGATCTGCCATTCGGCGTACGCGCCGTCGGGCAGATCGATCAGCGGCGGCGTGTAACGCGCCACGTTGCGCACCTGGAAGTGCGCGAGGGTGACGTCGTGATGCCCGCGGGTGGCCAGCGGCGGAGGCGGCAGGATCACATCGGCGTGCCGCGTCGTCTCGTTGACATAGCAGTCGATCGACACCAGGAACTCGAGTTCGGCGAGCGCCCGCTCCACCGCACCGCTGTTCGGCAACGAGCGGGCCGGGTTGCCGGCCAGGGTGATCGCGGCGCGGACCCGTCCCGGTCCCGGTGTCAGGATCTCCTCGGCGAACGCGGCCGCGGGGAGCTCGCCCATGGCCTCGGGCAGACCGCGCACCCGGGAGGACCACCGGCCCAGCGGCGGCCGCCTCGATCCGGGCCAGGTGTTCGGTCCGCCGCACGGCGGCAGGGCGAACATCGCCCCTCCGGGCCGGTCCAGGTTGCCGGTCACGATGGTGAGGACCTCGACGAGCCAGTTCGCGATCGTCCCGAACTCCTGCATGCAGGTGCCGATCCGGGAGTGCGCGACGGCCGACGGTGCGGCGGCGAATCCACGCGCGACGTCCTCGATCAGCTCGACGTCGACTCCGCAGCGTCGCGCGGCGTCGGCCCGGTCGTAGGCGGCGGCGAGCGCGAGGACCTCGTCGACGTTGTCGACCACCTCGGGTATCCGCACCGGCCGGGCCAGCCCTTCGGCGGCGATCACCGACAGCATGCCGAGCAGGAAGAACGCATCGGTCCCCGGCAGGATCGGGACGTGGACATCGGCCGCCTTCGCTGTTCGGGTCCGGACCGGGTCGACCACCGCGAGGGTGCCGCCGCGTTCACGCAGTGCGCGCAGGCGTCGGCGCATGTCGGGGGCCGTCACGGTGCTGCCGTTGGACACCAGCGGATTCGAGCCGAGGATCAACAGGTAGTCCGTGCGATCGACGTCCGGCAGGCTCAGCCCGATGCCGGTCCCGTAGAGCAGGATGTGCGCGAGATTCTTCGGCCAGGTGTCCACGCTCGCCGGCGAGAACACGTTCCGGGTGCCCAACGCGGCGACGAGTTCGCCCAGGTAGAAGGTCGAGTCGAGGTGGTGGGCCGCCGGATTGCCGTGAAAGACCGCGCAAGTTCCCGGGTCCCGCGCGACGAATTCGGGCAGGCGGGCGTCGATGAGGTCGAACGCCTGCCGCCAGGTGGCCGGACGCAGTGATCCGTCGACACCGCGTATCAACGGGGTCCGGATCCGATCCGGGTCGTTCTCGATCCGGGCCAACCCCAGCCCCTTGGCACACGAGTGCCCGAGGCTGAAGACGTCGTCGGCGTTGGGTTCGACGGCGATCAGCCGCGTACCCGCGTGTGTGAAGACGAGGCCGCACGTGGACTCGCACAGCGGGCAGATCCGCGCTCCACGCGTCGTCGCAGCCATCGGAAGCCTCCGCATTAATCTACTATAATTAGTTTTATAGCGTAGAGTACGGACGGCGGTCACACCAAGCGATCCACGATCGAAGACCTTGCGACATCAATCTAATGTCATTAGCTTCATCCACGATGCAGAGCATCCTTACGAGCAGGAGGCCCACGATGGGCGATGCCGAACTCGACGAGTTCCGACGAATCTACGAACGACACGTCGACCACGTCCGGACCGGCGACATGAAGGCCGCGATCGCCGAGATGGTGGCCGCGAATCTGCCGACGGTGTTCGACGGGGTCGACGTTCCGCGGGAAGCGGTCGACAGCGCGACGATCGTCGGGATCCGCGCCGACGGCGACCTGCGGATCGGTGAGACCGTCTACCGCCTCGGCGACCGCTCCATCGGACTCCGTTCGATCTGGGAGCTCCACGACGGACAGTGGTTGGCGGCCCGCCTGGAGAACTTCGATCTGCCCGGCGGCGGCGAATGACCGAACCGACCGGCTTCCCCTGGGGCCCCGCGGACGACGGACTCGACCAGCAGTACTGGGACGGCATGCTCGCGGGCGAGCTGCGGCTGCAACGCTGCACCGAATGCCACACCTGGATCTGGGGGCCGCAGTGGATCTGCGCACGCTGCCACACCTTCGACCCGGCCTGGGAGCCGGTGGAGCCCGTCGGCGTCGTGTACGCGTGGTCGCGCAGCCACTACCCGTTCATCCGCGAGTACGCCGACCGGGCGCCGTACGTGACGGTGCTCGTCGAACTCCCTCAGGCGGGAGGCCGTCGCGTCCTGGGACTCATGCCCGACGCCGCCGAGTCGACGATCCGCATCGGCGACGCCGTCGAAGGGCGCTTCGAACTCGACGCGGGCGCGACCTGGCCGCTGCTGCGCTGGTATCCCACCGAGACTCGAGAAGGACAGGCATGAGCACATCACTGCGTGGCGCCGCTGCCGTCGTCGGCGTCGCCGACCACCACTACAAGCGGGGCGAGGCACCGTACGGCGAACTCCCGATGACCCTGCGGGCCGTCGTCGACGCGTGCACCGACGCGGGGATCGATCCCCACGAGATCGACGGCTTCGTCTCCTACGCGGGCGGCGGATTCGACGGCGCGATGCTCGGCGGCGCGCTCGGCGTCGACGACGTCCTCTGGTCCACCATGATGTGGGGCGGCGGCGGAGGAGGCGTCGCCGCCGCGATCAACAACGCGGCCGTCGCGATCGCCACCGGTCAGGCGCACACCGTGGTGGTGTACCGGTCCATGGCCCAGGCCGACACCGGCCGCCTCGGCTACGCGACCTACTTCTACGGGCCGCACTACCTCGCCCACGGTGTCGGCTCCCCCGCGCAGGTCTGCGCGCTGCGGACCCAGCGGCTGCTCGAACACGACGGGGTGCCGCGCGAGGCGTTGCGATCGCTGGTCCTCGCCGCCTACCGACACGCCCAGAACAATCCGACGGCCGCAGGATACGGACGCCCGCTCGACGTCGACGGCTACGAGGACTCGCGCCTGATCACCGAGCCGTTCCACCTCTACGACTGCTCCCGCGAGAACGACGGCGCGGTGGCCCTGATCGTCGTGTCCGCCGAGCGGGCGCGCGCACTGCGGCCGGACGCCGCCTATCTCCTGGCCGGCGCCCAGGGCGCCCCCGGCGGCTACTCGTCGATCATCGACAACGACGACATGTACACCTCGGCGGGCTTCTCCGGGCGCGGCGACCGTCCCGGCGTCGCCGACCGCCTGTGGGCCGCCGCGGGACTCGGTCCCGCCGACGTCGACGTGACGCAGGTCTACGAGAACTTCTCCGGTCCGGCCGTCGCCGCCCTCATCGACCACGGTCTGGCTCCGACCGGCCCCGCGGCAGGCGACGTGCTCACCGCCGACAATCTGACGGCGGGCATCGGCTCGCTGCCGGTCAACACGAGCGGCGGCAACATCGCCGACAGCTTCGTCAACGGCATGGGACTCGCGGTCGAAGCGGTCCGCCAGATCAGAGGCACGTCCACCAACCAGGTCGACGGTGCACGGACCTCGTTGTTCATCGGAGGTCCCATGGCTCCGCTGGTCTCCTCCACCCTGTTCGGCCACCAGGACACTCTGTAAAGGACATCTCATGACATCGTCGATCACCGAACCCGCACTCGACCGTCCCGACCTCTTCGTCGACGGGGAGTGGACGTCCCCGACCGGCGGCGCGACGACCGACGTCGTCGAGGCCGCGACGGAGCAGGTCCTCGGCACCGCCGCGTCCGCGACCCCGGCCGACGTCGACCTCGCCGTCGCCGCGGCGCGACGGGCCCTGCCCGCATGGCGAGCACTGCGCGCCGAAGCCCGCGCCGACCTCCTCGACGCCTTCGCGGCGCAGCTGAAGGCCCGAGCCAAGTCGACGGCCGTGCTCTCCAGCCGTGAGAACGGCATGCCGATCTCACTGTCCGTCGGCGTCAACGGATACGCGCCGTCGCTGATGGTGTCGTACTACGCGAACCTGCTGCGGAAGAAGGACGACGACGACATCCGTCCGAGCGCTCTCGGTACGCGCACGGTGGTGCGCCACGAACCGGTCGGCGTGGTCGCCGCGATCACGCCGTGGAACTACCCGCAGTCGTTGGCGGCCATGAAGATCGCGCCGGCCCTCGCCGCCGGCTGCACGGTGGTCCTCAAACCGTCGCCCGAGACCGCCCTCGACGCGTACGTGTTCGCCGACGCGGCACTGGCCGCCGGGCTCCCCGCGGGCGTGCTCAACATCGTTCCCGGAGGCCGCGAGACCGGCGCCGCGCTGGTGGAGCACCCGGGTGTGGACAAGGTCGCGTTCACCGGATCGACCGCCGCGGGCCGCGCCATCGGAGAGACCTGCGGCCGCCTCCTGCGACCGGTCACCCTCGAACTCGGCGGCAAGTCCGCGTCGATCGTCACCGCCGACGCCAACCTGGCGGAGTTCGCCTCGCATCTCGCGGAGGTGTCTCTGGTCAACAACGGGCAGACCTGTCACGCCTGCACGCGGATCCTGGCTCCGCGTTCGCGATACGAGGAGGTCGTCGACGCCGTCACCTCGACAGTGTCCGCGCTGGCCGTCGGCGACCCGCTCGATCGCGCGACGCAGGTGGGGCCGCTGGTCACCGACGCCCAGCGTCGACGCGTCCTCGACTACGTCGAGATCGGTCGTTCGGCCGGTCATCGGCTCACCACCGGCGGCGGTGTCCCCGCGGACCGTGACACCGGATGGTTCGTCGAGCCGACGGTCTTCGCCGACGTCGACAACTCCGCCCGCCTGGCTCAGGAGGAGATCTTCGGACCGGTGCTGACCATCACGCCGTACTCCGACGAGGACGAGGCCGTCGCCATCGCCAACGACTCCCCCTACGGACTGGGCGGCACCGTGTGGTGCGCCGATCCCGAGCGCGGCATCGCGCTGGCCGACCGGATCGAGTCGGGCACCGTCGGCGTCAACCACTACGCGCTCGACCTGGCCGCGCCGTTCGGCGGGGTCAAGGACTCGGGCCTCGGACGTGAACTGGGTCCGGAGGGGATGGCCCCGTACCGCCGCACCAAGTCCATCTACCTGTAGACCCTGAATCGAGACGAGAGAGATGACTCTTCCCCTGGACTCCGTCCGAGTCGTAGACCTCACCGACGCGTTCGGCCGGTCCGCGGGCAGGCTGCTCGCGGACCTGGGCGCCGACGTCGTGCGGATCACCGCGCCGCACGCGCCGGTCCCCGCCGATCGGGTGGCCGACGCGCTCCGCGACGCGAACAAGCGGGTGCTCACCGTCGACGCCGGTTCGGACACCACCACCGTCCCCGACCTGGTGGCCCGCGCCGACATCGTGCTCGCGGCCGCCGACACCGCCGACGTCTGGAACGTCGGCCCCGAGGCCGCCCTCGCGGCCGCACCGCACCTGGTGTGGGTGTCGATCACTCCGTTCGGACTCACCGGGCCGTACCGCGACCGGGTGGCCGACGAGGCCGTGCTGTACGCCATGTCCGGGGTGCTGTCCCGTTCGGGAGCACCGGGCCAGACACCGCTGCTCCCGCCTGCGGGACTGGCGGAGGGCACGGTGGCCGGCCACGCCGCGTGGGCGGGCATGCTCGCATATCACCGTCGGCTGGCCACCGGACTCGGCGACCACGTCGACGTCTCGGCGTTCGAGGCGACCGTCCACGGCTTCGACCCTGGCTTCGGAACACAGGGCTCGGCGGCGGCCGGACGTTCGGAGGACTATCCGCGCAATCGGCCCGACGCCGCGTCGTTCTATCCGGTGTTCGGCTGCCGGGACGGCCGGGTCCGCATCTGCCTGCTCGCCAGGCGACAGTGGCGCGCGATGTTCGCCTGGCTCGGTGAACCGGAGGAGTTCGCCGACCCGAAGTACGACACGATCCCGGCCCGATTCGCCGCCGCCGACCGACTGCACCCGTTGATCGCCGACCTGTTCGCCGACCGCACGCAGGCCGAGCTCGTCGCCGAGGGCGCCGCTCGCGGCATCCCGCTCGGCGCCGTCTACACGCTCGAGCAGGCGTTGAGCGCCGATCACTTCGCCGAGTCCGGCGCGCTGATCGACGCGGAGCTCTTCCCGGGCGAGCACGCGAGATTCCCCTCCGGCCCCGCGACCGTCGACGGTCGACGAGCCGGATTCCGCTCCACCGCGCGCGCTCTGGACGCCGCTCCGTCGTGGGCCGACCGTCCGGCGCCGACGACGATCGGCGCTCCGGACGCCGCTCCCCTCGCGGGTGTGCGCGTCCTCGATCTCGGCGTCATCGTGTTCGGCGCCGAACTGTCGCGGCAGTTCGCCGACTACGGGGCCGACGTGATCAAGATCGAGAACGCGAACTACCCGGACGGCCTGCGCCAATCGAAACGAGGAGCCAAGATCCCCGCGTCGGTGGCGTGGGGACACCGCAACAAGCGGAGCCTCGGCATGGACCTGCGCTCGACCGAGGGTGCGGATCTGTTCCGCAGGCTGGCCGCCGACGCGGACGTGGTCGTCGCGAACTTCAAACCGGGGACGCTCGCCGCGATGGGCTTCTCCTACGAGACGCTCGCCGAGATCAATCCGGGAATCATCGTCGCCGAATCGAGCGCCTTCGGCTCCGTCGGTCCGTGGCGGACGCGGATGGGCTACGGCCCGCTGGTGCGCGCGGCATCCGGAGTGTCGGCGCTGTGGAGTTACCCCGACGACGCCGAACTCCTCTGCGACGGATCCACCGTCTACCCCGATCACATCGCGGGACATCTCTGCGCGACCGTCGTGCTCTCGGCGCTCGCGGCCCGACGTCGCACCGGCCGCGGAGCCCGGATCGAACTCGCCCAATCGGATGTGGCGCTCACCCACATCGGCGCATCCATCGCCGCCGAGAGCCTCCGACCGGGCAGCGTGGTGCCGAGCGGCAACGCCCATCCCGACCATGCGCCGAGCGGGGTGTTCCCGTGTGCGGGCGACGACGAATGGTGTGTGATCACCGTCCGTTCGGACGACGACTGGGCGGCGGTCGCCGAGGCCGCCGGACGACCGGAGCTGATCGACGATCCGCGGTTCGCCTCCCCGTCGGCACGTCGGACGCACCGCGCCGACGTGGACCAGATCGTCGCCGCGTGGACCGCGTCCCAGGCACCGCGTCGGGTCGCCGACCGGTTGCAGGCGTCGGGGGTCGCCGCCGCACCGATGCTGCGCCTGCCCGAACTGCTCGACGACGAGCATCTGGTGGCACGGCGCAGCTACACCACGGTGACGCACGATCTGCTGGGTACCACGCTGCCCGCCACGGCGCGCGCCGCGGCGTTTGCCGCGATCGCCGATCCGCCGTCCCGGCAGGCGCCGGTCGCGGGCGAGCACACCCGTGAGATCTGCCGTGAACTGCTGGGCATGGACGATGCCGAGATCGACCGTCTCGCCGACGCCGGTGTCCTGCAGCCCGCGGGCGAGGGCGTCTCGGAGTGATTCCGCGCTGAGGCGGCGCCGGACGAGCGCATCGTCCGGCGCCGCCTCACCGGGCGGGCGGCGAGCCTAGCGGCGACCGGGATCCGGGGCGAAGACCGGCAGGGTCTCCCCCGCGGCCTCGCCGTCGGCTCCGCGTCCGGTGACGTAGCGCGCGAGCAGCGGCAGCCCGACGCGCAGATCTGCGGTGTCGACGTCGATGAGACGGACCAGCAGCCACGGTCCCTCGTCGAGTTCGACGAGCGCCGTGACATAGGGCACCGCGTCGGCCAGGATCGGCAGCGGCGCCCGGTGGACGGTCGCCCAGCTGACCAGGGTCGCCCGCCCGCTCGCGGACACGGCGTCGAGCTCGCCCGATCCGGTGACCGGACAGGTGCGCACCTCCGGGCCGAGGACGACTCCGCCGGGCCCCTTCTTCACCAGGAGCTCGCCGCGGGCGGCCGCGTCGAAGAACGCGGCACCGGCCTCGTCCCGTACGACGGCGGGCAGCATCGGACTGTCGTTCGAGTCGGTGGTCATGCCGCCCTCCGATGAAGTGGACTGAGCACCAGCGTCGAGTGGTGCTCGAGTATCCCGCCGTTTCCACTGACGAGGATGACGTCGTTGCGGGGCGCTTGTCGGTCTCCGCCGTGCCCGCGCGCCTGGATCACGGCCTCGGACACCGGCGTCATCCCCCACATGTAATACGAGGACAACTGCCCGCCGCCGGTGTTGCACGCCAGCGCGCCGCCCGGCGCGAGGGCGCCGTCGGCGACGAATGAGCCGCCCTCGCCCTTCGCGCAGAAACCGTAGTCCTCGAGAGTCACCAGGACCGTGTACGTGTAGCAGTCGTAGATCTCGCAGATGTCGATGTCGTTCACGGTGACGCCGGCCATCCGCATCGCGTCCGGACCCGATCGCGCGGCGGGTGTGACCAGGCCCCAGTCCGAGCCCGCGTGCATCTGACGCGGTCGATGAGCCTGTCCGAACCCCCACACGTGCACCGCGGGTTGACGCAGATCGGCGGCGCGGTCGGCGGACGTGACGATCACCGCGACGGCGCCGTTGCTGACCAGACAGCAGTCGAGGAGGTGAAAGGGCTCGGCGATCCATCTCGACTCCTGGTGGTCCTCGATGGACATCGGGTCTCGCATGGCCGCGAGAGGGTTGGCCGCCGCCCACGAGCGTTGCGCGACCGCGATGGCCCCCAACTGCGTCGAGGTGGTGCCGTAGGCCTCCATGTGCCTGCGCGCGCACATCGCGTAGAGGATGTTCGGGTTGGTCGCGCCGGACGCCGTCTGCCAGCCGCTCAACCCGGTCAGAGCCGTCCCGCTTCGCGACGGACTGCCCCAGGCCGAACCGGCCGGACGACTAGGCCGCAGCGGGGTGTCGCCGAACACGCACGCGACGGTCGTGGCCATTCCGGCGTCGATGGCCAGTGCGGCCTGCGTGATCATCGCGCCCGCGGTGGATCCGTACGCGTTCACCTGTGCGAGCAGCCCGAGATGCCCGAGGTTGAGGACTCCGGCGAGATTGACGTCGAGGTCCTTCCGCATGCCCGGACTCACCAGGAGCCCGTCGAGATCGTGCAGCCCGAGCCCGGCGTCGGCCGCCGCGAGACGGACCGCTTCGGCCGCCAGAGCGGTCGTCGACCGGCCGTAGACCCTGCCGAGTTCGGTGATGCCGAGCCCGACGATCGCCGCATCGGGCGCCGATGGCATCGCGTCACTCCGCTTCCCGGTCGACCACCGGAGAATCACCGGCGGCCGGCGCTCGTCGGCGACGCGCGGCCTCCTCGGCCTCGTCGCGGAAGTTCCGCGGCCACCGGCGCCCGAGACTCAGTCCGCCGTCCACGGCCAGGCACTGTCCGGTGATGAACGACGCGTCGTCGGAGGCCAGGAAGGCCGCGGCGCAGGCGAGGTCGTCGGGTTCACCTGCTCGCGGGATGGGCGCGAACGCGGCGAGGTTCGCTCGCACGGCGTCCACGCTTCGATCCAACGCATCGTCCTCGAGTCCGGCGCCGCGACCGACGATGCGCGTCGCGACGCCGCCGGGGACGAGCGCGTTGACGCGAATCCGATGCTCGGCGAGTTCCTGTGCCGCGGTGCTCGTCAGTTGCAGTACGGCGGCCTTGGCCGCGCTGTACGGGTGCGGACCGAAGCCGGTCCGGACGCCCGCCACCGACGAGACGTTGATGATGGAGCCTCCCTCGCCCTGACTCCGCATGGCCCGCGCACCGTGTTTGGTCCCGAGGAACACGCTGCGGCACAGGACGGCGAACGAGTCCTCCCATTCCTGGACGCTCGTATCGTCGAGGAAGGTCCACGCGCCGACTCGACCGGCGTTGTTGACGAGGCAGTCCAGCCGACCGTACGTCTCGACGGCGCAGCCGACCGCGGCCGCCACATCGGTCTCCTCGCACACGTCGGTGCGCAGGAAGACACCGCGGTCGCCCAGATCCGCGGCGACCTCGCGACCTCGCCGCTCGTCGACGTCCGCGACCACGACCGATGCGCCGCGTGCGACGAACTCCTGCGCGGTACCGGCGCCGATGCCGCTGGCCGCACCGGTGACGACGGCGACCCGTCCTGTCAGATCTGTCATCAGCGTGCATCCTTTCGACGAACATGTCGATCGAGCTTGTGGTGGAGCATTGCCGGGGTCGTCTGCGGAGTCGATCTCGCCCGGCCCCGCCGACGGCGCGCACGCTCCTCATACACTCGACCGGCGGAACGGGACACCGCGTACGCCACGCGCGAATCGCACGGCGGATCGATCGGACCGGGCACTAGATCGACACCGGTCCGCCCCGCCAGACGCCGATCTCCTCACCCGAGACGTCGGCGGCGTCATCGCCGACCAGGAAGGCGACCGTCGAGGCGACCGATTCGGCGGGAATCCTCGGCCAGGACCGTTCGAGCGATTCGACGGCCGCGTCGCCTGCCGACGCGGTGATGTCGGTGGCCACGTAGCCGGGCATCACCGCGTTCACAGTGATCCCACGACGCGCGACCTCCTGTGCCAGGCTGCGCGTCATCCCCACGAGCCCGGCCTTCGCCGCGGAGTACGCGCTCACCGCGGGCGCGGGCCGCCGGCCGCCGGACGGGCTGCTGACGAAGACGATCCGACCCCACCCGAGTTCGTACATGTGCGGCAGCACGAAGTGCGAGCAGTAGAAGGCGCCGCTGAGGTTGACACCGATGATCCGGTCCCACTCGTCCGGCGACTGCCGTCGGGCGGCCGCGGCGCTGTTCATTCCCGCGTTGTTGATCAGCACGCTCGGCGGGCCGAGGCTCTCGGCCACGGCGACGGTCAGACGCTCCGCCTGCGCGGGATCGGCGATGTCGGCCTCGAACGCCCGAGCCTCCCCGCCGTTCTCCTCGATCCGCGCCACGACCCCGGCCGCGGCGTCCGCGCTGCGTGCGTAATTCACCGCGACGGCGAACCCGTCCGATGCCAGCCGTTCACAGACGGCGGCGCCGATGCCGCGGCCGCCTCCGGTCACGATCGCGACCCTTCGTCGACTCATGAGCTCCGGTACACCTCTCTTCGGGCCCGGCGATGCGGGCGGGACGGACGGTCCGACGATCACCCGCTCCGCCGCGAGCACAGGGGCCGACGATTCGACGGACCGGCGACCGGGGCGGGCCGTCGGCCGACCCCGGTCGGGGATTCCTCGCGGGTCAGCGGTTGTTGTAGCCCGCGTCGACCGGCATGGTCACCCCGGTCACGTATCGCGCCTCGTCGGACGCCAGGAACACGATCGCGTTGCTGATGTCGATCGCCTCGACCAGTTCGACGGGCATCGGATTCTTGTACGCGTCGTCGGTGGCCGCCTCCGGGTTGGCCGCCAGGAACTCGCCGTACTCGGCGTTCGCGACCATCGGGGTGTTGACCCCGGTCGGGTGGATCGTGTTGACCCGGATGAAGTCCTTGGCCAGTTGTTTGGAGTACAGCCGCATGAGACCGACCACGCCGTGCTTGGACGCCGTGTACCCGGCCTGGCCCGGCAGCGTGTTGAGACCGATGCTGCGCAGTCCCGCCGCCGAACTCGTGATGGTGATGGTGCCGCCCCGCCCCTGCTCCTGCAGGATCGGGGTGACGACGTCCATGACCTGCCAGACGCCGGTGAGCATCACGTCGACCGCGTCGAACCAGGCCTGTCGCTGCTCGCCCGGACCGATAACCGGCATGATGCCCGCGTTGGCGATGATCGTGTCGACGTGACCGAACTGTTCGATGCCCGCCTGCAACGCCGATTCGATGTCCTCGCGCTTGCGTACGTCGCCGATCCGGGTGACGATCCGGCCGCCGACCTCCTTGACGAGTCGTTCGGTCTCGGCGAGATCCTCCTGGGTGGCCATCGGGTAGAAGACCGTCGGCAACTGGTCGCAGATGTCGATACCGATGATCGCCGCGCCCTCCTCCGCGAGGCGTATCGCGTGCGATCGCCCCTGACCGCGGGCGATGCCGGTGATGAACGCCACTTTTCCGTCTAGTCGAGCCATGAGTGTTCCTTTCCTGGGTGAAAAATCGATGGTTCAGGCCGACCGCGGCACGTCGTCGCAGAAGTCGACGATCCCCGTGCTCAACACGTCGTTGTCGTCGCCGGACACCATGTGCCCGGCTCCGGCCACGTCGACGTGTCGCGCGCCGGGGATCGAACCGAGCAGATCGCGCACGCCGTCGTCGGACACGACGTCCGACTGGGCGCCGCGGACCAGCAGGGTCGGCACTCGGACGCTCCGAGCCGCCGCCCGGGCGGCCCGCTCGCGTTCGGCGGCGGCCTCCGGCGAGTTCTCGCGCTGCGCGAGGATCCGCGGATCCCAGTGCCAGTACCACCGACCGTCGCGCTCGCGCAGATTCTTGCGCAGACCGTCGATCCGGGGCCGTCGACGACGGTTCGGGTTGTAGGCGACCACCGCGTCCAGTGCGTCGTCGAGGGAGTCGAATCCGGCGACGCCCCGCGCCATGAAGTCGTGGATCCTGGCCAACCCCTCGGGCCGTGCCTTCGGGGTGATGTCGACCAGGACGAGCGCACGAGCGAGCGTCGGATCCTCCGCCTGCGCCATCAGCGACGCCATGCCGCCGAGCGAGGCACCGACGAGAATCGGGCGTTCGGGGAGAGACGATGCGACCGCACGCACATCGCGCGCGTGGGCGGCGATGCGATAGTCGCCGTCGGGCGCCCACTGACTGTCGCCGTGGCCGCGGAGGTCGATCGCGTGGACGTTCCAACCGTGCTCGGCCAGACGCGCACCGGTGCGCTGCCAGGAGTGCCGGGTCTGTCCGCCCCCGTGCAGGAGAAGAACCGTCCCCTCGCGCGGGCCGTCGGGTCGCCACGTGCTGGCGGCCAGGGCGACGCCGTCGCCGCGGAAGGCGCGCGGATCGTGTTCGAGCGTCATTCAGACACCACCTTGAGTGGGCTCGCGCCCACGAGAGTCGCTGCGGATCAACCAGATCAGCCGTGCTGTCCGCCGACTGCCTTGATCCCATAAAACTAATAACATAAGATTAAAAGGTACTCAACCGATTTCCGGGAAGGCCCCGCATGACGACATCGAGAACCCTTCGTGTGAGCGCCAAGGAGGTGGTCGCCGATCAGGTCGCCTCGCTTGTTCTCGAAGACGCCGACGGGCGACCGCTCGAGGCGTGGACACCGGGGGCGCACATCGATGTCGAACTCGACAACGGGCTGGTCCGTCAGTACTCGCTGTGCGGCGATCCATCCGATGAACAGTGGCGCATCGCCGTGCTCCGCGAGCCGGACGGCCGGGGCGGATCGGCCTACGTGCACGACAGCCTGGACGTCGACGCGACCCTCAGCACGCACGGTCCGCGCAATCATTTCGAGTTCGTCGAGGCGCCGTCGTACCTGTTCGTGGCCGGCGGCATCGGCATCACTCCGCTGCTCCCGATGATGCGTGAAGCGACCGCCGCGGGGCGAGAGTGGCGACTGCTGTACGGCGGCCGCACGCGGACCAGCATGGCGTTCGCCGACGAGTTGACGCGGTCGCACCCCGACCGGGTGGAACTCGCACCCGCGGACGAGGTGGGACTCCTCGATCTCGAGTCCGCGCTCGCGGACACCGGTGACGGCGCCGTCGTCTACTGCTGCGGTCCGGAGCCCCTGCTGTCGGCGATCGAGGAGGTCAGCGACCGTCTCGGCGTCGCACTCCACGTGGAGCGCTTCTCGCCGAAGGAGACCACCGGCGACGAGGTCGACACCGCGTTCGAGGTCGAGCTCGCACAGTCGGGCACGACGGTGCAGGTGGCCGCCGACCAGTCGATCCTGGCCGCCGTCCTCGCCGCGGGCGTCGACGCCGACTTCTCCTGTCAGGAGGGGACCTGCGGCACCTGCGAGGTCGCCGTGCTCGACGGCGAGATCGACCACCGCGACTCGGTGCTCGACGAGGAGGAGGCGGCGGCGGGCGACGTGATGATGATCTGCGTGTCACGCTGCCGCTCGAAGCGACTGGTGATCGACCTGTGACGCCGCCGGCCGCGCGTCCGACGCTCCGGCTCAGTCCAGTCGCGGAAGCAGCGACGGCACGAGGAACGCGCGGAGCTTGGCGCGAAAGCGGTCGACCGACTCGTCGCTGCCGTCGGACTGGCTGATGAACGTCATCTCCAACTCGGCGATCCACTCGGTGAGCAACACGATGTCGACGTCCCGGCTCAGCTCGCCGAGCCGCTGCGCGTCCTGGAGCACCGGCGCCCACAGCTCACCGGTGAGCCGAACGGCTTCACCGGAGCGCCATAGGAGCTGCGTCGAGAGCTCCATCTCCTCCGGGGAGACGAGCAGGTGCATCATCGGATCTCGCCTGCCGCGAAGCACGTCGTGCACCATGCCCTCGACGACTCGGTCGGCCAGCGACGGCCAGTTCTCGATGTAGGCGCGCGCCTCGGCATGTCGGCTGCGAGCACGCCGCATCACCGACGCCATGATCAGACTGTCGCGGTCGGCGAAACAGCGGTACACCGTCGCCCGCGACACCTCGGCCGCGCGGGCGACGTCCTCCATCGTCGTCTTCGTGATGCCGAACCGCTCGAAGCACGTCTCCGCAGCGGTGAGGATCGCGTCGGACGCGTCCTCGCCGCTCACTCGACCGACTGCCCGGGCGGCAGGAATGCGGGCAGCACGAATGTGCGGAGCATCTCGCGATGCGACGGATCCTCGGGGCGATCGAAGTCGAGTCGGCCGACCAGGATGAACTGGAGCAGCGCGATCCACTCGGCCATCTTGCCGCGGTCGAGATCGCTGCGGATCTCGCCCCGCTCCATCGCCTGGTCCAGGACCGGCTCCCACATCTCGGCGGTCAGCCTCGCGGCGAGCCCGGAGCTGCCGACCAGCGGCTCGGCCATCTGCATGTGCTCGGGTGACACCAGGACGCGGACCAGCGGGTCCTGTCGGCCGTGGTCGACGAGGAAGATGAGCCCCTCGACGAGCTGGTCGGCGAACGTCGGCAGGCCGAGGAGGAACTTGCGGGCCTTGACGAAGAGCATCCGCGAGCGGCGTTCGATGAGCGCGGAGATCAGCGCGTCCCGACCGGCGAAGTAACGGTAGACGGTCGGGCGCGAGACTCCCGCCTCGCGCCCGATGTCGTCCATCGTCGTCTTGGACGCCCCGTACTTGGCGAACACCCGTTCGGCCGCCTGCATGATCTGATCGCGCGCCTCGTCGGCGTCCTCGGAGAGGACATTGCCTGTCTTACGTCGCGCCATCATCTGTTCCCATCGCCGAATCGCACGACTCTACGATACATTGGACGATTCCTGTCCTATGTTCGCGGTGTCCAGTCGAAGTCGCCGACCGTCGTGCTGACGCGATCGGGGAAGTCGGGCGTCCGCTTCTCCAGGAACGACGCCACGCCCTCGCGGACGTCGCCGGACCGACCGCGCTCGTACAGCATCTGCGACTCGACGGCGTGCGCCCGTCGCGGGTCCTCACAGGCCGACATCCGCCACATCATCGCGCGGGTGAGTGCGACCGACACCGGCGAGGTGCCCGCGGCGAACTCGTCCGCGAGCGCCAGTGCGCGATCGAGGACCGCGGCCGCCGGGACCACCTCCGAGACGAGTCCGGCGGAGAGAGCCTGGTCGGCGGTCACCGTCGATCCGGCGATCGTCCACCGCAGCGCGGTGGGCATGCCGACGATGCGAGGCAGAAACCAGGTCGAGCAGGCCTCGGGAACCAGTCCTCGACGAGTGAAGACGAACGCGAACTTCGCGGTGTCCGAGGCGATCCGCACATCGCCGGGCAGCGACATGGTGACCCCCACGCCCGCCGCCGGTCCATTGATCGCCATGATCACCGGCTTGCGGGACTCGAACACGCGCAGCGCCGCGACGCCGCCGGAGTCGGGGGGCACCCCGTCGACGCCGTCTTCGGGCAGGAACGTGTCCCCGCCGGCCTCCAGGTCGGCGCCCGCGCAGAACGCCCGCCCGGTGCCGGTGACGACCACCGCGCGCACGGTGTCGTCGGCATCGGTCGCATCGAACGCCGCGACCAGATCGTCCCGCATCCCGTAGGTGAACGCGTTGAGTCGATCGGGGCGGTTCAGCCAGACGACCGCCGTCGTATCGCGTCGCTCGACCCACAGCGTCGGCCGCTCGATCAGCGCGGTCACCTGACCTTCTCGAACCGCACGTGCACGTCCTTGTACTCGTCGCGGATCGCGCTCTTCGCGATCTTCCCGGACGGCAGTCGCGGGAGCGGGTCGGCGGTCACGACCACGTACCGGGGGACCTTGAAGTCGGCGAGGACCGTGGAGCAGTGCTCGACGATCGTCGCGGCGTCGACGTCGCCGGTCACCGTGACGATCGCGGCGGGCGTCTCGCCGAACCTCTCGTCGGTCGCCGCGATCACCGCGACCTCGACGACACCGTCGATCGCGCCGATCGCGCTCTCGAGTTCGACGGGCGAGATGTTGATGCCGCCGGAGATGATGAGGTCCTTGAGTCGGTCGACGAATTTGACGCGTCCCTGTTCGTCGGCTTCGCCGAGGTCGCCGCTGTGCAGCCAACCGCCACGAAGCGCCTCCGCGGTGGTCTCCGGATCGTTCCAGTACCCCGGCGTCACACCGGGTCCGCGGACCACGAGTTCGCCGGTCTCCCCCGGCGCCGCCTCGTTCCCGTCGGAGTCGAACACCTTGACCTCGGTGAAGATCGAACCGGTGCCGCATCGGTCCGGGAACTCCATCGCCTCGGAGCGAACGGTCGCCGTCGCCACACCGCCGGCCTCGGTCATCCCGTAGATCTGACGCAGCAGAACGCCCTTGTCGGCCCATCGTTTGAGGAGATCGCCCGGAACGGCGGCCCCGCCGACGATGGCCGTCTTCAGAGAGGACAGATCGGCGCCGGCGAACTCCGGGGCGCGCGAGAGCGCCTCGAAGATCAACGGAACGCCGAAGATCGCCTCGACCGAGTGCTTCTCCAGCAGCGAGACCGCACGCGAGGGCACGAGGTCGGGTTCGACGACGAGCGTGCCGCCGAGGACGGTCGTGATCAGCAGTCCGTAGACCAGCCCCGGTGTGAACGCCAGCGGCAGCACGAGCAGCGTCGTCGTGCCCGGCCGGAACCCCTCCTCGGTGAGCGTGTTCTCCAAGACGATCGACAGCAGGGTCCGGTTGGTGAGCACGACGCCCTTCGAGAGCCCGGTGGACCCGCTGGTGAACAGGATCGTGATCGGCTCATCGGGTTCGGCGTCGACCCGGAACCGGTCGGCGCCGCCGTCGCGCAGTGAGGTGAGCTCGGCGAAGGGCACGATGGCGAACTCGTCGCCCATTCCCGCCGTCTCCGCGGCGAGGTCCTCGAACCCGGGTGCGACGACGACGGCGGTCAGTCCGGCCTCGTCGGCGATCTTGCGCAGCTCCGCCGGCTGATACCGACTGTTGAGCGGGACGAGGACGCCGGCCGACTTGAGGACCGACAATGCGGCGACGGGCCACTCCAGCGAGTTCGGGCCGAGGAGCCCGACACGATCGCCCGGCTTCACACCCGTGGTCTCCACGAGGTGCCGGGCGGCGCGCCCGGTCCAGTCCCGCAGGGTGCCGTAGTCGATCTCGGCGCCGTCGAAGACCAGGGCGACGTCCTGAGGTTTTGTGCGGCCCCACCAGTCGAGGGCTGCTCCGATGGTTGCGGTCATGGCGTGGTTTCCTTCATTTCTTCGATTCGGGAGGGCGGTCGCGGATGCGGCCGGTCAAGAGGCGCGGCTCAGTTCGTGACGGCCGATGATGAGCCGCATGATCTCGTTGGTGCCGCCGTAGATGCGCTGGATGCGAGCATCGGTGAAGGCCCGGGCGACGGGGTACTCGAGCATGTAGCCGTAGCCGCCGTGCAACTGGACGCAGGCGTCGAGCACCGCCCACTGGTTCTCGGTGGCGATCAGCTTCGTCTTGGCCGCGTCCTCCGGTGTGAGCGTGCCCGCGTTGTACCGTTCGACGGCCCGGTCGAGGTATGCCCGGCAGGCCTCGGTTCTGCTCACATGGTCGGCGAGGGTGAACGAGGTGTTCTGAAAGTCGCCGATCGCCTTGCCGAAGGCCCGACGCTCGCGGACGTAGTCCACGGTCCAGCGAAGAGCGGCCTCCGCGGAGAACTGGCCGGCGAGGGCGATGCCGAGTCGTTCGAGCGGCAGGCTGTCCATGAGGTGACCGAAGGCGCCGCCGACCTCGCCGAGGACGTTCGCGTCGGGAACCACCACGTCGTCGAAGAACAGCTCCGCGGTGTCCTGCGCCTGCAGGCCGACTTTCCGCAGCTTCCGGCCGCGACGGAATCCCGCCATGCCCTCCTCGACGACGAACAGCGTGAATCCCTTCGATCCCGCGTCGGCGTCGGTGCGGGCCACGACGATCACCAGATCCGCGAGGATCCCACTGGTGATGAACGTCTTCGATCCGGACAGGCGCCAACCGCCGTCGACCCGGGCGGCCGTGGTGGTGATGCCCTGCAGATCGCTGCCCGTGCCGGGTTCGGTCATCGCGATCGCCCCGATGGTCTCACCGGTGGTGAACCCGGGCAGCCACCGCTGCGACTGCTCCTCGTCGGCGAGCCGCAGCAGATAGTTCAGGACGATGTCGTCGTTGGTCGAGAACCCCGACTGCAGCGAACTGGCGCCGACCCGGGCCAGCTCGTTGATGAGCGCGACCCGGAACCGGTAGTCGGTGACCCCACTGCCGCCGTACTGCTCGGGGACCGCCAGTCCGAGCAGCCCCTGCCGCCCCGCCGCCGTCCACACGGAGCGGTCGATCTCGCGGTTCTCCTCCCAGGAGTCCAGGTGCGGGACCACATCCCTGGCGACGAACCGACGCACCGAGTCGGCATAGGCGAGATGGTCGGCCTCGAAGAGGTCACTGTCCATGAACGTTTTTCTCCTTCAACGGATCTCGTAAAGAACGTCGGTACGGTCGTGCTGCAGCCCCACGCGTCTGCTGACTGCGACGAGCGCGTCGTCGTCGGAGGAGACGTACGCGATCAGCCCGTCCAGTCCGCTCTGCGCCGCCCGAGCCCCCGCACCGACGAGCAGATCGGTCAGCACCGCGCGGCACTCGGCGTCGGTGAGCGACGGCGAGTACGCGAGCAGCGCCGCGCTCGCACATCGGCCGAACTCCTCCACGTACACCGGGCGCAGGTCGATCTCGACGAGCCCCGACAGACCGGCCTCGCCGCGGACACCGACCACGCTGCGGTCCTCGGCATCGAGTGCGGGACGGTCGTGCCCGACCCGCGACGCCAGCAGTTCCTCGATCGCCGCCGCATCGTCCGAGCCGAGGTCGACGACCCGGTCGGCGTCGCCCGCGGCCACCTCGACGCTCGGCCGGACCAGCTTCCACACCCGCCGTGTGCGGGGCAGCAGATTCCGGTCGCCGATGCGGCCCGACGCGGGATGGTTGCCGCGCGCCCACGATCGGATGCCGGCGAATCCACTCCCGAGCCATCCGTCGGGGCCGCTCGCGTCCACCCCCTCGCGTTCGAGGAGCAGTGTCACGATGCCGATCGACCGCAGGTCCGGGTCGATCACGATCGTCCCGTCCGCCCGTCCGTCGCCGCGATCGACGAGCCGGACGACGCCCGCCACGCGTTCGGGTTCGTCTGGACCGTCGAGCGTCCTGGGACGGGCCTCCAGCCAGATCACCAGATGGCGGACGCCGCTGCCGGGCGCCAGATCACGTTCGACGTCCGCCGGGTCGATCGAGTTGTACTCGGGTTCGGCGTCGTAGGCCGCCGCTCGGAGCAGGACCTCGCGGAGCTGGGCCGCGTCCGCGGCGTCGAGGTCGGTGCGCCACTCGTACCGGATCATGATCCGCCCTACCGACCGCCGGAGACGGCGCGACCGGCCTCGACCAGTCTGCGTGTCTCCCTGCGGAACACCTGGTTCGCGATCTCATTGCGTCCGAGCATCATGTCGCCCGCGTCGGCGCTCCCCATGCCGCGCTGCGATCCGCGCAGGAGCGGGAAGTCCTCGTTGTGGAGCACCGCGAGGAGGATGTCCCAGTTCTTGGTCCACAGCCGCTCCCACCGCTCGGCCTCCATTCCGCTGTTCTCGACGGTCGGCACGATGAGTCGCTGCTCCATGCGCGACTGCGTCGGATCGGTCGGATGAGGACGGAAGGTCAAGAGTTGGAAGTGGTCGGGCTGGCGCAGAAGTGTGGAGTTCGGCAACAGGAAGTGCGTCTCGGTGACGTACTTGTCCAGAGGCTGCTCGCCGGGGTCCTCCTCGAGGAAGCGGTCGATCGTCTTACGCGGCGCGATGAAGCGGCAGTGCCGACCGAAGTCCTCGAAGGCCATGACGTTGGTGTGGATGATCTTGCCCGCGGTGTTCGGGTGCGCGTACTGGATGTGGTAGCCGTCCAGGAACGCGTCCTGCATGATCTTCCAGTTGGTCGGCTCGTCGAATCCGCCCGCCTTGAAGCACACCGAGTCCTCGAGTCGGTACTCCGACAGGATCGCGTCCATCTCCGGGCCGAGCCAGTCGGCGACGTCGATCGTGGCGTTCGCGTTGTCGACGACCCAGATGAAACCGTGCCGCTCCTCGACGGGGATCTCGATGAGTCCGTGCTCGGCGCGGTCGACGTCGCCGAAGGTGGTGTCGCGCGTGATGGTGCGCAGACTCCCGTCCGGATCGTACGACCAGCGGTGATACGGGCACGAGAAGATGCGGCAGCGCCCCTTCTCGCGGTCTTCGAGCAGCGCCCCGCGATGCCGGCAGAGATTCACGAACGCCTTGACGCTCCGATCCTTCTGGCGGATGACGATGATGTTGTTGCGGGGCATCTGCACCGTCATGAAGTCGTTGGGCTTGGCCAGTTCCGAGCCGTGGGCGACGATCGACGGCACCGTGCCGAAGATGTAGTCGCGCTCGTCCTGGGCGAGGACCGGGTCGGTGAACTCGCCCGGAGCGAAGTCGATGACCTCGTCGAACTTGTCTGTCGTCTCGTTGCGCAGGAGTTCCAGGGCGCGCCGGATCCGATCCTGGCGAGGAAGCGATGTCGTCATGAGAATTTCCCGTCGTGATCAAGGTGTCGAACGGTGTCTGGCAGTCGCCCGAACGCGGCTCCCCCGCCGACACCAATAAATCTATCGCATTTAGATTTAGTCGGCAATGTGTTCGCCGGAATCGAGGCGATCGGGGGCATCGCCGCACGCCCGGCCCGGAACGCGAAAAGCCGCGGTCGGACGCCCCTCCCGGCGCCCGACCGCGGGATCGAGTCAGCTCTCGGGCGTGAACTCGATCGGCATGCGCAGGCACCCTCGCACCTGCGACGCTTGGAACACGGGGGGATCCGACTCGACGAAACGGTAGTCGGGGATCCTCGCGTGGATCACCTCCATCGCCACCGCCAGTTCGATGCGCGCCAGATGCGATCCGAGACACCGGTGCGGACCGCCGCCGAACGAGAGGTGCCGGTTCGGACTCCGGTTCACATCGACGTCGGCCGGGGTCTCGAACTCTCTCGGATCCCGGTTGGCCGAAGCGAGGATCAGGATGATCTTGTCGCCCGCGGCGATCTGCACGCCACCGAGTTCGACGTCTCGGATCGCCCGACGGCCCGGGACCACCGCGGCCTCGATCCGAAGGATCTCCTCCACCGCGCTCGGGATCAGGTCCGGATCGTCGATGATCTGCTGACGCTGCTCGGGATTGGCGATGAAGTGCTTGATCATCCAGGCCAGCGAACCCTGCACGGTGTGCAGACCCGCGATGAGCAGCAGGAAGAACATGCGGTCGAGTTCCTCGTCGGTGAGCAGACGCAGACCGTCCTCCATCGCGACCTCGGTGTGAATGAGCGTGGAGGTGATGTCGTCGCCGGGGTTCGCCCGACGCTCGTCCACCATCTTCTGGAAGTAGGCGAACATCTGCATCGCGGCCTCGGCGCGCGCCTGCATCGACTCCTCTTCGGAGGCTCCGGGCTTGCCTAGCAGCGCCACGTCGGTCTGCGTCGTGAACAGCGGCGCGTCCTCGACCGGCCAGTCCATCAGCGTCAAGAAGATCCGCGCCGGCAGTTCGTGTGCGAACTCGGACACGTACTCCGCGGAGCCCCGCGAGGAGAATTCGCTGAGCAGATCGTTGACGACCAGGCGGATGTCGTCGGTCAGCTTCTTCATACGCGCCGGGCCGAACAGCGGCTGAAGAGCTTTGCGGTAGCCGGTGTGCTCGGGGGGATCGAGCTCGATCGGAATGAACTTGCCGAACGCATCGCTGGTGATGAGGTTGTTCGGGAAGCTCGAGTAGGTCTCGGCGTCGCGAAGCACCTCGTGGACCTCCTCGTAGCCGGTGACGATCCAGTGGCCGCCGTAGAGCGGCGACCAGACCACCGGTCCGATGGCGGCCAACTCGGCCGCGCGTTCCTGGAACCGGTCGACGGGCGCCGCCAGGCCGGCGTCGTAGACGTCGAAGTCGACTGTGACGTCTTCTCGTGCGCGTAGGGCTGCGGTCATGACACTTCCTTCGAGTTTCGTGGGATGGAGCGACACGGCGGGCGCGCCGGGTCGGGAAGCTTGGTTCAGGAGGCCGGGACGAGCGTCAACGCACGCTCCGGGCAGGCGAGGACCGCCGCCTCGGCCGCATCGGCCTCGGCACCGGTCAGCATTCGATCCGGGAGGATCGGATCTCCCTGTTCGTCGCAATCGATGAGGTCCGGCGCCGTGCCGTAGCACATTCCGTGCCCGGCGCACGCGACACGATCGACGACGAGTCGGTGTCCGTCCGACATCACTGCTCGTTCGGGTTGGGCTGGTTCAGGTCCTCGGCGAACCACATGCCCACGCGCGACAGGGTGCCGCCGTCGCCCGAGCTCCAGACGGCGCCCGAGACGTACTCGGCGTCGTCGGAGACCATGAACAGCGCCATCTTCGCGTGATCGAGGAGCGACGGCGGACGGTTCCGCTTCAACGGGATCGGCGAGACGAACGGCTCCCACGGTCCGGCCACCTCCTCGTACGACTGGCCGACGACCGGCGAGCCCGCGGGCATCAGGAAGTTCGGCGACATTCCGTGGGTCGGCGCGATCGCGTTCACGCGGATGCCGTACGGACCGAGATCCAGGCTCAGACCCCGGACGAGTCCGTTCACACCGGCCTTCGTCGCGCTGTAGAAGGAGATGTCGTGGTACGCCACCATCGACGCCGCCGACGACGTCGCGAGGATGACGCCGCCGCCCGCCGCCTTCATCACCGGCACCGCGGCCTGGGCCGTGTAGATCACACCCGACAGGTTCACGCCCAACACCTGGTGCCAGTCCTCGACGGTCAAGTCCTCGAACAGCACCTGCTCGCCGCCGGCCACCGTCGGGACGCCGCCGCGCGAGACGACGCCGGCGTTCGCCCAGGCGATGTCGAGCTTGCCGAACTTCTTCACCGTCTCGTCGACGGCGGCGGTGATCTGGTCGCGCTGGGCGACGTCCGCCGTGATCGCGATCGCCTCGCCACCGGCCTTCTCGACCTGCTCCACCGTCCCGGCGGCACGTTCGGGGTCGATGTCGACGACCGCGACCTTCGCACCTTCGGCCGAGAACAGCTTCGAGGACTCCCGTCCAAGACCCGATCCTGCGCCGGTGATCAGCGCGACTTTGCCTTCGAGTTTCATTCGTCTTCTCCCTTGGAGTTCGAGATACCGACGCCGAGTCCAGAGCCGGAATCCGGCGTGCGATGCATGAGCGAGGTGGTCTCACGAGTCCGTGATTGTGATGGCTGCCACTCTCCGGGCCAACCGTAATACACTGTTACATAAGACGTCAAGTGATATTTGTCAGCAGCTCGGGAGATCGGTCGGCACACCCGACCGGACCTCGCCGAACAGCCGAAACCTATGCTTGGCAGGTAAACGTTCACGACGGCTGGCCATCATCGACAGCCGCGGCGGCAGGCGGAAGGACCGATATGGCGCGCCCCTCCAAACCCCTCATCAGCCGCGAGGCCGCGGTGCTCGCGTCGATCGAGATCATCGACACCGAGGGACTCGAGGCGTTCAGCCTGCCGAAGCTCGCGAAGCACCTGGGGGTCCGCGCGCCGTCGCTGTACCACCATTTCGCCGACAAGAACGAGATCTTCACGGAGATCGCGCGGTACATCGCGGGCACGACGGTCGCGACGCCGCGGCGCCGTCCGGGGCCGGACTGGCCGGAGTTCTTCGTGGCGCTCTGCCTCAACTTCCGGCAGTCGATCCTGCGCCACCGCAATGCCGCACCGGTGCTCCTGCAGCACATGCCGCGTGATCTGTTCGTCCCGACGTACGAGGACACCGCACGATTCATGCTCGAGTCCGGAGTGCCGATCGAGCTTCACGTCCGCATCCTGGACGGGATGGAGACGCTGGCCATCGGCGCGGTGCTCATGGAGGCGATGCGCGCGCCGAGCACCAAGTCGACGATCTTCCCGAACGTCGACGCGGCGTCGCAGCCGATCCTCGCCGAAGCACTCGCCAGCAATGAGCTGACACAGAAGAAGCTCTTCGAGGAGACCGTCCGCAGTTTCCTGCACGGTGTGATCCGCGACCACATGTGACCGCGGATCACACCGTGGGCGACGGTCAGCCCAGGTGGATGGTCTTGGTCTCGAAGAACTCCTCGAGACCCTCCGCGCCGCCTTCGCGACCGAGACCGGACTGCTTGTAGCCGCCGAACGGGATGGTGAAGTCGGTGACCGAGCAGTTGATGTTCACGGTGCCGGTCCGGATGCGCTTGGCGACCTCGTACGCGTGCTCGGCGTCGGCGGAGAAGACCGCTCCTGACAGTCCGTACTGCGAGTCGTTGGCGATCGCCACCGCGTCGTCCTCATCGGTGTAGGTGATGATCGAGATGACCGGTCCGAACACCTCCTCCTGGGCGATGCGCATATCGGCCCGGACGTTGTCCACGATCGTCGGCTCGACGAAGAACCCGTGGTCGAAGCCGCCGCGGCCGCCGCCGTGGACGATGGTCGCCCCCTCGGACTTCGCGATCTCGATGTAGTTCTCCACCCGGTCGCGCTGACGCGCCGACGCGAGCGGACCGAGGAAGTTCGTCTCCTCCCACGGGTTGCCGAGCGGCAGCATCCCCAACGCCGCCTGGTACGCGGCGACGACCTCGTCGTGCCGCTTCTCCGAGACCAGCACGCGAGTCAACGCGATGCACGCCTGACCGGACTGCATGCAGCCGCCCATCGGGAGGAACTGCATCACCGAGTTCAGATCGGCGTCGTCCAGGACGATGGCCGCCGATTTGCCGCCCAGTTCCAGCGACACCTTCGCGACGCGGTCCGCGGCCAACGCCATGATGCGACGACCGGCCGCCGTCGAACCCGTGAAGGTGATGTGATCGACCTCCGGGTTGGTCACCAGGGTCTCGGACACCTCGCGGTCGGCCGCGAGCACGCTCACGACGCCCTCCGGGATGCGCCCCTCGGCGACGAGTTCCCCGACGACGTCCGCGAACACCGACGGCGACAGCGGCGCCTCCGGCGATGTCTTCAGGATCACCGAACAGCCGGCGGCGAGCGCCGGGGCCACCTTGAACGCGATCGTTCCGACCGGTCCGTTCCACGGGATGATGACGCCGACCACGCCGTTCGGCTCCTTGACGACCAGCGAGCGGCCGCCGTCGGCGCGGGTGCGCTCGTCGACCATCGTCGCATTGCGCGCCTCGTTCGCGACCGCGTGGAACAGACCCGGGAACATCTGCTGGGTCATCCCGCTGACCGGGGCCGTGACACCGACCTCGGCGATGCCGATCGGCGTCAGCTCGGCCAGCCGCTTCCCCAGACGATCGCCGATCTCGTCGATCACGTCGGCGCGCTCGGCGATCGGCGTGTTCACCCAGACACCGGCGTCGAACGACGCGCGGGCCTCGTCGACCGCGCACGCGATGTCGTCGGCGGTCGCCGCACGCACCCGCGCGACCACACCCTCCGACCACGAGTCGACGACGTCGATCCATTCGTCGCCGGTCGAATCGACCCACTTGCCGCCGATGAACACCTGGGGACGATCGTCGAAGGTGATGGGCGCGGGGCTGGGAGCCGTAGTTGTCATCGTCAGGATCTCCTCGAATTCGTTGACTGCGCACGGCCCGAACTCTCCTGTGAACCGTGTCACAGGAGAGTTTAGGTTATCTATCGTCATTAGGTCAACAAATGACAAAAATCGTCGGATGTATCAATGTTCAGTCGTCCGGATGATCCGAGAGGGCCACCAGCACACCCCCTTCGCCGATCTGCACACCCGCTCCGACCAGGTCTTCCGCGATGAGCGTCGCGAGCAGGTCCGGCCGATCGGTACCGACCAACGCACGCCCACCGGCCGCGGTGCGCACGGCGACGAAGGCGCGTTCGGGCTCGCCCGCCCGACTGTGCGGCACCGTGTACGACTCGATCCGGGCGGCGCCCACGAACTCGGTGTCCGCGACGACGGTCGGGCACGCATCGACCTCCGGCTGGACGTCGAGATGCACGAACGAGCGGGTCGGCGGCTCGGTGCTGTAGAGCCCCATCGCATGCTTGGTGAGGTAGCCGCCGTTCGCGGTGACCAGCCCCCGCTCCCCCGGAGACCGCCGGAGCCGCGTCGCCATGGTCGCGATGGCGTGCGTGCTGTAGTCGTTCCACGGCCCGCCGGCGAAGGTGAGCCCACCGGTCACCGTCAACGGACGGGTCGGATCGTCGATCGGCAGGCCCAGTTCACGCGCCGCGATCTGCACCGCGGACGGAAAGCACGAGTAGACGTCGACGTGCTCGACGTCGCCGATCCCGACACCCGCGGCCTCCAGGGTGCGAGCACCCGCGATACGGATCGCCGCACTGCCGTCCAGTCGCTCGCGCGCGGTGATGTCGTAGGTGTCGTGAGCGTCGGCGCCCGCGTGGATGAACACCCAGTTGTCGCGCGGAATGCCCAGCCGCGTCGCCAGACCCACCGAACAGACGATGACCGCGGCGGCCTGCTCGACCATGTTGTTCGAGTTCATCAGCTTGGTGTACGGCCAGCTGATCCACCGGTTGTCCGGGCTCGGCGTCGAGATCTGCTCGGCGGTGTGCGCGCTCCGGGTCCACGCGTACGGGTTGTCGACCGCGACGTCGGCGAAACTCGACCACAGCCGACCGACCTCATCGAGGTGTTCGGCGACGCCGCGACCGATGGAGGACCGATACGCCTGCTCGAACAGCGGGTAGACGTACGCCGGGCGATCGAGCCCGATGCGCTTGTGCGCGTCGAAGACCATCGGCACGTCGGGCACGGCCTTCTCGGCGAGCGGCACGTCGTCGCCCTGCACCGTCCAGTCCGGCCGTTCGCCCGCGGCGCGCAGCTTCATGCGGGTCCGCCAGGCCTCCGCACCGCCGACCAGCACCGCCTCCGCCCTGCCCGCCAGGACGTCCGCCGCCGCCGTCGACACGAGGGTCTGCGGGCAGTTGCCGCCGTCGCCCGTGTACGCGGTGTGCACCACCGGGGCGCCGAGTCGCTCGCCGACGAGCAGTCCCGCGTCACGGTAGCGCCACGACAGCATCCGTACCAGCCGGATCGAGTCGATCCGCCGCAGGATCGCGTCCGTGCCCGCCTCCGCCGCGGCCGCCCGAGCCGCCTCCGCGATGAGATCGACGGGCTCGACCCCTCCGTCGCGATTGTTGATCTGCCCTCCACCGACGAGAATCGGCGTACGCGGGTCCATGGTCATCGAGGCTCCCAGTGTCGACATTGTTCCAGACACTGGCACTATAACTAATGACAATAGATATACGGGCGGCTCGGCTCAGGTTGCGGGCAGTATCCGATCCTCCTCGGCCGCCAACCACTCGGCGAGTTCGCGGGCCGCGGCGTCGACCACCCGCGGCCAGTCCATGGCCGAGTCGTCGGCCTGATCGCTGACGACCTTCACCAGGGTCAGGGGCAGCGAGTACGCCGCGCAGACCTGCGCGATCGCCGCGGCCTCCATGTCGACGAGATCGGCCCGCCGCGCCAGGGCGGCCCGGTGGACCGGATCGGTGACGAAGGTGTCGCCGGTGGCCAGCACCGTCCCGTCGCCGCCGGGCAGATCCCACCGATCGATCGCCTCGTAACCGATCGCGGCCAACGCGGCCGCCGAGATGTCGTGCTCGATCACGACGGACGGCACGAACAGCCCGGCGTGACGGTCGTGGAGGGCGCCCGCGGTTCCGATATTCACCACGCGCGTGTAGCCGCCGCGTTCGAGCGCGCGGGTCACCGCCATCGCGGCCTTGACCTTGCCGATGCCGGTGACGACCAGGTCGGCGTCCGGCCGTACGTGTGCGGCCTCGGCTCGCGTCGCCGAGACGATGAGCGTCCGTTCCACGTCAGTCGACCCGGTCGGCGCCCGCCGGCGAACCGAGCCCGCTGATTCGCGCCAGGTGATCGAACCGGTTGTTGGCGATCCTCATGACCACCTCGTACGGGAACGCGAACTTGCGAGCCCACCAGTAGCCGAACCGCACGTCGAAGGACGTGTAGACGATGAACTTGTTCTTCGCGATGCCGTCGAGGATCGCGTCGGCGGCCTTCTCCGGCGTCACCGCGATCTTGTGGAAGCCGTCGATCTGTTCCACCACGCGCGGATCCTCTCGGTTCAGCCCGACGATGTCGACGGTGCCCACGAGCGGAGTGTCGACGCCGCCCGGGCAGACCAGAGACACGCCTATCCCGTGTCGACGGAGGTCGAACCGGAGCACTTCGGAGACACCGCGGATGCCGAACTTGCTCGCGCTGTATGCCGCATGCCACGGGAAGGCCAGGAGTCCGGCCGCCGACGACACGTTGACCACCTGACCGCCGCGACCGGCCCGCACCATCTGCGGCACGAAGCACTCGATCACATGGATCGGCCCCATGAGATTGACGTCGACCATCGATCGCCAGTGGCGGTGTTCGAGGTTCTCCACGGTGCCCCACGCGGAGATCCCCGCGACGTTCATGACCACGTCCAGCACGCCGACCTCGGCGTCGACCGCCCGCGCGAAGGAGGCCACCCAGTCGTAGTCGGAGACGTCGCCCGCCGCGTGGTAGACCACCGAGCCGCCGCTCGCGGCGATCTCGGCGACCGCGTCGTCGAGCGGCTCGACATGCAGGTCGGTCAGCACCAGCCGGGCGCCCTTGCGGGCCGCGGCCGACGCGGTGGCACGGCCGATGCCGCTCGCGGCTCCGGTGATCAACACCGTCTTCCCGCGCAGCGACGGCACCGGCGGCGGAACCCAGAACAGATCGCGGACGGCCTTGGCGAACTTCAACGGAGAGACACCCATGACATCAGACTATGCCGCATCACGGGGGTCTCGGACCCCCGTGTTCGGTGAGACAGGTCGCCGAGCACGCGGATACGACCTATACGGGGAGCTTGCCGCCGAACACCGCGTAGACCACGGACAGGATGGCCTTGAGTACGTCCGCCGACACGTCCTGTCCCTCGGTCATCAGGATCTTCTGCGCGTCCTGCAGGCTCTTGGCGGCGACCAGCTTGTCGATCAACGGACCGACCGATGCCAGACCGGCGAAGTCGATGCCGTCGGGATCGGAGTTCGACTCCGGAGCGGGCTGATCCTGGGGGTTCACGCCGTCAGCGGAGTCGTCGCCCGGCTTCGGCACCGGCGCGGTCGGGTTCGCCGGACCCGACTTGCCCTCGACGTAGCTGGTTATGCCGTCCGTGATCGCCATCGCGTACTTGGTCGCGCCCTGCGGCGACCCGAGGGACTTCGACTCGGCCGGGTTCGAGAGGTTGCCCATCTCGATGAAGACGGCGGGCACACGCGTCAAGTTGACCGCCGAGATGTCCGAACGGGTCTGGATGCCGTTGACGACGCCCGCGTAGTTCGCCGGGCTGAACCCGGCCTTGGTGAAGGCGTCGCGCATGGCGTTCGACGCCTTGCGTCCGCCGTCGGACTGCGCCGCATCGGCCGCCCGATCCGGCAGCGGAAGCGTCGGCACGATCATGTGGAACCCGCTCTTACCCGCGTCCGCGCCGGCACTCGTGGAGTCGGCGTGCAGGCTCACCGCGACGTCGGCGCCCGATCGGCTGGCGGCCTCGGCTCGTTCGTCGACGCATCCACCCCACCCGGTGTCGTCCTTGCGGCTCATCACCACACGCGCGCCCTTGCTCTCGAGCGCGGCCTTGACCAGCTGAGACACCTCCCAGTTGATGGTGTGCTCGGCTTTACCGTCGACCGACGTCGCACCGGTGGTCTGGCAGTCCTTCGTCCCGCCGCGTCCATCGGCCACCTGCTTGCCGAGGTCGTGCCCGGCCGCCGAGCCCTGGTGCCCGGGGTCGAGGAAGACCGTCTTACCCGACAGTCCCCCGGCACTCAACGGCGCGGCCTCGGACGACGGCGCCTGCACCAGGCCCACGCCGAGCACAGTGGTCGCCACGATCGATGCCGCGGCTACGGCGCCACGGCGTACACGGACAGCGTTCATCGGCACTGACCCCCTTCTTACGACACATCAGTCACACTGATCACTTCTTTAACAGTGAATCAGTAGTCGAGGGTTGCTGTCGAACGGGAACCCCGCTCGACCGGGAATCGTTAACCTGCTGTGACCACACGGCCGGTAGTCTCCGGTCGTCCCCATCCCTCGGCTCGAAGGCTCCGCATGCTCGCACGGCTCGGCACCCGGTACCGCCACCTACGACACAACCACCGCTACGGCTTCGTCCTGCGTTATGTGACGATCATCGCGGGCGTTCTCGTCACCGCCGTCGGGATCATCGCGATCCCACTGCCGGGACCCGGATGGGCCATCGTGTTCCTCGGCCTGCTGATCCTGTCGCAGGAACTGGAATGGGCTGCGCGACTGCGCCGCTGGGTGATGGCCACCCTCAACAGCTTCTACCAGAGATTCGTCGACGGCAGCCCGCTGATGCAGGCCGTGCTGGGCGTTGCGAGCACCGTCGTCGTAGTCGCGATCCTATGGCTCGTCAACGCCTTCGGCATCGTCGGCGGATGGATCGGAGTCCACTCCGCCTGGCTGCAGTCCCCACTGTTCGGCTGATCCCGGGTCGTCGATCGATCGAGTCGACGGCTCGGCGATGTATCGAGTGACATGCAGGATCCCGTGCGCGTCGGCGGGATCGGGCGCTCCGACGACTCCCGCGAGCGCCGCATCGGCCTCGTCGACGTCGAGTCCGGCGCCGATCACCACGAGTGAGGTCGACGGCACCCGCCCGGACCACGGCGCCGTCGACACACGCACGATCCCGCCGACCGCCTGGATCACATGGGCGCGGTCGCGATGCCCCGGCAGATCGATCAGCACCTCGCCCTTGATCCGGTACGCGCCGGTCGGCGGACGTTCGAGGAATCTGGCCAGCCGCCGCGGATCCACCGAGTCGGCCGTCTGCAACGCCGTGGACGTGAACGCCGCGTGCAGATGATCGTCGTGATCGTGATCGTGATCGGCCGCGAGCAGTTCGTCGAAGCTGAGCTGGCGCGCACCACCGTCGTCGACCGGTCGATGCGCCGCCTCGTCGAAGAGCAGGCCCGGATCGACGGCGGCATCGGTGACGATCAGCGACGACGCGGTGGGATTCGCCTCGACGACGATCGCTCGCACCCGATCGAGAGTCGCGTCGTCGACGAGGTCGGCCTTGTTGCACACCACCAGGTCGGCGATCGCGATGTGCCCGGCGATCGCGGGGAACTCGTCGAGAGTCGTCGTCAGCGCGGGCGCGTCGATCACGTACACCAGGCCTCCGTACGACGCGGTCGGTCCGCACGCGGCGAGCACCAGTCGGATCAGGGCACTCGGCTCGGCGATGCCACTGGCCTCGATCAGGATCGCGTCCAGACCCGCCCGTGGAGCGGACAGCGATGCGACGGCCTCGCCGAGGCCGTCCGCGTCGGTCGTGCAGCACATGCATCCGTTCTCCAGGGTGAGCGTGCCTCCCGCCGCACCCGACACCAGGAGGGCATCCACGTTGATCGATCCGAAGTCGTTCACCAGCACACCGATTCGGCGGCCGTCGGCGTGGGAGAGCACGTGGTTGAGAAGCGTCGTCTTTCCGGCGCCGAGGAAACCGGCCAGAATCACCACCGGTACGGGCCGTCGCGTCATCGAAGTCACCGTCGATTCCCCTGTTCCCTCACGCGCCGACGGCGACGCAGTCCTCGCAGACGACGGCGAGGTCGCGGCCCTGACGATCCGGATGGTTGATCACTCGCGACGTCGGGACACCGCACTCGACGCACGTCCCGATCACAGCGGGCGCGCCGAAATCGACCGACATCCGCTTATCGAACACATAGAGTGAGCCCTCCCACAGCCCGCGGTCCGCATACTTCTCGCCATATCGGACTATCCCGCCATCGAGTTGATACACGTCGGTGAATCCGCGATGTCGCATCAGTGCGGTCAGGACTTCGCAACGAACACCACCGGTGCAATAGGTGACAATCGGTTTGTCTTTGAGGTGATCGAGTTCTCCGCCGGCGAGCAGCGGAATGAAATCCCGGGTGGTTTCGATATCGGGAACGATCGCATCGCGAAACCGACCGATCTGCGCCTCGATCGCATTCCGACCGTCGAGGAATACGACGTCCTCACCGCGACGGCGAATCAACTCGTGAAGTTCGTCCGGGGTCAGCCGGGTGCCGCCGTCGACGATCCCGTCCTCGTCGACCACGACCTCGTCGGGCGCCCCGAAGGTGACGATCTCCGGTCGGACTTTGACGGTCAGACGCGGAAAGTCGTCGCCGACGCCGTCGGACCATTTGATGTCCGCCTGCGCGAAGGCCCGGTACCCGCGAGTGGCTTTCACATAGCGCTTCACCTCGCGGATGTCACCGCCTACTGTTGCATTGATGCCGTGAGGTGACACGATGATCCTGCCGCGCAATCCGAGTGCCTCGCACACGCTGTGCTGCCACAAGCGGATCGCCTCGGGATCCGCCAACGGTGTGAACACGTAGAAGAGAACGATTTTGGGGGTCGTCACAGTGCCAGGGTACGGACTACGCAAGGCGACACTCGGCATCGCCCTGCTCACTGCGGCGGCACCGTTCGCACTCGGCGGCTGCGCGATACTCACCGAGGACTCGTCACCGAACAGGATCGTGATTCCGTCCACCGACGCATTGTCGACCGAGACGAAACCGTCGACGCTCGCCCCGACGTCGACCACCCGACCGGAGTCCGACGGAGTGCCTGCTCAATGGAGCTACGAGCGGGTGATCAAGAGCGCCCCACGGGTCAGCAACTCGCAGTTCCAGATCGGTGCGACGACCGATCACGGTGCCCGCGAGGACGTCTCCGGCTATCACTTCTCCTCGGCCGACCGCGAGATCCGCTGCTCGACCGGCAATGACGGGACCGGGGCACTCGTGTGCACCTCGCCCGAAGTGAAAGGACCGCGCCAGGCGCCCGCGAATGAGGATTCGGACTGTTCCTGGGACCGCGAACTAGCCGTTCTCTCCGGCGACGGTGTCACCGAGGGCGGATGCTCCAACAGACACTCCGTGTTGTTCCGCTCGCGCTCGGTTCCGGTCGGTTCGGCGATTACCGTCGGCCGTTTCGCTTGTTTGTCGCAGCGCGTCGGATTCTATTGCGTCGAGTCGGGTTCGTCGTCCGGATTCGCATTGACCGATGACGGTTTCGACGAGATCGACGCATCGGATCGAGCACCGAAATCGCTGACCGGAGTGGATGTCGAATCAACGTCGACAACATCGAGTTCTCGTGTGGCGATTCCGCGCTGAGAGTGTGTAAAGTGGGCCCGGAAATCATCTCCACACATTCTCGTTAAGGGGCGACACGTGGCTAAGAAGACTGTAATCAAGATCGTCGACGACCTCGACGGCGTGGAACTCGACGAGTATGAGACCGTGAAGTGGAGTCTGGACGGTAAGAGCTACGAGTTCGACACCTCTCCGCAGCACGCCGAGGAGTTCCGCAACCACGTGGCCTCCTATATCGCCGCCTCGCGTTCGGTCGGCCGCGCACCGCAGCGCCGCAATGCCACAACCGCCGCCGCCCGCCCGGCCGCGAACACCCGCGTCATCCGCCAGTGGGCGAATGAGAACGGTTTCACCGTCAGCGACCGCGGCCGCATTCCGGCCGATGTGATCACCGCTTACGAAGCCGCGAACTGACTTCTTCCGATAACGCCCCCGGCGACCCAGCGTCGCCGGGGGCGTTCGTCATTCTCGGCGACGGTTTTCCTCACCGTGATCGCAACTGCGCGAGATCGGAGCCGGGGGCGTTATTCTGTCCAACCATGACTGTCCACTCCACGGCCCGGCGGCGTCTACCCGCGTCGCCACCGCCACGTCGATGGCTCCCACTGCTGATCGCGGTGCTGCTCGTCGGCGTTCTCGCCGCCTGCGGCGCGTCCTCGTCCGACGATGGCGGCGGCGAGGGTCTGTGCGCCCCGCCCGGCCTCAGCAGCGCCTCGGCCGCACCGACGAATCTGGCCACGAGCGCCCAGGCGCCCGATAAGTTCACCACCGACACGGTGACACCGCTCGATCAGATCGACACCTCCGATCTCGGGCTCATCAAGCCGGGAACGATCATCGTCGGCACCCTCGGCGACGCCCCGCCGAGCATCTGCGTCGACTCGCATCGTCAGTACACCGGTATGGACAACGAGATCCTCCGTGCCATGGCGGCCAAGCTCGGACTGAAGGTGGAGTTCGTCGGCACCGAGTTCTCCGGTCTCCTCGCCCAGGTGGCGGGCAAGCGCTTCGACGTCGGATCGTCGTCGATCACCACCACCGAGGAGCGACGCCAGACCGTCGACTTCACCAACGGCTACGACTTCGGCTACTTCGCGCTCGCCGGTCCGGTCGACGGCAAGGTCAAGACCTTCGACGACCTGAACGCGGGCACCCGCATCGGTGTCGTGCAGGGCACCGTCCAGGACGAGTTCGTGATGAACGAACTGCACCTGGACCCGGTCAAGTTCCCCGATTACGCGACCGCGTACGCGAATCTCAAGTCCGGTCAGATCGACGCATGGGTGGCGCCGAGTCAGCAGGCCGAGGGGACGGTGCAGGCCGCTGACGGCATCGCCGTCCTGGAGAACACGTTCAGCCTGAACAACTTCGTCGGCTACGCGGTGAGTAAGAACGATCCGAAGCTCACCGAGGCGCTCAACAGCGCCCTCGACGCGGTGATCGCCGACGGCACATGGTCGAAGATCTACCAGGAGTGGGCGCCGCGCGAACTCCCCGCCGGATGGAAGCCCGGTTCGCGGGCCGCACCGGTCCCGGATCTCCCCGACTTCAAGAAGATCGCCGAAGAGAACGCGGGCCGGGCCCCGCAGGCTCAGGTGACGCAGCCGAAGAGCACCCTCTCTCAGCTCGGCGACACCTTCTTCAACGGAGAGGCGTTCACGAAGGCGATGCCGGAGCTGGTCAAGACCGGCCTGCCCAACACGCTGAAGATCGCGGTGACCTCCGGGATCATCGGCACCGTGCTCGGCATGCTGCTGGCCGTCGCGGGCATCTCGCGCACCCGCTGGCTGCGCTGGCCCGCCCGCGTCTACACCGACGTCTTCCGTGGTCTGCCCGCCGTCGTGGTGATCCTGATGGTCGGCCTCGGTTTCGGGCCGGTGGTCCAGAATCTGACCGGCGGAAATCCGTTCTGGCTGGGATCCATCGCGTTGGGTCTGCTCGCCGCGGCCTATATCGGCGAGATCTTCCGGTCGGGGATCCAGAGCGTCGAACCCGGACAGATGGAGGCGTCCCGCGCCCTCGGCTTCTCCTACCGGTCGTCGATGTCGCTGGTCGTGATCCCGCAGGGCGTGCGCCGGGTGCTGCCCGCGCTGATGAACCAGTTCATCGTTCTGATCAAGGACTCGTCGCTGATCTACTTCCTCGGGCTCACCGTCGCCCAGCGCGATCTGTTCGCGGTCGGCAAGGACTTCAACGCGGGCAGCGGCAATCTCACTCCGCTGTTGGCCGCCGGTCTGCTGTATCTGATCCTGACGGTTCCGTTGACCCACCTGGTCAACTACATCGACAAGCGCCTGCGCACCGGAAAGGCCTGATCTCGTGAGCTCCCCCATCCCGCAGACTCCACTGGTGGCCGGCGACGACGCCGTCTCACTCACCGGCACCGACCTGCACCTGTCCTTCGGCGACAACCACGTGCTGCGCGGTGTCGACATCCACGTCGACGCCGGCACCACGACCACCGTCATCGGTCCGTCCGGCTCGGGGAAGTCGACGCTGCTGCGCGTGCTCAACCGGCTGTACGAGCCGCAGCAGGGCGACATCCTGATCGACGGTGTGTCGGTGCTCAAGGACAACCCCGATCAGCTGCGACGACGCATCGGCATGGTGTTTCAGCAGTTCAACCTGTTCCCGCACAAGACCGTCGCGCAGAACGTCGCACTGGCTCCGCGTAAACTCCGCGGGTTGAGCAGGGACGAGTCCTACGATCTCGCGGTGGCCCAACTCGACGCGGTGGGCCTCAAACACAAGGCCGACGTCCGACCGTCCACGCTGTCGGGCGGTCAGCAGCAGCGCGTGGCCATCGCGCGGGCGCTCGCCATGAAGCCGGAGATCATGTTCTTCGACGAGGCCACGAGCGCATTGGACCCGGAACTCGTCAAAGGGGTGCTCGCCCTGATGTCGGAGCTGTCGCAGGAGGGGATGACGATGGTCGTGGTGACCCACGAGATGGGATACGCCCGCGACGTCTCCGACAGCGTCCTGTTCATGGACGACGGCGCGGTCGTCGAGACGGGCGCCCCCGCGAAACTGTTCGAAGACGCCGAGAGCGAGCGGCTGCGCACCTTCCTGTCGCAGGTGCTGTAGACGCCGCTCAGCCGATCGCCGCGCGGAACTCGGCGGAGGCGTAGAACGGCGCCAGACGTCGGCGGAGCGCGGCCTCGAGGAAGCCTCGGCGGTCGATCTCGGCGATCACCGCGGGACCGAAGCGCATCGCCTCTTCGACGAGGTCGGCGTAACCGACGCCCAGTTCGGACAGCAGTACGTCCAGGGCGGTGTCGCCGTAGGTGTCGAACACCTCGTCCACGCCTGCGGCGAGCATTTCGGCGAAATAGTCGGTGGCGCGCAGTTCCCGCCAGAACTCGAAGACGAGCACGACGACGTCCTCGAGGTCTCCGGGTTCCAGAAGTCCGTCGGCGCCGTTCGAACGACGGTCGACCCCCGCGTGCGACAGTTCGCGCAGGGCGTCGGCGATGAGCTCGTCGGAATCGGATCGGTTGGCGCGCAACACGAATCCGGCACCGCGCCGGGCGAGCACTTCCACCGCGTCGTCCACGAGTCGACCCAGGCGGGTGGGCAGCCGGGACGAGTCGACAGCGCGTTGGACGGCGTCCACGCAGGTGTCGACCGCGGCGGGACTGGCCAGCACGCGGTCGAGGATCCGCTGGACCACTCCGAGTCCGGCGACCGCGTCCGCGAACTCGTCGGCCTGTCGGCGTCCGATCAGGTCGACGAGTGCGACGGTGTCGTCCGCCGACAGCCCGTACAGGCGTGCGACGACCCTCCCGACGAGTTCGGGGATCGCGCCCTCCACCGGGAACGCGATCGCGTACTTGTGTGCGACCGCCTTGATCATGTCGCGCGAGACCGCCTGCTCGAGCGTGAGCCGCGCGGCGTCGTCGAGTCCGTGCGTGATCTCCTCGCGCGCGAGCGCCGCGAACTCCTCGGGATCGGTCAGTTGACGGCACGCGAACGCCACCTGGGCATCGAGGAGGCGGGCGGCCACATCGTCTTCTGCGGTCATGGTTGACGAGGGTACTCAGTGCAGGAGTTCACGCAGCACCGTCACCACCCCGTGATCGGTGTTCGACGGCGCCCGGTACCGGGCGCGGGCCGCCACATCCGGGTGCGCGTTCGCCATCGCGTACGACCGCTCGGCGGCGTCGAGCATCTGCAGATCGTTGAGGTAGTCACCGAAGACGACGGTCTGCGCGGGCGTCACACCGAGTTCGGCCTGCAGCTTCTCGACGGCGACGCCCTTGTGCACGCCGAGGTCGGTGATGTCCATCCAGTGCTCACCGGAGACGACGAGAGCATGGTGTTCCCCGAGCGGCGCGAGCACGCCCCGGGCGCTGGCCGCCGCATCGCCGAAATCGTAGATCGCGATCTTCACCACGCCCGAGGCATCGGCGGCCAGGTCGTCGACGTGATCGAGGACCGCGCAGTAGGTTGCGGCGTGCGCCCCGAACTCGGGGTCGGCGGACTCCACCGACGCTCCGTCGGCTCGGCACAGGATCGCTCGAACGCGCACCCCGCGGGTGTCCGCATCGCGCACCGCGGCCACCGCGCGGGCGACGAAGACGGGGTCCATCGTCGACGCGTGGAGCAGTTCGCCGTCGTGAACGGCGACGGCCCCGTTCTCCGCGACATACGAGAGCGTTCCGTCGAACGGTTCGAACAGCCTGGTCAGGCTCTGATACTGACGCCCGCTGGCGGGTACGAACGCGATCCCGCGCGCCGTCATCTCGTCCAGGAGCGGCCAGAAGTCGTCGGGTACGCGACCGTCGGCGTCGAGCAGGGTGCCGTCCATGTCGCAGACCACCAGCCGGACATCGGTTTCAGACACGGCGGACGCCCTCTCGTCGGGATCGGATCTCGGCGCGGCGGCGCCGCTCCCCGGCCATGCTAACGGACATCACACTCAGCGATTGTTGATAACGACTGTCATTATCAACTAATCTGGCGGGATGAAAGTACGCAACTCGCTCCGCTCCCTGAAGAATCAGCCCGGCTCGCAGGTGGTCCGCCGCCGCGGGCGCACGTTCATCATCAACAAGAAGAATCCCCGCCTGAAGGCCCGCCAGGGCTAGACGTCGCCGGTCAGCGGTGGACGGCGGACTCCTCGCCCGTCCACCGCCGACGCAGTTCCCGCTTGAGGATCTTGCCGGTGGCGGTTCGGGGCAGGACGTCGACGAACGCCACGGTGCGCGGCGACTTGAAGTGCGCCAGCCGCTCCCGCGTCCATTCGACGAGGTCCGCCTCGGTCGCCTGCGCATCCGGCGTGCGCACGACGACCGCGGTGACCGCCTCGCCCCACCTCTCGTCGGGCACGCCGATCACGGCGACCTCCGCGACCGCCGGGTGGCGGTACATGAGCTGCTCCACCTCGGAGGCGTACACGTTCTCCCCGCCGGAGACGATCATGTCCTTCTTGCGGTCGACGATCCGGTAGTAGCCGTCGACGTCGTACGTGGCCAGGTCGCCGGTGTGGAACCAGCCGTCACGAAGCGCCTCGGCGGTGGCGTCCGGTCTGTTCCAGTAGCCGACGAACACGTTCGGTCCGCGCACCACCATCTCGCCGACCACTCCGGGCGCCACCGTGTCGCCGGACTCGTCGACGACGTTCAGATCGTTGTGGATCACCGGCTTGCCGACCGAGCCGGCACGGGTGACGGTGTCCTCGATGTCGAGGACACAGGCGATGGGCGCGGTCTCGGTGAGTCCGAAGCCTTCGGCGAACCGGATGCCGTGGCCGACGAGGCTCTCGATGAGGACCACCGGGCACGGCGCTCCGCCGGACAGGATGTAACGCAGCGACGACAGATCGGCCGGTGTCCGCGCGTCGAGCGCGGCGTCGACCGCGGCCCACATGGCGGGCACCGCGAAGGCCACGGTCACCCGGTACCGCGCGACGGCGTCGAGCCACGCCGCGGGTGTGAACGATTCGAGGATCACCGACGTGCCGCCCGCGTACATCAGCGGCAGCGTGAAGATGCCGAGTGCGCCGATGTGGAACAGCGGCGCCGCGGCCAGACTCACGTCGAGCGGGCCGCTGCCCTCGACCGCGGTCACGTTGTTGATCGCATTCCACTGGTGGTTGCCGTGGGTCAGCATCGCGCCCTTGGGGAACCCCGTGGTGCCGGAGGTGTACATGAGCATGGCGAGGTCGTCGGGGGCGATGTCGACGACGACGCGGTCCCTCGCACCGGATGTGACGAGGTCTTCGTACGCCGACGCCTCCCCCGCGGCTCGCTCCCGGGCCGATCCGATCTCGACGGTCTCGGCGACCGCCGTGCCGGTGAGTGCGGCGGCCACCGTGTCGGCCGTCTGCGGGGACACGAACACCAGCCGCGCACCGGAGTCGCCGAGGATGTACTCGATCTCGCGAGCGGACAATCGCACGTTGATCGGCACGGCGACGGCGCCGAGTTTGGCGACCGCGAAGATCACCTCGATCATCTGCGGACTGTTCGACGTGACCAGCGCGACGCGATCACCGCGTTCGATCCCCTTCCCGCGCAAGGCGTCCGCGACCGCATTGGTGCGCGCGTCGAACTGCGCGAAGGTCGTCGTAGCGCCGTCCGCGGCGTCGATCAGGGCGATGCGGTTCGGGTGGCGGACGGAGTGAATCGTCGGCCAGTTCCCGATGCCGTGGTCCATGGGTCTTCTCCATCGATCGTGTGCGGCGAGTGATGGCGCTCACGGTATCGCGGGAGGTCCGGCTCCGAGCGTGTTACGCGAATCCTCGGCGCCCGCCGTCGCTCGCCGACCACTCGGCGACCGGCTCCCCGCCCACGAGATGCCGGTCGATCACCCGTTCCACACGGTCGGCGGTCAGTCGGCCGTACCAGACGTTGTCCGGGTACACCGCGGCCACCGGCGCCCGGTTGCACGGATACAGGCACCCGGTCACCGTCACGAGGACGTCGTCGTCGCCCAGACCGCGGGCGTCGAGAGCCTCGCCGAACGCGCGTCGCATCTCCCCGCTGCCCCGCGCCGAGCAGCGGGGACCTCGGCAGATCAGGACGTGCCGGGAGAACGCGGGCACATCCTCCCACGCGGGCGAGGTGAGCGGGGCCGTGGTGTCGCGCGCAGGGACGCCACCGTCGTCGATCGCTTCGGCGAGCAGGTCCACATAGGCCCGGGTGCGGGCGAACGACGGCCCGAGGCGCACGTGCGGCCCGTCCGTGTGCTCCCGGACCCAGTGTCCGATCACGCGGCGGAACCAGGCGTTCGACGCGCGATCGTCGACGGTCTGCGCCGATTGGACGAGCACCGTCCGCGCACCGGCGTCCGCGGCGGCGTCGAGCGCCTCGGTCACGGTGGTTCCGCCGCCGGTCAGGACAGCGGTCCGGAACTCGATGTCCGGTCGACGCTCGCCGAGCGCCCGCACGGCCGCGGCGAGTTCGTTCGCCGGATCGATGTCGCGGTCGGTGGGCACGGTGACGATCATCCAGTCCACACTCATCGTCTCTCCTCTCCAACGGTCCCGCAGACCACGACCATCGGTCGCCCGGTCCGCGGATGGGGCACGATCTCGGCGTCCAGCCCGTAGACGTCGGCCAGCAGCTCCGTGGTCAGCACCTCGTCGGGCGTGCCTTCGGCCACGATTCGTCCGGCTCGGAGGACCACCAGGTGGTCGCAGAACATCGCCGCCGACGACAGGTCGTGGAGCGCGGCCACCACCGTGTGGTGCGAGTCCCGTACCGCGGCGAGCAGGTCGACGGCGGCGGCCGGGTCGAGATGGTTCGTGGGCTCGTCGAGCAGGAGTACCGCGGACCGTTGCGCGAACGCCCGCGCGACGTGGGTCCGCTGCCGTTCACCGCCCGAGAGCGTCCGCCACGTCCGATGTCGGAGGCCGGTGATGGCGAGTGCGTCGAGATGCTCGGTCACGTCGGTCCGACGATCGACCGGCGATCCCCAGCCGGAGCCGTGCGGTATGGCGCCGAGGCCGACGACCTGCTCGACGGTGAGGTCCAGTTCGGTGTCCGAGTGCTGTTCCACGGCCGCCACTCGTCGCGCGTAGTCACGACGACGCCAGGCGTCGACCGGGCGCCCGTCGAGGGTGATCCGCCCGATCGTCGGCTTCTGCCACCGCGCGATCAGTGATATCATTGTGGTCTTGCCGGAACCGTTCGGTCCGATGATCCCGGTCAGGGCACCGGCGGGTGCCGTGCAGGTGACGTCGTCGAGCAGGGTCGTCCCCGATGTGCGGAACGAGACCGACTCGACCCCGATCGTGGGCGGCGACGTCATAGATCGCCTCGTCGTCGCCGAAGCAGCCATACGAAGGCCGGGACACCGATGATCGCCGTGATCAGACCGACCGGCAGTTCCCGTTGCGGAACCACGCTGCGGGCCAGGACGTCGGCCCACACCAGGAGAAGCGCTCCGCCGAGGGCGGTGATCGGCAGCAGCCTGGCGTGCAGCGGCCCGACCACCATGCGCGCGGCGTGCGGCACCACCAGCCCCACGAAACCGATGATCCCGGCCTCGGCCACCATCGCCGCGGTGCACAGCGAGACGACGATGTACAGCCCCCAACGGACCTTCGCCACATCGACGCCCAACGACATCGCGCTGCGCTCACCGAACGCGAAGGCGTCGAGGACGCGGGATGCGCCGATCACCACGGCCACGACGACGCCGACGATGATCAGCAGCAACGGCATCCGGGGCCATCGAGCACCCGCGACCGAACCGAGGGTCCACCGCATCACCTGTTCGGCGGCGCCGTGATCGGCGATCAGGATGAAGACCGCGGAGATCGCCGAGCCCAGCTGAGCCACCGCGACTCCGGCGAGGATCAGCCGGCCCGGCATCAGCGCGCCGGTTCGGGTGGTCGCTATCGCGAAGACCAGCACGAGAGCGCCGACGGCGCCGACGAACGCCGCCGTCGACACCGCACCCATGCCGGCGAACCCTGCGGCGGCCACCCCGGTCGTGATCACGATCGTCGCACCGACCGACGCGCCGGAGGCCATCCCGAGAATGTACGGGTCGGCGAGCACGTTGCCGGTCAACGACTGCAGGACGCCGCCGCACACGGCCAGCCCCGCGCCGATCACGGCCGCCTCGACGACGCGGGGAGCGCGTAGGTCGACGACGATGTACGCGGTGTTCGCGTCCACGCCCGGTCCGATGCCGATCTGCCCCGCGAGCGCGGTGTACACGTCACCGAGCGAGATGTCCGCCGCTCCCGCGGCGACGCCGACGCCGACGCTCACCGCGAGGGCGGCGAGCAGCCCGCACACCCATATCGCGTAGATCCTGGCCGAGGTGGCCGCGGCGGGTGCTCCGTGTCCGGTTACGGAGGTCAGAGCTTCGCCAGTTGGTCGGAGACCGATTTCGCGCCGTCGATCAGGCGAGCGCCCGGGGTCGATTCGGAGAACGGCAGGACGACGAAGGCGCCGTCGCGCACCGCTCTCAGATTCTTCAGCACCGGATCGCTCTCCAGATAGGTCCGCTTGGCGGCCGCGGTGTCCCAGCCCGCATCGGCGAGGACGATCACATCCGGATCGGCCCGGACCACGTCCTCCCAGTTGCCGTCCGCCCAGCCGCCCTCGAGTCGGTCGAACACGTTGGTGCCGCCGACCGCGTCGATGATCAGCTGCGGACCGCCGTCGCCCGCCCCGACGAACGGAGTGTCGGTGGCGCTGTCGTACCAGAAGATCTTCTTGTCCGCGCCGGCCTTCGCGGTCGTCACCGTGTCGAGGGTCGCCCGCATCTGGTCGTTGACCGTGTCCGCGGCGTCCTCACGGCCGAACAGTTTGCCGTAGTCGGACGTCTCACCGGCGATTGCGTCCCAGGACGGGTCGGGGCGATCGCTCTTGTCGGCGCAGCCGAACGGCGATACGTAGGTCTCGATTCCCAGGCCCGCGAGCTCGTCGCGGCTGCCGAGCGCCTTGTCGTCGAACGCCGAAGCGTACGACGCCGCGACGAGATCTGGTTTCGCCTCGATCACCTTCTCCCGATCCGGGTACTCCGGCGCGAGGACGGGGATCTTCTTGTAGGCGTCGGCCCACTGCGGTGCGATCTCGTCGTCGAGGTAGGCGGTGCCGATCAGCTGACCACCGGCTCCGATCGCCAGTGCGGATTCGGTGGCGCCCTGGTTGACGGTGATGGCGGCGTCCGCGGCGTGCGGCAGAGTCACGTCGCGCCCGCAGTTGTGAACGACGATCTCACCCGATCCTCTGTCGGCGTCGTCGGTGCCGTTGGTGCTCGAGCACCCGGCGAGAAGTAGTGTCGCGGCGACCAGACCGGTGCCGACGGTGAAACGGGTGTGCATTCTTGATGCCCCGCCTTCCATGACTCGTGGAATATCGGTGTCGGTCACGGCCGGTCTCCTGGCTTCGCAGGGCTGCCCGCACGAGCGCCTTCCCGAGGAGTCGTCCTCAGTGGCCGAAGTCGTCAGCTTCGCGGCTCGTGCCGGACCTGCTCACAGTGGCGAGTACCGCGCCGGTCTTTCACCGGTCTTCCCGTTCACCGTGACGTCGTGCCGAATGCTATCAGTGCGCTCGTCCGGACCGCACCTTCTGTCCGGATCGTTCCGGACGCCGCGCGAAACGTTCGAAACGAGCCTTACGCGCACAAGCGTGACTGTGACGCACACCGCTCCCAGACTCTTCTCAGGCGTCGCGCCACACCCGGTGGCCGACAGGAGTGAAACGAGACGACGATGCTGGTGGCTCTGGGACTGGCCATGGTGGCCGTGTTCATGTTCCTGATCATGACCAAACGCGCGACGCCGGTCGTGGCGTTGATCTTGGTCCCGACGATCTTCGGACTGTTCGCCGGGGCCGGGCTCGGCATCAGCGACATGATCACCGACGGGATCACCGACCTCGCGCCGACGGCCGCGATGCTGTTCTTCGCGATCATCTTCTTCGGCATCATGATCGACGTCGGCCTGTTCGATCCGATCGTGCGCGGCGTGGTCCGGCTGGTCCGCGACGACCCGGCCAGGCTGGTGGTCGGCACCGGTGTCCTCGCCGCCGTCGTCTCCCTGGACGGCGACGGGTCGACGACCTTCATCATCGTCACCTCGGCTCTGCTGCCGCTCTACCTGAAACTCGGGGTGAGCCCGGTGGTGCTCACAGTGGTCGCCGGCCTGGCGAACGGCACGATGAACATCCTGCCGTGGGGTGGTCCCACGGCGCGTGCGGCCGCCGCGTTGAAGATCGACGCCTCAGACGTGTTCGTCCCGATGATCCCGTCGCTGGTCGCGGGCATGGTCGTCGTGCTGGCATTCGCCTATCACCTCGGCGTCATGGAGCGACGCCGCATCGGCCGCATCGAGATCCGCCCGTCGGTCCTGGCGACCGCGACGGCATCGGTGTCGGCCGGCGGCGGCGACCTGCCGCCCGCCGACCGACCGGGGTCGTCCGCCGGTTCGGGGTCGAGCGACGACGGCTCGTTCGGCGGAGTCCTCGATCCGCACCGACCCACCCTGCGCCCCGGTCTGCTGTGGGTCAACGCCGCGCTCACCGTCGCCCTGCTCGCCGTCCTCGGCGCCGACGTCGTCGCGATTCCGGTGCTGTTCATGATCGCCGCGGGTCTGGCCCTGGTGATCAACTTCCCGCGGATCAAGGATCAGCAGGCGGCGATCGTCTCGCACTCCTCGTCGATCGTGTCCGTCGTGGCGATGGTGCTTGCGGCCGCGGTGCTGACCGGAGTGTTCGCCGGGACCGGCATGGTCGACGCGCTCGCCCACTGGATGACCGGCGCGATCCCCGACTGGATGGGTCCGCACATGGCGATCGTCGCGGGCGTGCTGTCGATTCCGTTGACGTTCCTGATGAGCAACGACGCGTTCTACTTCGGCGTGATGCCGGTGCTGACCGAGACCGCGTCGAAGTACGGCATCGATCCCGCCGAGATGGCGCGCGCGTCGATCACCGGACAGCCCGTGCACATGCAGAGCCCGCTGGTCCCGGCCATCCTTCTGCTGGTGGCGCTGGCCGCGGTGCCCCTGGCCGACCATCACAAGAAGGTGCTGTGGCGGGCCGCGATCGTCTCGGTCATCATGCTCGTGGTCGGCGGACTCGTCGGCGCGATCCCGCTCTGAGCCGATCCCAGGTCCTACGCTGACTCCCATGGCGGATTCCCCCGACGGCACCGCCCCGGTCCGACGACCGGGGCGGGTGCCGTTGGTCGCGCAGGTGCTGCTTCTGCAGATCGCGGTGATCGTCGTCTGTCTCGTCGTCGGTTTCGGCTGGCACATCGCCAAGGTCGACGACGACATGCGGGTCGAGCACGCGGAGCGGGCACTCGCCGTCGCCCGGGCAGTGGCCGGCGACCCCGACGTGCGGCGGCTGCTGCTCGCCGAGCAGGGACGCGACCTCGACCCGGCCGCACTCGCCTCCGGCGTCCTGCAACGCGAGGCGCTCGACATCACCCGGCGCACGGGTGTGCTGTTCGTGGTGATCGCCAACGCCGACGGTGTCCGAGTGGCCCATCCCGATCCCGCCGAGATCGGCAGGCCCGTGTCCACCGACCCCGGCGCGGTGTTGGCCGGGCAGGATGTGATGGAGACCGACCGGGGCACGCTCGGCGAGTCGGTGCGCGGCAAGGCGCCGGTCACCGACGACGCGGGCGACGTCGTCGGCTTCGTCAGCACCGGCATCTCCACGCAGCGGGTCTCCGACGCGACCCGCCACGACATCGTCGTCACCGTCGGGCTGGCCGCCGCGGCACTGGCCGTCGGCGTCATGGGGTCGGCGCTGCTCGCCCGGCGGTGGCGTCGCCTCACCCTGGGTCTGGAACCCGACGAGCTCGTCGACCTGGTCGGCGAGCAGCGCGCCGTGCTGCATTCGCTCGCCGACGGCGTGCTCGCGATCGACGCCGCCGGTCGGCTCCGCATGGTCAACGACCGCGCGCGCCGTCTCCTCGATGTGGACGCGACGACGGGGACGTCCGTCGACGATCTGGGCCTGACCCCGCGCATCCGTCGCACACTCGACCGACCGCATGAGGTTCCCATCGCGGCGACCGTCGGCGATCGGGTGGTGATGGCGAGTACACACCGCGTCGACGCCGACGGTCGCGACCTCGGCATGGTCCTGTCAGTCGTCGACCGAACCGACATCGAGAATCTGACCGCCGAACTCGACACCGTGCGCTCGTTGAGCGAAGCGCTGCGAGCACAACGACACGAGACGGCGAATCGCTTCCACGTGCTCGGCGGCCTCCTGCGCCACGGCGACGTCGACGAGGCCGTCGACTATCTGGACGAGATCACCGGATCCGGCGGACGCTCCGGGATCGACGGGTTGGCGAACGTCGCCGAACCGCACCTGCACGCGTTCCTCGACGCGAAGGCCGTGCTGGCGCGCGAGCGCGGAGTGACCGTCACCCTCGGCCCGCAGACCTGGGTGGCGGGCGCGCTCGCCGAACCGGTCGCCGCCACCACCGTGCTCGGCAACCTCCTCGACAACGCGGTCGAGGCCGCGGGCCCGGGTGGCGGCGTCGACGTGGAACTCCTCACCGACCGCCGTGCACTGTGGATCACCGTGGCCGACGACGGCCCGGGCATCGTCTTCGACGATCCCGGCGAGGTCTTCGACGAAGGCCGCTCGTCCAAAGATCACACGGCGGTCCCCGGCGGCCGAGGCATGGGACTGTCGTTGTGTCGGCAGATCTGCCGACGACACGGCGGCGACCTCCGCGTCGCCGATCCCGGCGGCCCGAGCGCGTCGGCGCGGACCGTCTTCGTCGCCGATCTGCCCGATGCGATGACCGAAGGACCTCACGATGACTGACCCGAACGACATCGGCGTACTGATCCTCGACGACGACTTCCGCGTCGCCCGCCTGCACGCGGCGATCGTCGACGCCCTCCCCGGCTTCCGCGTCGCCGCCCGGGCCGGCACCGTCGCCGCGGCCCGCGCGGTGTTCGCCGACGGGGTCCCGGTCGATCTCGCGCTGCTCGATGTGTACCTGCCCGACGGCTCCGGGGTGGACCTCGTCGCGGAACTGCCGTGCGACTGCTTCGTCGTCGGTGCCGAGTCGAGTGCGGACGCCGTTCGTCGCGCGACCCGATCGGGTGCGCTGACCTACCTCATCAAGCCGTTCGACGACACCGAGCTCGCCCGGCGGCTCGCCGGATACGCTCGGTACCGTCGGCTCCTCGACGGCGGAGCGGTCGACCAGAAGCAGGTCGACGACGCTCTGGCCGCCGTCCGGTTCGGCGGCCGCGGACCGGACAGGCGGGCACCGGTCTCGCCGACCGAGGAACGGATTCTCGCGCTCTTCGACGACGGCGTCGAACTGTTCGCCGACGACGTGTCACAACGGATCGGGATCGCCGCGCCGACCGCACGCCGTCATCTGGCCGCTCTCGTGGCCGCCGGCGCACTCACGATGAGCCTGCGGTACGGCGGAACCGGGCGACCGCGCCAGGTGTACCGGCGCGCATGACACGCCGCTCAGTTCGTCGGACGGCTCAGCACCGACTCGACGCGCTCGAGCTTGCCGTCGATCTCTCCGGTGTGCCCGGGGCGGATGTCGGCCTTGAGTACGAGCGATACCCGCGATCCGTAGCGACCGACCGCGGCGGTGGCCCGTTTCACCACGTCCATCACCTCGTCCCACTCGCCCTCGATCTCGGTGAACATCGAGCTCGTACGGTTCGGCAGACCCGATTCGCGAACGATCCTCACCGCTTCGGCGACGGCCTCGTGGACACTCGCCGGATCACCGCCCGACGGTGCGATGCTCGGATCGGAGGGCGGGCCCGACGGTGCGACGGAGAAGGCGACGATCATGGACTCCACTGTGCCACCGCCGCGCCGCGCTCAGCTCACGGACCCGTTCTTCGTCAGCGGCACCCGGTCCCGGGCGACGAACCACCGGCTGACCGGGGTGCGAAGCAGCAGATCGACGATGAGAAGTGAGACCGCGAGCACGACGACCACGAGGATCACCGAGCGCACCCCCGCCGACTGCGGGAACCACGAGTGCAGCGCGTCGAAGAAGCCCACGCGGATCAGGACGTCGAGGACGAGCGGGTGCACGGCGAACACGCCGAACGCGCGGATAGTGGCGTACGAGACCGCAGCGGCGCCCACTCTCCGCCCGGACCGTCTCAGGGCGTCCCAGCCCATCGCGAGCAGCCAGAGCATGACCACGCCGCTGACCAGCCACAGCAGCAGCGGCGGGTCCCACGGAGTGGTGGCCTGCCAGGGGACGTCGCCGGGGCCGGTCATCGCCAGGTACACGCTCACGCTGATCGCCGTCCCCGCAGCGCAGGCGATCAGCACGGGAACCAGGTGCGCCCTCAGCCACGCCTGGACCCGATCCAGGTGCACCGCGGTCAGCGCGCCGATCGCCACGAACAGCGTGTACATCGGCAACGCCTTCCACGCGTGCTCGTACACCTGGTTCCAGACCTGCCCGTGCGGCCGAGGCAGCCACTGGTATGTGACGAACACGAGGATCTGGACCGCGGCGGCCACGGTCAACACCAGCCACGGATGATGCGCCGTCCGATCGATGATCCATGAGATCACCGGGAAGAGCAGATAGATCTGCATCGAGATGAGCAGGAAGTACAGCTGATACTTCCCGGTCCCGGCGATCGTCGACATGCCGAGTTCCCGGAAGAACTCGCCGGGCGAGGGAAACCGTTCGCCGGCGATGACCAGATGGTCGGTGACCGTGTAGATCACCGTCCACACCAGATACGGGCCGACGATGAGACCGAATCGCCGTCGCCAGAACTGGACCGGGTTCATCGTCTTGCCGCGCATGCTCAAGACGAGGACGAACAGCGTCACGGCGACGAAGCCGTACCGGGTCACGTGCAGGAGTGTGCCGACGAGCTGCACCGATCGGTACACGTCCGGGCCGGTCTCGAGCAGGTTGATGCTGTGTGCGACGACGACCCCGGTGAAGAGGACCACGCGAACGAAGTCGGCGGTGAGTGCCCGGGTTGCACGTTTTCGGGGTGGAGATTGGGACTGTTGTAGCACTTCGGGTCGTTCGTCTGTTCTGACCCGTTCCGCCTGTTCGACGGGTTGTCCCACTGTTGACACCTCCGGGAGTCACCCCCTGACTTCCACCTCCGCGGCAGTCTACGTACCGAACCTGGGAATGCTCACAGGTTCGGTCGGCGCGTCGACGGCGGCGACCCGATCGCCGATCGTGGAATGATCGGGGAATGACCGACGACGACGCCGAAGCGACCCTCGACGAGCTCGTCGCATTCGAGACCGCGACCCGCGATCTCGTCGGCCTGGCACTGCGCAGCGTCGATCAGGTCGAGATGTCCCTCCCCCAGTTCCGCCTGCTACTCGTCCTCGACGAGCTGGGACCGTCGAGTTCGGTCAGGTGCGCCCGCGCGCTCGGCGTGGTGGGTTCGTCGATCACCAGACTCGCAGACCGACTCGACGCGTCCGGTCACCTGGTGCGAGGCGCCGATCCGGCCAACCGCAGCATCGTCGTGCTGACATTGACCGACGCCGGACGCGACGTGGTGCGGGCCGTCACCGACTTCCGCCGCCGGGAACTGCGGGCGGCGCTCGGCGTGCTGACTCCGGCCGAGCGGGCCGCGTGCACGGCCGCGCTGCGCGGTCTGCACGGCGCCCTGGACCGAGAAGCAGTCGACGACGATCGTCGTCGACACGTCCCGATCTGAGACCGGACGCACCGAGGAGTGGAACCGGCAGCCGTTTCGCCTGATTGATGTATTGCGTTATACAAGACTTGCGTTAGGCAATACCTTGTCCGGTTTCAACGGGTCGAGGCACTGCCGCGGTGATGCAACCGCCTCATTCAGCCCGATGATCGGAGACGCCATGAGCACGCCAGACCTCGCAGAGATACAGGGACCCCGGAAGCTCGGTCCCCTCACACCGCTCGTCGGACACTGGGAGGGCGATGTCGGCGTCGACCTCTCGTATCACAACGACGATGACGAGACCGGCCACACCTCGTACTTCGAGAAGGCGTCGTTCACGCCGATCCCCGGTCAGGAGAACGGGCGACAGAAGCTGTGGGGACTCAAGTACTCGATGACCGCGTGGCGACACGGCGAGGAGGCGATGGACCCGTTCCACGACGAGTTCGGCTTCCTCTTGTGGGACAAGGCGAACGGTCAGGTCATGCGCACCGTCGTCTTCGGTCGCGGTATCGCGATCCAGGCGGGCGGCGACGCCGGACCGCACGACACGGTCATGAACTTCGACGCCGATCCCGCCGACCCGTCGTACGGCGTCCTGCAGAACAGGTATCTGATGCAGCGGGCCGAGATCCAGGGCTTCACGAGTTCGTTCACGATCCTCGACGACCAGACCTTCAGTTACACCTCCGACCTGGTTCTGCGCCTCGAGCAGGCCGGCGTCACCATGCACCACACCGACCAGAACACCCTGCGTCGCGTGCGGCGCATTCATCCCGGCGAGGCCTGACGAGTCGGTCGTTCCTGAACGACAACCCTGTTATTCGCGTCGTGCGGTTCCCCGACAATCTGCTGTGACGTACGGTGCAGAAGACACTCATGATACTAGGGGGACGATTGTTGAAGGAGTGCATCTGAATGCGGGTACGTTCCAGGGCGCGATGGACCACACGAGGGATCGCTGCGGGCGCAGTCATGTCCGCAGGTCTGCTCACCGCCGGTCCGGCGGTCGCCGAACCCACGAAATCGAATCCGATCGCCTCGCTGATCAATCGGATCGCCGACGTCGATCAGACTCTCACCGACCTGTCCGACGCCGTCGCCGCGAAGCAGGAGCACGTCAACAAGGCCCTCGTCGACTTTCAGAACGCGATGGCGGCCCGGCAGCTCGCGGTGTCGGCGAACGCCGGCGCCAAGAAGTCGTTGACCGCGGTCGGCGCCGAGGTCGAGCGGGCACAACGCGAGTTCGACGACTTCGTGCGGACGGTGTTCCGGCAGGGGGACAACCGCGGCGCGATGACCGAGTACGTCGCCTCCGACGATCCGTCCACGGTCCTCGAGAAGCTGTCGGCCGTCGACCGCGTGACGGCGCAGCAGCAGCGCGCGGTGCGCAGGCTCCAGGTGGCCCGTAACCGACAGGCCAACCGGGTCGCCGCCACCGAGGTCGCCCAGCGGCAGGCCTCGGCCACCGCGACCGATGCGGCCGACCGACGCGACGACGCCGTCTCGGCGTATCAGGCCGCGCAGGAGGCGATGCGCACCCAGCAGAGCAGGCGCACCGATCTGGTGAAGCAGCGCGACGATCTCGCCGTGCGGTTGGCGAAGCTGCGCGGACGGCCGGCGCCGACCGCGCGGGCTCAGCCGAAGCCCGGGGCGCCCCGTCTCCCCGATGCGGTGACCGACGGTCTCGGCGACGCCGTCGACGCGATACCGACCAGACCCGTCGACGGCGACGACGCCCTCGCACAGGCGGCCGAGGCCGCGGCGAAGCTCGCCGCCGACAGCGGCCAGGCGCTCCTGGCGAGCCTCATCGGCCAGCAGCAGATTCCGCACTCGCAGTTGCTCGACGAACTCGGCATCGGCGGCGCCAACCCGTTCGAACAGGGCGACGACAGCGTCTTCACCCGGATCGGCAACGGCTCACTCGGGTCGCTGTTCGGCGGCGACGGCGACGCGATCCGCCCGGGTCTGCGCGGACCCCAGGCGATCGAAGTGGTCGTCAATCGCATGAAGTCGCAGTTGGGAGTCCCCTACGCGTGGGGCGGCGGCGACGCGAACGGTCCCACCCTCGGCGTACGCGACGGTGGCGTGGCCGACAGCTACGGCGACTTCCAGAAGGTCGGCTTCGACTGCTCCGGCCTCATGCAGTACGGGTTCGCCGGCGTCGGTCTCGACATTCCGAAGTACTCGGGCTACCAGTACACGGCGGGCCCGCAGATCCCGCTCGCCGAGCGCAAGCGCGGCGACATGATCTTCTGGGGTCCGGGCGGTTCCCAGCACGTCGCGATGACCCTCGGCGACGGCACGATGATCGAGGCCAAGGAGTCCGGGACGGTCGTCCACATCGTCCCCGAGCGCACCGACGGCGCGCAGCCGATGGTGGTGCGGATGCTCTAGCGCGCTACGACTCCGACACTCGACCGCCGTCGAGACGCCATCGGCGGTCGACGTTCACATTCGTCAGCATCCGGCGATCGTGGGTCACCAGCAGCAGCGCGCCGTCGTAGGAGGCGAGCGCCGATTCGAGCTGTTCGATCGCCGCGAGATCCAGGTGGTTCGTCGGCTCGTCCAGGACCAGGACATTGGTGCCCTTGGCCTGCAGCAGCGCGAGAGCCGCGCGTGTCCGCTCACCGGGCGAGAGATCGTCGACGGCCCGGCCGACGTGATCGGCTCGAAGCCCGAACTTGGCCAGCAGCGTCCGCACGTCGGCGGTGGCGAACTCCGGGACCAGACCCTCGAACCGCTCGGCGAGCGCCTGCTCGCCGGTGAACAGTCCGCGAGCCTGATCGATCTCGCCGATCTGCACGCTCGCACCCAGCGTCGCACTGCCGGAGTCCGGCGCGACGCGCCCGAGAAGCATCCGCAACAACGTCGACTTGCCCGCACCGTTCGGTCCGGTGATCCCGATCCGATCTCCCGCATCGACCTGCAACGATACCGGACCGAGTACGAACTCGCCCTGTCGAAGCACCGCGTCGTTGAGGGTCGCCACCACCGAACTCGACCGCGGCGCGGCACCGATCGTGAACTCGAGCACCCACTCCTTGCGTGGTTCGACGACCTCCTCCAGCCGAGCGATCCGGCTCTCCATCTGCCGGACCTTCTGCGCCTGCTTCTCGCTCGACTCCGACGCCGCGCGGCGCCGGACCTTGTCGTTGTCCGGATTCTTGCGCATGGCGTTGCGGACGCCCTGACTCGACCACTCGCGCTGGGTCCGCGCCCGCGCCTGCAGGTCCGCCTTGCGTTCGGCGTACTCCTCGTACTCTTCGCGGCGGTGGCGTCGGGCCACCTCTCGCTCGGCGAGATAGCTCTCGTAGCCACCGCCGTAGACGGTGTTGGTGTGCTGCGCCAGATCCAGCTCGAGCACGCGGGTCACGGTGCGCGCCAGGAACTCTCGATCGTGACTGACCAGCACGACCCCACCGCGCATGCCTCGCACCACGTCCTCGAGTCGTTCCAGACCGTCGAGATCGAGGTCGTTGGTCGGCTCGTCGAGCAGCACGACGTCGAAGCGCGAGCACAGCAGCGCGGCCAACCCGACGCGTGCGGCCTGCCGCCGGAGAGCCCGGTCATGAGCGTCGACTCGGGCGCCACGTCGCCGAAGCCGAGGTCGGCGAGCACCGCGGGCAGCCGATCGTCGAGGTCGGCGGCACCGGTCGCCAACCAGTGGTCCAGTGCCGCGGCATACCGATCCGCGGCGGCGTCGCCGTCGGCCAGCGACTCCGCCGCGGACTCCATCGCCGCGGTGGCCGCCGCGCACCCGGTCCGACGAGCCACGTACTCCCCGACCGTCTCGCCCGGCACACGCTCGTGCTCCTGCGGCAGCCAGCCGATGAACGCGTCCGGCGGCGTCGCCGACACCGTGCCGGCCAGGGGCGCGAGCTCGCCGCCGAGAATCCGCAGCAGGGTGGACTTCCCCGACCCGTTCGCTCCGACGACGCCGACCACGTCGCCCGGTGCGACGGTGAGATCGAGGTGATCGAACAGGACGCGGTGCGCGTACCCGCCGGAGACGTCCTTCGCGACGAGCGTTGCGGTCATGCCCATATGGTCGCACTCGCGCGTCCCCGTCCGCGCGCCCGCCCGCTGCGCCACTGGACGACCGTTCCGGGAATGTCAGGTCCTGCTCGCGCGGGTGTTCAGTGGTCGTCGGTCTCCCGAGGGTCCGTGAGAGTGAACGCACCCAGCGCCGCGATCGCTCCGACCGCCACCGCGAGCGCCGCATAAGCGATCCGTTCGCCATGGAAGAACGAGGCCACGAGGTCGCTGCTCCACACGCCCGCGGGCAGTGTCGCGGTGACCAGTGCCGCGATGAGCGTGCCGACGACGGCCGTGCCCACGCTGGTGCCGACCTCCTGGGCGGTGTCGTTGAGCGCGGCGCCCAGCGACGTCCGGTTCTCGGGCATCGCCCCGACGAGCGCGACCGCACCGATCGTCATGACGGTCCGCAGGCCGAGCGTCAGGGTCACCATGAAGATCGCGATCGCGATGTAGCCGTGGTCGACGCCCCAGGCGAGACCCGCCAGGGAGCCGCCGAGGAGGACGGCGCCGACCAGGCACGCGATGCGGTGGCCGAACCGCTTCATCAGGAACTCCGAGACCGGGGTGCCCAGGATCATCGTGAGGACCAGCGGCAGATTGGCCAGACCGGCCTTCATCGGGCTCCAGCCGTACGCGTACTGGAAGTGCAGGATCAGACCGAACATGACGCCGGCCATGGCGATGGACGTCGCGATCTGCGCGATGGCCGCACCGCGCACGGTCCCGTCGGCGAAGACCTTCAGATCGAGCATCGGCTGCTTCGCGGACCGCTCACGCCAGATGAACGCGGCGAGGGCGACGATCGCGCCGGCCAGTGATCCGAGTGTCGGCAGCGACGCCCAGCCGTGGTCGATACCGGAGGTCAGCGTGTAGCAGCCGAAGCCGATCGCGGCGATGCTCAGCACGGCGCCGGGCAGGTCGAGTCGGTCGTTCGTCAGGTCCTCCGCGCGGTCGGGCTGGACGCCGATCCGCACACCGATCCACGCGATCAGCGCGATGGGCGCGTTCACCAGGAGCAGCCACTCCCAGCCGATGTGCGCGAGCGCGGTGCCGCCGAGAACGGGTCCGAGAATGAAGCCGCTCATGCCGACGACGATCATCACCGTCATCGCGCGCATGCGCAGCGCCTGGTCGTCGAACAGTCGGAAGACCAGGGAGTTCGTGATCGGCGCCATCGCCGCGGCCGCGACACCGAGAGCCGCGCGCAGGGCGATCAGCTCCCCCGTCGAGTGCACGAGCAGCACCGCGAGGCTGATCAGGCCGAACGCCCCGAGTCCGAACTGCAGGACACGGCGTCTGCCGAATCGGTCGGCGATCGAGCCCGCGGTCAACAGCAGCCCGCCGAAGGTGAGCGAGTACGCACTGGTCACCCACTGGAGTGCGGTGGTGCCGCTGCCGAGGTCTCGGCCGATGGTCGGCAGGGCGATGGTGAGCAGCGTGTTGTCGACCATCTCGACGAAGAATGCCAGGCAGAGGGCGAACATCGGGATCCACGCCGCACGCAGGGATGTGTAGGTGCGGCTCTGTGGGGTCTCAAGAGCGGTGGACATGAGACACCTCCTTTCATCGAACGACGTTCGAGTATCGAACGATGTTCCATACGATAGAACAGCGTTCGATACGATGCAAGAGAGGAGGAGGAACACATGGCAGTCAAGACACACACTCGACGTCGCGCCTCGCACTCGATGGACACGGTGATCGGCGAGGCCGTAGCGATCCTGGACGAGGCGGGTGAGCAGGCGCTCACCTTCCGGTCGCTGGCCGCGCGGCTGGGCGGCGGCGTCGCGAGCATCTACTGGTACGTCGCCAACAAGGAGGAGTTGCTCGACCGTGCCAGCGATCACGTGCTGGGCGACGTCGTCGCCTTCACCGACGAGTTCGTCGACACCGACGACCCGATCGCCGACATCCGCGCGGTGGCCGTGGCACTGTTCGAAGCCGTCGTCGACCGACCGTGGCTCGGCGGATATCTCATGCGCGACACCGGAACTCAGCCCAACGGCATGATCGTGTACGAGAAGTTGGGTCGCCACGTGATGCGCCTGGGGATGGGGCCTCGCGAGAGCTTCCACGGGGTGTCCGCGGTTCTCGGATTCGTGATCGGCACCGCCACCGACCTCGGTCAGCAGCCCCCCGCCGAAGTGATCGACGGCTCGATGACCGGCGAAGAGTACATCGCTCGGGCAGCCGACGAATGGCGCGAACTCGATCCGGACGAGTATCCGTTCATCCACTACATCGTCGACGAGTTCGCCGTCCACGACGACGGCGACCAGTTTCGCGCCGGATTGGACCTGATCCTCGACGGCCTACGGCGCCAGGCCGGGGTCTGAAACGACTTCGGCACTCGAAACGACCGCTACGGTCGTTTCGAGTGCCGAAGTGCGAACAGCTAGGGCGTGTCTCCTTTATCTGCGTAGCCAGGTCAGGATTGCGCTGAGGACGGCCCCGGCCCGGTAGGTGATCGCGAGTTTGTCGTAGCGAGTGGCCAGACCGCGCCACTGTTTGATGTAGGCGAACGAACGCTCGACGACGTTGCGGTTCTTGTAGGCGGTGGCATTGAAGGCCGGTGGTCGTCCGCCCTTGCTTCCACGCCGACCACGGGCTGCGATCGTGTCCTGCTTCTCCGGGATCACCGCGCAGATTCCGCGCCGCCGCAGATAGCCGCGGGTGACGCCGGAGGCGTAGGCGCGGTCGGCGATGACCGTGTCCGGCCGGGTCCGCGGCCTTCCCGGGCCGTGGCGGGGAACGTAAATGTCTTCCAGTACGGCCGGGAGCATGACGCCGTCGTTACGCTGGCCGCCGGTGATCACCACGGCCAGCGGCCGACCGTTGCCGTCGACGGCGTGATGGATCTTCGTGGTCAGTCCTCCACGGGATCGGCCGATGCCGTGACCTGCTGGTTCAATCTCCTCGAAGGGGAGATTCTTGTAATTCGAGGATGCCCCCTGTGTCCTGCTCGGGTCGGGTCGTGTTCGTCGCGTGCTGGTGTGCACGGTTGATCGTGCCGTCGATCGAGACGCTCCAGTCGATGTCCCCGTCGGCGTCAGCGTCGGCAAGGACATGCGCCAGGATCAGGTCCCAGGTTCCATCGGCCGCGTAGCGGCGGTGTCGCTTCCACACCGTCTGCCATGGACCGAACTGATCACGCGGCAGATCCCGCCACGGAATCCCGGCTCGGTACCGATAGGCGATGCCTTCCACAACACGCCTGTTGTCGGCGAACGGACGCGCTTGCTTGCCGGCATTAGACGGCAGCAATGGTTCGATCAGATCCCACTCATCGTCTGTGAACACCTGAAAACGCGATCTCGTGGTTCCCACGAAAGCAGCATGCCGCGCAACGGCGCCCAGACTTGGGAGACACGCCCTAGCTGTAGTCGTAGAAGCCGCGGCCGCTCTTACGACCCAGCCGTCCCGCGTCCACCATGCGACGCAGAAGCGCGGGCGGCGCGAAGTGCGGCTCGGCGAACTCGGCGTACAGCGACTCCGCCGCGGCCAGGCAGATGTCGAGGCCCACGGTGTCGCACAGGGTCAGCGGCCCCATCGGGTAACCGCAGCCGCCCTTCATCGCCGCATCGATGTCCTCGGCGGTGGCGTAACCCGAGTCGTACATGCGGATGGCCTGGCACAGGTACGGGATGAGCAGGGCGTTGACGATGAAACCCGAGCGGTCGCCCGCCTGCACCGTGGTCTTGCCGAGTGTCTCGCCCGCGTACTTCGTGACGGCGGCGGCGGTCTCCGCCGAGGTCAGCAGGGTGGAGATGATCTCGACCAGCGGCATCACCGGCACCGGATTGAAGAAGTGCACGCCGACCACACGCTCCGGGTGCTTGGTCGCGGCGGCGATCTTGATGACCGGGATCGACGAGGTGTTGGTGGCCAGGATCGCCTCCGGCTTCACGACGTCGTCGAGCTCGGCGAAGATGTCGTGCTTGATCGCCTCGACCTCGGGAGCGGCCTCGATGACGAGCTCGCGGTCGGCGAACTCGGCGACGTCGAGGGTGACGCGCACCCGGGCGATCGCCGCATCGGCGTCCTCCTGCGAGATCTTGCCCTTGACGACGCCGCGACCGATCGATGAGGTGATCCGCTCGATCGCCGCATCGGCGAACTCCCGCTTGGTCTCCAGCACGAGCACGTCGCTGCCGGACTTGGCACACACTTCTGCGATGCCGGCACCCATGGTGCCGCCACCGATCACGCCGATGAGGTTCACTCTCACTCCTGATCACCACGGGCCGCCGACGAGGGGCGACCTGATTTCGGTTGTCGCCTCACAGGTTAGTTGCTGCCGATCCGCGTGTCCGCGTGGCACCCGGTGCCGCGCGGGAATACCTGGGCCCGGCGAGCGTTCTGATCGACCATGACAGAGTTCGGTTTGGACACGTTCGGCGGCGTCACCACGGACGGGCACGGTCGGCCCGTGCCCCATCCCCAAGTGATCCGCGATCTCGTCGACGACGCCGTCGCCGCCGACCAGCTGGGACTGGACTTCTTCGGAGTCGGCGAACACCATCGTCCCGACTTCGCGGTGTCGAGCCCGGAGATGGTGCTGGCGGCGATCGCGGGTCGGACCGAGCACATCCGGCTGGGATCGGCCGTCACGGTCCTCTCCTCCGACGATCCGGTACGGGTCTATGAACGCTTCGCGACACTCGATGCCGTCTCGAACGGTCGTGCCGAGATCGTCGCCGGACGCGGTTCGTTCATCGAGTCGTTCGGCCTCTTCGGCTACGATCTCGCCGACTACGAGGTGTTGTTCGAAGAGAAGCTCGATCTCCTGTCGAAGCTGCTCGAGCAGAAGCCGGTGACCTGGAGCGGATCGACGCGGGCCGCCTTGACCGACCAACTCGTGTTCCCGACGACCGAGAAGCGCCTGCGGACGTGGGTCGGTGTCGGCGGATCGCCGGAGTCGGTGGTGCGCACGGCCAAGCACGGATTCGGGCTGTTCCTGGCGATCATCGGCGGCGCGCCGGAACGCTTCACCGCCTACATCGACCTGTTCGAACGCGCCCAGGAGCAGTTCGGCCGCCCGCGGGCGCCGATCGCGATCCACTCGCCGGGCCTCGTCGCCGACACCGACGGGCAGGCGCGCGAGCTGGTGTACGACGGATGGTTCGCCATGCGTCGCCGCATGAGCGTCGAACGCGGCTGGCCCGCACCGACCGCCTCCGACTTCGACGACGAGATCACCGACGGCGCACTGTATCTCGGCTCGCCCGAGGTGGTGGCACGGAAGATCGCACGCACCCTGGGGACCCTGAAGGTCGACCGTTTCGACCTGAAGTTCGACCAGCCCGTCCCGCACGGCGCTCAGCGGCGCTCGATCGAGCTGTACGGCGAGAAGGTGGTCCCGATGGTGAAGGATCTGCTGAGCTGACGCCCACCGTCGAGACACCCCACGCGGTCGCCGGACCGGGGACGACCTACGCGGCGCCAGTCAGCTTCGCCTGAATCTGCGCGGTGGAGGTGACCTCGCCGAGTTTCGGGAACACCGTGCTGACCGCGTGATCGTGCGACGCCGGGCTCGAATCGGCCATCGCATCGGTCACCACGACGACGTTGTACCCGAGCTCGAAGGCGCTGCGCGCGGTCGATTCGACACCGATCGACGTCGAGATGCCGGTCATGACGACCTGGGTGACGCCGCGCTCACGCAGCTTCGCGTCGAGGCCGGTGTTCGTGAAGGCGCCCCAGGCGCGCTTGGTGACGCGGATGTCGTCGGCGCTCTCGCCGAGGGCGGAGTCGACGACGATGTCGCCGTCGCCGAACTCGACCGGCCCGCGGCCCACGTCGTTGCGTCCCGGCGGGGTCGCCGACACGTTGACCAGGACGACGGTCTGGCCCGCCTTGCGGAATTCGGCGGCGAGCACCGCCGAGTTGGCGACGACGTCGGTCGCCGCGTCGCCGAAGCGGCCGACGATGCCGGCCTGCAGGTCGATGACGACGAGTGCGGACTTCTCGTCGATCTGGGTGAGCGGCATGATGGTTCCCTTTCGTTGATGATCTGTGAAGGTGTGTGAGTCAGCCGGACAGGCCGACACGACGGAGCGACCGATCGCCGACGACGAGGACGACGCCGAACGCGGCGACACCGAGCAGGACGTAGGCCACCTCGTGCAGGCCCGCGGTGGTGGCGTCGTCGCCGAAGAGCTGTGCGAGCACCACCGACGACGTCATCGCACCGATGTACATGGAGGTGCGCAGCAGACCGGCCGACGCGGCGATGCGTTCTGGATCGGCCTGGCCGTAGACGGCGTTCTGGTTGCCGAGTCCGTTGAGCCCCTGCGGGATTCCGGCGATCGCCGCGAAGACGAACAGCAGCCACAGCGGCGACGACGCGTGCATCAGCAGTAGCAGGCCCGCGACGACCACTTGGACGACGGCGCCGACGAACAGCTTGTTCCGGATCTTCGGCGACCGTCCGGTGATCGCGGAGACCGCGATCGCCGACAGCGCCAACGGCAGTTGGAGGAGGCCCGCCGTCGACGGCGACAGCCCGCGCCCGTCCTGCACCCACTGCGCGAACCCGTACAGAACGGTGTAGGCCACCGTGTATCCGAGCATGTTCCGCACGTACGTCGCCGTCAGCGGCAGATTGCCCGACACGATGCGCACGTCGAGGAACGGATCGTCGCGGCGCCGCTCGACCACGACCAGCGCGACGGCCGCGGCGATGCCGATGACCAGGAGGTAGAGGTCGGTGAGCTCGGGGTCCATCAGATACAGGAGAGCGGCGACGAGCGCGCCGGTGAACAGGGTCACGCCGGGCCAGTCGATCGAGCGCAGGGTGGCGGTGCTGCGCACCGACGGCAGTCGGCGGGCGCCGACGTACAGGCAGAACAGGGCGAGCGGGATGTTGACGGCGAACGTCGCCCGCCAGCCGCCGAGCGCGATCAGGCCTCCGCCGAGCGACGGACCGACTGCCGAGATCGCCTGACCGCACACCGCCAGCGCCGTCAGCACGACGGTCGGGCTCGCCTTTCCGGTGCGCTGCGCCTCGGATCTGATCAGGTACATCGACACGGGGAAACCCGCGCACGTTCCGACGCCGAGGAGTACGCGCGCCGCGATGAGGACGTCGAGATTCGGAGCGAGGACGCCGAGCACGCCCGCCACGCCGGCGAGGCCGGTCAGTACCAGGTAGGGCCTGCGCGGGCCGAACAGGTCGACCAGGCGGCCGACGACCGGCTGGCCCACCGCGGTGGCGAGGTAGAGCCCGGACACCAGCCACTGCGCCTGTCCGAGCCGAACGTCGAGGGCCCGAGCGATCGGGATGAGTGATACGGCGATGATCGCCGAATTGATCGGATTGAGGACCGTCGCACCGAGCATCGGTGCCAGGAGTCCGCGGTCGAAGGCGCCGCCGGACTCGTTGCTCGCCGACCCGTTCACCCGAACCGCCGTCATTCGACGATTCTCGACAGCAGCGGCAGCGCGGCGCGGAGCGTCTCCCGTTCGTCCGCGGTCAGTCGCTCGGACACCGCGCGAGCCAGCCACTCGTCGCGCGCCTTGCGCGTGCCGTCGATGATGGCACGACCGTCGACCGACAGGGAGAGCACATGCCGACGCCGGTCGGCGGGGTCGGGCTCACGCTCGACGTATCCGTTGTCGAGCAGGACGCCGACAGTCGCCGCCATCGACTGCGGACGCACGTGCTCGGCCGCCGCGAGTTCGCCCGCGGTCATCGAGTCCCGTGCGAGCCGCCAGAGCACGACCATCTGCGACGGGGTGAGCTCGTCGTGGTGCGCGACGGCCCGGAAGCGCCTGCGCAGGCGCCCGAATGTCACGCGGATCTCCCCCGCGACCGCGTATGCGTCGTCCGAACTCGTCATGATTAATCAGTCTAGGCTGACTAATTCCGGTGACGCATCCCCTCGCGGACGACGACCCCGTCACACCGCGCGGATCACGCTGCCGCCGAGATCACGGTGCTGGGTGGCGCTCACGACTCGCCGCCTCACCGCCCCGCGAGTACCGTGCGATCCATGGACTACTCCCCTCTCGGAAACAGCGGCCTGGTCGTGTCGGCGCTCGGCGTCGGCTGCAACGCGTTCGGCCGACGCATCGATCAGAATGCCGCCGACGACGTCGTCTACGGCGCCTTCGACAACGGAGTGAACTTCTTCGACACCGCCGATTCGTACAGCGCGGGCGAGTCGGAGGTCATGCTCGGCAAGGCTCTCGGGGGACGCCGCGACGAAGTGGTGATCGCCACCAAGTTCGGCATGGACAACGGCGGACTGTATCCGGGCACCCACACCAACCGGGCGAGCCGTTCGTACATCATGCGGGCCGTCGAGGGCAGCCTGCAGCGCCTGGGCACCGACTACATCGACCTGTACCAGCTGCACACACCGGATCGGATCACGCCGATCGACGAGACGCTGTCGGCGCTCTCGGACCTCGTCGCATCGGGCAAGGTCCGCTACATCGGCTGCTCGAACTTCGCCTCCTGGGAGGTCGCCGATGCGGCGGGCGTCGCCGATGCGATCGGCAGCGAGCACTTCATCACCGCGCAGAACGAGTACTCGCTCTACAACCGCAGCGCCGAAACCGAACTCGTGCCCGCACTCGAGCACTACGGGATGAGCCTGCTGCCGTACTTCCCGCTCGCGTACGGACTGCTCACCGGCAAGTACTCGCGGGATGCGGCCGCACCCGCCGGATCGCGACTGGTCACCGAGTCGTTCCGGTACGACGGCGCGAACTGGGACATCGTGGAGGGGATTCGCGCATTCGCCGACGAGCGCGGCATCAGCATGCTCGATGTCGCGCTCGGCGGTCTACGCGCTCAGCCCGCCGTCGACACGATCATCGCGGGCGCGACGTCGTCGACGCAGATCGCCGCGAACGCGACATCGGTGATGTGGACCCCGTCCGACGACGACCTCGCCGCCCTCGACGAAGCGGTGCCGCCCGGCTCCGGAAGCGGATATCTGACATTCGCTCCGCCCCAGCGCTAGGGGTCCGCGCACTCGACTCAGCGCGACCGACTCGTGCAGCGTGCCGAGCCGCCGATCACCCACCCGTCTCGTCTCCGGTCGCGTACCGTCGAAGGCGGATCTTCGCAGCCTAGGAGGGCCTTTCTGATGAGTACGACGATCATGCCTGCCGCGTTCATCGGGCACGGCAATCCGATGAACGCGATCGAGCGCAACCGTTACACCGAGTCGTGGAAGGCCTTCGGCGCGGCGGTCCCCACTCCTCGCGCGATCGTGGTGATCTCCGCGCACTGGTACACCAACGCGACAGCGGTCACGGCGATGCCGCTCCCCCGCACGATCCACGACTTCTACGGCTTTCCGCAGGAACTGTTCGACGTCGAGTATCCGGCGCCCGGAGCGCCGGAGATCGCCGAACTGGTGGCCGACGTCGTCAAACCGACGTGGGTGGGTTTGGACGCGGACAGTTGGGGCATCGACCACGGCACCTGGTCGGTCCTGACACATGCGTTCCCCGATGCGTCGATCCCGGTGATCCAGTTGTCGCTCAACGCGTTCAAGGATTTCGACCACCACATGGAGATCGGGCGCAAACTCGCTCCGCTACGCGAACAGGGCGTCCTGATCGTCGGCAGCGGCAACATCGTGCACAACCTGCGCGCGGTCGACTTCTCGCAGCCGGACACCGGTTTCGACTGGGCGCACCGTTTCGACGACGCTGCGGGCGAACTCCTGCAGGACGATCCGGCCAAGGTCCTCTCCCTCGATGCCCACCGGGACTTCGCGAAAGCCGTGCCGACCCCGGATCACTTCCTGCCGATGCTGTACATCGCCGGGTTGGCCGACGGTCGGCCGCTGCAGCCCCTGATCAAGGGGTACGCGGCGGGCTCGTTGTCGATGACCGCCTACAGTCTGGGCTTCGACTGCGAACTGGATCTGTCGGGTCCGACGGCGGGGGCCGCGGAACTGCCCTCGGGCTTCCCGGCGCTCGACTCCAATCTGTAGACGCGGGTCAGAGCCAGCGCGGCGGCTCCACGTCGTCACCGACGGTGAGGCCGACTCCGCCTCGTCCGGCGGCCCACCGGACCACCGAGGGCAGCGGCCCGACGACTGTCGACGTCGACCGCCCCGATCCACCCGACACCGGTCGCACCGGAATCGCCTCGCGACCGTCGACCTCGACGACGATCCCGCCGCCCAGTTCGTTGCCGCCGAGTTCCCTGCCGCGCCACATCCCGACGATGTCGGTCAGCAGCGAATCGAGTACCACGTCCGGGAAGTCGCCGAAGCGGCCGCCGTTCGCGAGGTCGACCGCGTGAATCCATACCTCTCGGGTTCTCATCCACGCGGTCTCCGATACCGGGACCGTCCTGCCCTGAGCCGTGCGCACCTGCTCGGACCACGCGTCGTCCGGTAGGTTTCGCCACTTCTCGTCGAGCCGGGCTACCGTGTGCGCGAAGAGGTTCCGAAGTGCGGCGGCGGTGAGAGTCGCCCCCTCGGCGATCTCCTGCGCGCGCTGCTCCGGTGAGCCGTACATCGGTGTCTCGACGCCGGTGGCGGCCCAGTCGAGCAGGCGGCACAGCGCCGCGGCGTTGTAGCCGACGTGTGCCACCAAGTGCTTGCGTGACCACCCCTCGAGCAGGCTCGGCTCGTCGAGCTGCTCGTCGGTGAGTTCGGCGAGCCGCTGGGCGAAGTACGACGTGCCTCGTCGTGCGATGAGCAGACGTTCGTCGAGGTCCAGGTCGGAGAAGATCATCGCGGCGGACCTCTACTTGACGATCGTCTTGTTCTTCACGGTGCCCAAGCCCTCGATCGTCACCTCGACGGTCTGACCGTCGCGCACATAGACCGCGGGCTTGCGAGCGTGTCCGACACCGCCGGTGGTACCGGTGATGATGACGTCCCCGGGACGGAGGGTGACGATGTGGGACACGTAGTCGACGAGCTTCTCGGGCGAGAACACCAGGTCGTCGGTGGTGGCCGACTGCATGACCTCCCCGTCCAGCCGAGCTTCGATCGCCGTGCCGGTCCGGTAGTCGGTGTCCAGGAACGGTCCGAAGCCGCTCGATCGCTCGAGCCACTTGCCCTGGTCCCACATCATGGTCCGGTACTGGTAATCGCGCATCGTGTAGTCGTTGATGACCGAGTAGCCGGCGATGTACTCGGCGGCGTCGCTCTCGACGACCTGGTACGCCTGTTTGCCGATCACGACCGCCAGTTCGGCCTCCCAGTCGATCTGGGCGGCGGCGTACTCGGGGACGACGATGTCGTCGTACGGCCCGGCGAGCGAGTCGGCGAATTTCGCGAACAGAGTCGGGTACTGCGGCAGGTCGCGGCCCATCTCCTTGATGTGCGTCGCGTAGTTCAGGCCGACGCACACGACCTTCGAGGGATGGGGGACGACCGGCGCGTAGTCCGCGGACGTCAGGTCGACGCTGCCGCCGGTGGCGTTCTGCGCCACCGACTTCCAGTCAGAATCGGCGAGCAGCTCGGAGAGATCCGCGTAGCCGTCGATGAGAGTGGCCGAGGTGTCGGAATCGACGCGGGCCGCGGCGGTACCGCCCGAACGGCGGAGGGTAGTCAGTCGCATGGTGGTCAGGCTCCTTCGGAGATCAGAGTGCGGTTCAGGTGGAGGCGTTCGACGATGGGTGCATCGGAGAACGTGAACAGGTCGAGGCCGGCGTCCGAACCGATCGACCACTCGACCCAGGACGGTACGACGACCATGTCGCCCGTGGCGACGGTGTGCTCGACACCGGCGAGGGACACGTGCCCCTCGCCGTCGAACACCTGGAACACCGTCGAACCGACATCGCGACGCGGGCGGGTGACCGCCCCCGGCCGCAGCCGGTGGAATTCGGCGCGGATGGTCGGCATCACGTCGCCGCCCGTGGTCGGGTTGGTGTATCGGACTGCGGCATGTCCCGGCTCAGCAGTCCCCGGATGCCCCTCGTCTTCGAGTGCAAGCTGTTCGGCGAGTGCACGATCGGTGTGCTCCCAGCGGTAACAGGCGATGGGCGACGAGGTCTGCCGGTCGAGTCCGACCAGTGGTCGCAGGCCCGGATGCGCCCAGAGACGCTCCGACCGTGACACGTCGGGGGTCGCGTCGTCGGTGACACCGTCCGCGCCGAACTCGAAGAACGCAGTGTCCGTGTAGTGGACGAACGGGATGTCCAGGCCGTCGATCCAGGCCATCGGCTGATCGGTCTCGTTGTGGTGCCCGTGAAAGTTCCACCCGGGGGTCAGCAGGAAGTCGCCGCGGCGCATGGCCACCGGGTCGCCGTTGACCACTGTCCAGACGCCCTCGCCCTCCACCACGAAACGAAAGGCGTTCTGCGAATGGCGATGCTCCGGTGCGGTCTCCTTCGGGCCGAGGTACTGAATCGCGGCCCACAGCGTAGGCGTGACGTACGGGGCGCCGCCGAGTCCGGGATTCGCCAGCGCGATGGCCCGTCGCTCGCCGCCGCGGCCGACCGGAACGAGGTCGCCTGCGCGCTGAGCCAGCGGATAGAGCGTCGACCACCTCCAGACGAACGGTTCGGCCTTGGAGGCCGGAGCCATCGGCATCAGGTCGCCGAGCTGCGTCCACAGCGGGTTGAGATTCTCTGCCTCGAAGTCCGTGTACAGCTGCTTGAGCTCCGGATCGAGGGCTTCGTCGATCGTCGTCATGATTCTCCTCGGGTGGAACGTTGCGCTCGCATCGATCGCGCACTGAACTCACCGTAGGGAGCCACCGACGTAACCCGGAACACAATTCTGCTCTACAGAATCTACCGGGTGCGATGTGTCACTACCCGATTCCGCTCACTCGATGTGCCCGCCATCGATCTCGATGGCGCGCGCGGTCTCGCGCAGACGAGGAACCAGCGACCCGTTGAGGTGCTGGCGGTAACGGGTGATCGGAACGGCCGCGGTCAACCCCGCCACTCCGCGCCCCTGACTGTTTCGGATGAGCACCCCGAACGCCGCGACTCCTTCTTCGGTCCGCTCCAGATTGATGGCGACTCCGACGCGTTTGGCGGCCTCCAACTCGGCGACGAAGGCGTCGAACTCGCCCTTCGGAAGTCGCCGGTCCACCCGGTACGGTCCACTCTCAGCCCGCGGATCCACCGGCTCGCCAGCCGGCCGCAGATACAGCTGAGCCAACGTCTTGCGCGGCAGTTCCGCGAGCAGGATCCGACCACCCGCGGCCAGTTCCGCAGGCAGGACCTGCCCCTGCCGATCGCCGACCCGCAACATCGAGTCCGATTCTGCGGTGTGCAGGAAACGCACCTGCGATCCCACCCGGATGACCAGGTTGATCGCCTCGCCAGAGAGGATCGCCAGCGCCTCCATGTGCGGCCTGGCGAGATCGGTCAACTCTCTGGTCCACCCCTTCTCGGCAGGACCGACCCCCATCGCGGGTCCGGGATGGTAGAGCCGCTTCTCATCCTGTACCGCGAAGCCCCGGTATACGAGCATCGACAGCAGCCGATGGGCGGTCGACGGCGCGGTCCCCAGTTCGGTCGCCGCGTCCTTGAGCCGCAACGCCCCCACGTCGCGCAGCAGTTGCAGCAGACGCAGGGCGTTGTCCACGGATTCGAGCGCGTAGGAAGGGCGGGTTATGGTCTTCGTCGGCTTCTGTCCGCCTCGACTCGAATTCTGCATAGCAGAACTATATTGAAGACTACCGGTGACCCGCAGCACAGTCGATGAATGTTCACCACTCAGCCCACATCCGATGCGCAGGAGGCTCCGGCCGATCGCGTCCTCCAGATCAGCAGCGGCAAGCTCATCGCCATCGTCGTCTGCTGGCTGTTCGTCGTCTTCGACGGCTACGACCTCATCGTCTACGGCAACGTGATCTCCAGCCTGGAAGGCGAGTGGGGCATCAGTTCCTCGACCGCCGGATCACTCGGCAGTCTCGCCTTCCTCGGCATGATGATCGGCGCGGTGCTCGCCGGGCGCCTGTCCGACCGTGTCGGACGCAAACGCGCGGTGATCGGGTGCGTGATCGTGCTGTCGATCTTCACCACGTTGTGCGCCGTCGCAACCGGACCGGCGATGTTCGGCGCGATGCGCTTCATCGCGGGCCTCGGTCTCGGCGGACTGGTACCTACGTCCAATGCGCTTGCCGCCGAACTGGTTCCGCCGCGTTGGCGGGCTGCGGTCGCCACCATGATGATGTCCGGTGTACCGCTGGGCGGCTCGGCCGCGGCCCTGCTGGGCATCCCGGTGATCCCGCACTGGGGCTGGCGTCCGATGTTCGCGTTCGCGTTGGTGCCGTTGGTCGTGTTGGTCCCCCTGGCGATGAAGTGTCTCCCGTCGACGACTCCGGCGGCCGCGCCGCGAGATTCGGAGACCGAAGGCTTCCGCGCGCTTCTGGGTCCGCGACTGCGGACCGTCAGCATCATGTTCGCTCTGGTGACCATGGTGACCCTGCTGGCCTGGTACGGACTCGGCACCTGGCTGCCCAAACTGATGCAGAACGAGGGCACCAACCTGGGCAGTGCACTGACCTTCGCCCTCGCGCTGAACCTCGGTGCCGTCGCGGGTTCGTTCGTCACGGCGTGGGGAGGAGTCCGGTTCGGAACGCTGCCGACGTCGGTCGCCGCCGCGTTGATCGCGGGCGTAGCCCTGCTCGGTCTGCTGACCTCCCCGCCGACCGCCGTCGTGTACGTGATCTTCGTGCTGGCAGGCGTCGGCACGCACGGTACTCAGTGCCTGATCATCGCCGCCGTCGCGTCGTACTATCCCGACCACTTGCGCGGCACCGCGCTGGGCTGGTCACTCGGCGTCGGCCGAATCGGCGCCGTCGCCGCCCCGCAGATCGGCGGTTGGCTGCTCGCCGCAGGCCTCGGCGCGAACGCCAACTTCGTACTGTTCGGCGTGAGCGCCCTGATCGCCGCAGCACTGCTGGCGGTCATTGCGCGCCGCTACCCCGTACCGACGCACAACGGGCCCGTCGCGGCCCCGGCGCACTGATCGAATCCGCACCCGAAGGAAAAGGAAGTAGTCATGTCTGAACTGAGCACGAGTCGAATCATCGTCGCAGGCGGCGGAATCGGCGGCGCAGCGAACGCGCTCGCGTTGGCCCGCAAGGGTGCGCAGGTCACCCTCTTCGAGAAGGCCTCTGAATTCGGCGAAGTGGGTGCCGGCCTCCAGATCGGCCCGCATGGATCGCGAATCCTGCAGCATCTGGGTGTGTACGACGAGGTGATCGCCAAGGGCGTCGTGCCGAAGAACTTGGTGTTCAAGGATGCGGTCACCGCGGAGACGCTGACGAAGGTCGACCTCGGTCGCGACTACCAGCAGCGGTACGGCGGCGTGTACTTCGTCGTACACCGCTCCGACCTCCACTCCGCACTGGTGACGGCAGCACAACGCGCCGGAGCCGAACTGATCAACGATTCGACCGTGGTCGACGTCGTGACCGAAGGCGACCAGGCGTACGTCACACTCGGCGACGGCACGGTGCACACCGCCGACGTCGTGCTGGGCATGGACGGCCTACACTCCACACTGCGCAAGAAGCTGCACGACGACAAGCCCGTCGGCTCCGGATACGTCGCCTTCCGCGGCACCATTCCGATGGAGGAGGCCGAACTCGCCGCCGAACTCGACGACGTGGTGGGCTACATCGGACCGCACTGCCACTTCATTCAGTACCCGCTGCGCAGCGGAACCATGCTCAATCAAGTCGCGGTCTTCCAGTCGCCGGCGTTCCTACGCGGCGAGGAGAAGTGGGGCAGCGCCGACGAACTCCTCCCCGCCTACGACCACTGCCACGACACCGTGAAGTCTGCGCTCAAGCACATGTGGACCGACCGGTGGTGGCCGATGTTCGACCGCGACCCGGTCGACGAGTGGGTGGACGGCCGGATGCTGCTGCTCGGCGACGCCGCCCATCCCCCGCTGCAGTACCTGGCGTCCGGCGCTGTGATGGCGCTCGAAGACGCCAAATGCGTGGCCGACTACGCCGCGGAAGACCTGCACGGCGACAACGCGAACTGGCCGCAGATCCTGCGCGCGGTGAACGCCGAACGCGCCCCGCGCTGCAATCGGATCATCACCGTCGGCCGCATGTGGGGCGACCTGTGGCATCTGGACGGTGCGGGCCGCATCGCCCGTAACGAACTGTTTCGGACCCGCGACACCTCGAGCTACAAGTACACCGACTGGCTGTGGGGCTATGACTCGGCCCGCGACCGGGGGCTCGCCCACATCGGCGCCTGACGCTCCCGGCCGACCGGCCTCATCGGACGATGTCGTCGTGGCCGGCGACCACCGTCACTCGCCCGCCGTCGCCGGGGTCCGGATCCGGCAGCACCCCGTCGGGGTCGATGAGGTACACGTCGTGGCCGTCGAGCGTCAGCCGACGGAGGGCCTCGAGGAGCATGCGACGGCCGACCGGACCGATCGTCGCGACACGCGCCAGACTGATCGCGACCCGCTTCGCCGTGAGGGGATCGTCTTCGAGTTCTCGCAGGACCCGTTCGGCGCCCGCGAAGCGGATGCGTCCCTGCAACGACACGACCTGGACCGCGTCGTCGCCGGTGCCCACGATGCGACGTCCACGAACCACCGACGGGCCCGGCGGCGGCACCTCCATCAGGTGCAGTCCCATCTCCGAGGTGAACCGGCGGAACAGATCCACGCCACGGACACTGTTGCCGTGCCGATCCAGGCGCGGCGAGAACGTCGCGATGCCCACCTGTCCGGGCAGCGCACCGATCACTCCGCCTGCCACGCCGCTCTTGGCCGGGATCCCGACGTTCGTCATCCAGTGCCCGGCACCGTCGTACATGCCGCACGTGGCCATCACGCTGAGTACCTGGCGGACGACCTCGGCCGGCACCACGGGAGCCCCGGTCAGTGGGTTGACGCCGCGGTTCGCGAGCGTGGCGGCCATCAGGGCCAGGTCGTCGACGGTCACCAGCAGCGAACACTGACGCGTGTATCCGGTGACCGCGTCGAGCGGCTCGCCCTCAATGATCTCGTTGGCGCGCAACATGTTCGCCAACGCTCGATTCCGGTAGGCCGTCGCGATCTCCGACTCGTACACGGCACTGTCGACCGTCAACCGGCGTCCGGCGAACGCACTGAGACCGTCGATGATCCGCGACGTCCGCTCCTGTGGCGTCGCGCCGGACGGACCGGCCAACGTGTGCGCCGCGATCGCACCCGCATTGATCATCGGATTCAAGGGTCGGCCGGTGCCCGCCTCGAACGAGATCTCGTTGAACGCGTCGCCGCTCGGTTCCACACTCACCTTCTCCATCACGGCGTCGAATCCCCGATCGGCGAGCGCGAGCGCGTAGACGAACGGTTTGGAGATCGACTGAATGCTGAACGCGACGTCCGAGTCGCCCTGCGAGTAGAGGCGTCCGTCCTCGGTGCATATCGCGACGGCGAGACGGTCCGGATCGGCCGACGCGAGTTCGGGAATGTAGTCGGCAGTCTCCCCCGAGTGATCGGCTTCCACCGATCCGAGAGCTTCGGCTAGATAGTCAGGTATCGGCGATCGCACTCACTCAACGTACCCCGGGGGCGGTCGGCGCGGCGGCGATCGTCTCCCCGTGCGGTCACTGACGCGGGATCTTCTCCACGGCCTCGACGTGAGCCGACTCCTCGACCAGCTTGTCCGGATGACGGATCTCGTGCATCGTCGGCGCCGTCGGCCAGTGAGGTCACCGGCCCGTCTCGCGCATCACGTCGAGCGCGCCGTCCGCCCGCTGTCCGCGCAGCAGCTTCTTGTCGATCTTGCCGACGCTCGTCCGCGGGAGCGCGGTGGTGAAGACCCAGTTCTCGGGGATCCAGAACTTGGCGACGCGGCCGACGAGCCAGGTGCGCAGGTCCTCGGCGCCGACGGTCGCGCCGTCTTCGACGACGACCACCGCACACGGGCGCTCGTCCCACTTCTCGTCGGGAACGCCGATCACCGTGACGTCGCGGATCGCCGGATGCCCGGCCAGGGTGTTCTCCAGATCGACCGAGGAGATCCATTCGCCGCCCGATTTGATGATGTCCTTGGAACGGTCGGTGAGCTTGGCGAAGCCGTCTCGGTCGAGGGTGCCGACGTCGCCGGTACGCAGCCAGCCGTCATGGAACTTGTCGGCGGGACCGTCGGATTCGACGCCGAGATACCCGCCCGCGATCCACGGTCCGCGCAGTTCGAACTCGCCGATGGTCTCGCCGTCTCGCGGGAGCGGTTCGCCCGTCTCCTGGTCGACGATCCGGATCTCGACGCCGGAGATCACTCGCCCCTGGGTGAGGCGTTGTCGCCGGGCGGTCTCGGCGTCGACCCCGCGCGAGGTCCGGCCCACGGTGACCAGCGGCGACGACTCGGTCATCCCCCACCCCTGCACCACGTCGACGCCGTGGTCGGCGAAGCCGTCGAAGAGCGACTCCGATGCGGCGGCGCCGCCGATCACCAGGCGTTGCAGCGAGCCGAGGTCGTGGTCGGGTTCGGCGTCGAGCAGGCGCAGGACGTCGTTCCAGACCGTCGGGACACCGTTGCCGAAGGTCACCGAGAACGTCTCGATCGCCTCGACGATGGTCGGCGGCGCCAGGAAGCGGTCGAGGAGGACCAGGTCGGCGCCCGCCCAGAATCCGCTGTACGGATAGCACCAGGCGGTCGCGTGAAACATGGGGACCGCGACGAGGATGGTGTCGTTGTTGCCGATGCGGAGGGCGTCGACGGCGCTGGTGGCCAGACTCTGCAGCATGATCGAGCGATGACTGTAGGCGACGCCCTTCGGGTTGCCCGTCGTGCCCGTGGTGAAGCAGATGCTGGCCGCGTCCTGTTCGTCGACGACGGTCCACTCACGATCGGGTGATGCGGCGGCGAGGACGTCCTCGTACGACACGACACGCTGGGACGCACCGGCGAACACGGCGTCGTCGATCGTCCCGGAGACGACGATCGTCTCGACGGTGGTCAGCAGGGGCACCACCGGGGCGAACGTCGCGGCGAGCGAATCGTCGACGATCATCACGCGGTCGCCCGCGGCGTTGACCGTGTAGGCGATCTGTTCCGGGGTGAGCCGGATGTTCGCGGTGTGCAGCACCGCGCCCATCGACGGCACCGCGAAATAGGCTTCGAGGTGCTCCTGGTTGTTCCACATGAACGTGCCGACGCGGGCGTCGCCGACCACCCCGAGGTCTTCGAGGGCGTTGGCGAGTCGTCGCGCACGAGCGACGACGTCCGCGTAAGCAGCCGTCCGCCAACCGGTTTCGGTCTTGGTGACGACGGCTCTGTCTGAGCTGTACGCCGCCCCGTGCTCGGCGAGCGTCGAGATGGACAGCGGAGCGCTCATCATCGTGGATTTCATGCCAACTCCCTACGACCGATCGTTTGCTCGGTTACCGTACCGAACAAGCACTCGGCAGATGGGAAGGATCCATATGACAGAGCACCTCCTCGATCTCTCGGCTGAGGAAGTCCTGACGACCACGCGCAGCGTCCGCAAACGACTGGACTTCGACCGACCGGTCTCGCGGGAACTGCTCACCGACTGCGTGCGCGTCGCGCTGCAGGCGCCGTCCGGGTCGAACCGGTGGCTGACGCAGTTCGTGATCGTCACCGACGCCGACCGGCGCAAGGCACTGGCCGACGTCTACCGCAAGGGATACGAGATCTATCGGAAGACGCCGGGCTACATCGGCGTCGTCGACAAGGGCGACGACGCGCGCAACGCCAATCAGCAGCGCACCGCGGCGTCGGCCGACTATCTCGCCGAGAACATGCACCGCGCCCCGGCCCTCGTCGTCGCCTGCGGTCCGGGCCGCACCGAGTCGGGGCCGCCGATCGCCAAGACGACGCTGATGGGCAGCGTGCTGCCGCCGCTGTGGTCGTTCATGCTCGCCGCCCGCAACCGCGGCCTGGGCACCGCGTGGACCACGGTGATGCTGTTCTGCGAGCAGGAGGCCGCCGACGTCCTGGGTGTTCCCAACGACGAGGTGACGATGGCCGCGCTGACGCCCGTCGCGTTCACGAAGGGCACCGACTTCAAACCGGCCATGCGTCCCGACCCCGCAGAAGCCATCCACTGGGATCAGTGGTGACCCGAACCCCGCCGATGGAAGGAACACCCGTGTACAAGCTGTTCGCGTACTGGACCGCACCGAAGCCGGAGGATCGCGAGGCCTTCGAGGAGTATTACGTCAACGAGCACGTGCCGCGGGCGGCCGCCGTCCCGCACCTGGAGTCGATCGTCACGACGCTCACCTCCGACGGGCTCGAGGGCGGTGAGGCCGCGACGTACCGCGTCGCCGAGATGAGCTTCGCCGATCGCGCGGCCTACGAGGCCAGCGCGAAGTCGCCCGAGTGGGCCGCGATGCGCGAGTGTGCGGGCGACATCATCGCCGAGTACGGCGTCGTCATGACCGTCGCCCTCGGTGAGACCGTCGAGGGGACGCCGACGTACCGGGAGTGAGGTCTCCGATCGCGCACGGGTACACCGCGTCGGGACCGTACCGACGCGGCCCATGCGACGACACCGGCCGTCGGTAGTCTCGGGGGATGTCCACCAGTGACGACGCTCCGACGATGCGCGGCGCCCTTGTCCGCCCCACCCGCGACGTCGTTCTCGAAACGCGCCAGGTCCCGGCGGTCGCGCCGGGTCAGGTGCTCGTTCGCAGTCGGATGGTCGGCATCTGCGGTACGGACACCCACGCGCTCGCCGGTCGTCATCCGTTTCTCGACGGCGACTACGCACCGGGCCACGAGGCGGTCGGCGTCGTCGCCGAGGTCGGTGAGGGCGCTTCCGATCTGGTTGCGGGCCGACGAGTTCTACTCAAGCCGAACGTCGCCTGCGGGGAGTGCGCGAACTGCCTGGCCGAGCGGTCCAATGCCTGCGAGCGGCTGACGTGGATCGGATGCGACGTCTCCCGGCACTGGTCGGGCGGCATGGCCGAGTACTTCGTCGCCCCGTTGCGGAATCTGTTCCCCGTACCCGACGGCGTCGACGACGCGACCGCGGTGCTCGTCGAATGCCTCGCGACACCTGTGCACGCGGCGCGGATCGCCGGCGACCTCACCGGTGCGCGAGTCGCGGTGCTCGGCGCCGGGACGATCGGCGTCCTCGCCGTCGTCGCGGCGCTGCATGCGGGAGCCGGTCGCGTCGTCGTGACGGACATGGACGCGGGCAAGCTCGACCGCGCGGTGCGCATCGGCGCCGCCGCCGGAGTCCTCGCCTCGTCCGACGACGCCGACGAGCGGGTGCGCGCCGCCCTGGACGGTCCCGCGGACGTCGTGTTCGACTGCGTCGCAGCGGAGGCGTCGCTGCACCAGGCGGTGCGCCTGGTCCGTCGCGCCGGAACCGTACTGGTCGTCGGCGTCCCGCCGCGGGCCGCGTCGTTGCCGATGCCGATCGTCCAGGACTGGGAGATCCGCATACAGGGCTGTGCGGCCTACACCGAGGCCGATGTGGCCGCCGCGCTCGCCATCGCCGCCGAAGGCGGAGTGCCGACCTCCGAGATCGTGTCGCAGACCGTCGGACTGAGCGAAGTGGCCGCGGCCTTCGCCGCGGCGGCCGCCGATGCGTCCGGAAAGGTGATGGTCGATCCGCGGCGCTGAGCGACGTCCGGCCCGTCGGACCCGGTCGAGATCGGCCAGGTGCTCGCCATGAGCCCGATGCTCCGTCGAAGGAACTGCCAGTACACCCCTCAGCAGGGAATCCCACGCTCGCCTCGGGACGCGTTGAATAGAAGCGTCCGATAGATCCGAGCAGAACAGGAGCCGTCATGAGCGACGACGCTGAGAGCACGAGCGGGTGGACCGGCGGGCGGAACGCCTTCGGAGACTTCGCCCCCGGCATGGTGCACTACACCGACAAAGTCCTCTTCGACGAGGTCTGGGAGCGAGACGGTCTGTCCAAACGCGATCGGAGCCTGGTCACGATCTCGGCGCTGACAGCGCTGGGGAAGATGGATCAGCTGCGGTCCCGCATGTACTCGCGAGTGGCGGGCAGCGTCGTCGGCACGTCCCCGCAGGTCTCGCCGGTCGCGGCCTCGCAGGCCGTCGTGCCGGCGCCGAGATCCCCTGGCGACCCCAGAGACGAACAAGGATGAAAGACATGAGCAACCACTCATTCGAACAGATCTTCCCGCTCGGTCGGACGAACGACGCCTTCGCGCAGTACTTCGTCGGCCAGAGCTACAACGCCCCCGTCACGGATGGAAGCGTGCCGGTCAACAACATCACCTTCGAGCCCGGCTGTCGCAACAACTGGCACATCCACCACGGCAGCGACGGCGGTGGTGACCAGATCCTGCTGTGCACGGCGGGCTCCGGCTGGTATCAGGCGGAGGGTGAGAAGCCGGTCAGCATGGCGCCCGGCACCGCGGTCCGGGTCCCGGCCGGTACCAAACACTGGCACGGAGCCAAGGCCGACTCGTGGTTCAGCCATCTGGCTTTCATCACGCCCGGCGAAGGCGTCAGCAACGAGTGGCTGGAACCGGTCACCGACGACGAGTACGGCCGGCTGGCCGACGACGACGAGGCGAACGCATGAGCATCCTGAACGAGACCTACACCCTGTCCAACGGCGTCGAGATCCCGAAGCTGGGGCTCGGTACCTGGTTCATCGACGACGGCGACGCCGCCGACGCGGTGAGGGCCGCGATCGAGATCGGCTACCGCAACATCGACACCGCCCAGGCCTACGGCAACGAACGCGGCGTCGGCGAAGGCGTCCGCGCCTCCGGCGTGGCCCGCGACGAGCTGTTCGTCTCCACGAAGCTCGCCGCCGAGGTCAAGGACTACGATCGGGCCGTGGCCGCGATCGACGGGTCCCTGGCCGAGCTGGACATCGACTACATCGATCTCATGCTGATCCACGCGCCGCAACCCTGGGAGGACTTCCGCGGCGGCGACTACTCGGACGGCAACCGTGCCGCGTGGAAGGCGCTGGAGGAGGCCTATGAGGCGGGAAGGATCCGCGCGATCGGGGTCTCGAACTTCCTTCCGGACGAGTTGGACGACGTCCTCGAGAACGGCACCGTCGCGGCGCACGTCAATCAGATCCTCGTCCACGCGGGTAACACGCCCCGCGATCTGATCGCCCATTGCCAGGGCAAGGACGTCCTGGTCGAGGCGTACTCCCCCATCGCCCACGGTCAGATCCTGGGCAACGCGCGCATCGCGGCCATCGCGAGGAGGTACGACGTCTCCGTACCGCAGCTGTGCATCCGCTACACGCTCCAGCTCGGCGCGGTCTCGCTGCCCAAGACCGCCGACCCCGACCACATGCGCCCCAACGCCCGGGTCGACTTCGAGATCTCCGAGGCCGATATGGAGGCACTGGCCGACCTGGAGGAGAAGGACTACGGCGAGCACGCCGAGTTCCCCGTCTACCGAGGCGAGTGACCGTGGACGGACGAGTGTCAGCCCAGTCGGGCAGATGCATCTCCCGAGTGATCCGCTGATGAGAACCGCGTCCGGACGGCTCGACGACCGGGTGCCGCCGGGCGCGAACTCGTGGGCGGATCGGAATCGATCATCTGCCGAGGGTCGCAGCGTGCAGACGCGCGTACGCACCGCCTTCTCGGCGCACCAGGTGCCCGTGGCTCCCGCATTCGACGACGCGCCCGCGCTCCATCACGACGATGCGATCAGCCGTCTCCGCGTGTGCGAAGCGGTGGGCGACGATGACCGCGGTCCGCCCCCGGACCACCGCGTCCACGGCCCCGTCCAGAGCTCCGTCCACGCCACCGTGTGCGGTCGCCTCGTCGAGCACCACGACCGCCGGATCCGCCAGCAGCACGCGGGCCAGGGCGAGCTGTTGAATGCGAGCATCATCGAGGTCGTTCCCGAGGACGGCGTCCAGGCCCCCCTCGAGTCGGTGCGCCCAGTCGGCCTCCACCGTGTCCAGAGCCGACCACAGGTCGGTGTCCGAGGCATCGGGATCGGCCAGCCGGAGGTTGTCTGCGAGCGTGCCGGCGAACAGATGGGTGTCCTGCGTGACCAACAGAACCGCGCGCCGGTCGCCGCACCAGGCCTCCGCGGCCGGCACCCCTCCGATGAGTACTTCTCCCGATCGTGGGACGAGTACGCCCGCGATCAGTTGCGCGAGGGTGGACTTGCCCGAACCGGATGCGCCCACGAGTACCGCGGTGCCTCCCGCAGGCACGTCCACGGAGATCTCGTCGAGGACGTCGTCGGCATCCGGTCGATACCTGTACGTCAGCGAGCGAATGCTGATGCCGGCGTCCGCGACCTCCCTGCGGATCGCGCTGTCCGGGTCGACGAGGAGCACGCCCACCAGTCGTCCGAGACCCGCGGCGGCACGCTGCAGGTCGTCGATACTCGACAGCAGTGAGCCGATCGGGGCGAACAGTCGATGGAAGAACAGCGCGGCGGCGGTCACGGCCCCCACCGTCAGGCCCGCATCCGCGACGCGCCAGAAGCCCACGGCCAGAACCGCGGCCAGGCCTAAGAACTCACCCAGGTTGAGGCCGCCGTTGAATCGGTTGCGGGCCTGCGTCGTCTCACGCTGTGTCTCGACCGCGGTGAGGCTCCGCAGCGAGATCCGCGCCAGGTGCTGGGTGTGTGCCCGATCGGCCACCACCGTGTCGGAGCCGCGGACGCTCTCGATGATCGTCTGTCCCCGCGCGGCCTCCTCTCGGCGCAGCCGACGGTACAGCGGCCGGGATCGGCGCAAGAAGCGCATGGTCGTGAGCACCTCGACCGGTACGGCCACCAACGCCGCCAATGCCAACCACGGGTCCAGCGCCACCAGCCCCACGAGCGTCAGGACGATCACGAATGCAGCCTGTACGAACCTGGGCAGTACGCTCGACACGGACTGGGTGATCGCCTCGACGTCCCCGGTGACGCGGGAGACGACGTCCGACGTGCCTGCGTCCTCCACCAGTCGCTGGTCGAGTCGCACCGCGGCGGCGAACACCTCCTCCCGAAGCTCGGCGAGCGCCCGTTGCAGGCAGACGACCAGTAGCCGTCCTCCCACGAGCAGCAGAGCCGCCGACAAGGCCCCGGTCCCGGCGACGAGTCCGGCTCGAACGGCCACGTCGACGAGCTGCCCGTCGTCAAGGACCTCGTCGACGATCTGGCCGAGCAGAATCGGAGTGAGCAGCGACGTCGCGGACCCGAGCAGCAACACCACCGTGGCCGCCGTCAACATGGCCGCCTGACGCCGGAGGAGCGCAGCCAGATGTCGCCAGCTCTCGCGGCCGTCCGCGACTGGCAGATCGCCGGTCTCTGATCCGGCCTCGGAGTTCGGTGTCATCGATCGACTCCTGCCGACGACTCTTGACGGCTCTCGTTCGAGAGTGCGAGTTCTGAGCTGGTCAGGTCGACGACCCGGTGACAGGAGTGCAGCAGGAGACTGCTCGACGTCACGACCACGATCGTGCGACCGAGTCGGCGCAGGCCCTCGGCTACGTGCAGTTCGGTCAGCGGGTCCAGCGCAGACGTGGGCTCGTCGAGAACCACCACCTCCGCCGGCGAGTGCAGGGCGCGCGCGAGCAGCACGCGCTGGCGCTGTCCGCCGGAGAGCCGCCGTCCTCTCTCGCCGACTTGAGCGTCGGGCGATCCCACGTGTTCGAGGACGTCGTCGAGCGCCACCGCCCGGATCACCTCCGCGTCCCAGCCCTCGTCCCCGAGTCCGGTGACGTTCTCGCGCAGGGTGCCCGTGAACACGGCCGCATCGTGAGGCGGGGACGCCACCACCGTCCGATACTCGTCCGGCCCGGCCGCCAGCGCGTCCACTCCGTACACGCTCACCTCGCCTGACCCAGGCAGAGTGCGCAGCGACAGCCGAGCGGACACCGCTCGCGCCATGGCCGCTCCGCTGACCCGCACACCCACCAGGCGCCCGGTGATCGTCTCCACCACAGTGGAGTCCGTCGTCCAGGTCAACGCCGCGGCCTCGGATTCGCGCACCGCGGCGTCCCCGGCGGGAAGTACGAACGGCTCCGACAGAAGCGCGTGCACGCGGTGCGACGAGGCCCGCTTATGAGCCCAGTTGGCACCGAAAGTGCCGATGTACTCGAGCGCCCGCTGAAGGAACTGCGCGAGAGCCACGACGGTCACCAACTGTCCCGGAGTGATGTCTCCGCGTAGAGCCATCCACGCCGCGGCGAACGTGAGCACCCCCAGGTACACGACCGAGACCGCCGTACTCACCGCCTGATAGGTCAGCAGCCGATGTGCCGCCGCGACGGCGCCCCGCATCGATCCCGCGGACGCGACACGGTAACGCCGCACCACCTCGTCTTCTGCGCCCAGGCCGCGCACGATCCGCAGTCCCGACATCACGTCGGTCGCGACCTCGCTGGCAGCGGCGACCGAGGACTGTTCGGCCAGACCCACTCTCTCCAACGGCCGCGCGAGCACCTGCATGCCGAACAGGACCGCGAGGGCTCCCACGAAGACGCCGATCCCGAGCGGAACGGAGATCACCAGCAATGCGATGCCTGCCGTCGACAGAGCCGCCAGTGTCGCACCTTGCAGAGCGATGCTCCACGCCACGCCGGCGACCCGGTACGTGTCCGAACTGGCCACCGACAGCACCTCCCCCGTTCCTCGACGGGCCGCGCGGCCGCGGGGATGCAGCACCCGGCCGATGGCGAGCTGACGAAGATCGTGCTCGCCGTGTCCGTACACGCGAACCATCGCCAGCGCCGCGGACTGATAGCTCAGCGAGAGCACGACGAATACCGCGGCCAGCACCCCGATCCAGAGCGCGAGCGCCGCGGTGTCGCGACGGACGACGGCGAGGTCGACGACGACCCCGATGAGTATCGGGATCGCCGTCTCACATGCCTGGTGCAAGATGTAGCCGAAAGTCGCGAAGCCCAGGCGTCGGCCCCGCCCGTCTCGTGCCAGAGCGAGCGTGAGCATTGAGCCGACAGTGGCCGCCGCGGGAAGCTCGAGGGTGGTGTGCATGAACAGCAACACTAGGTACCGCGGCTTCCCCGGGGCGGACCGTTTCTGTCGTGTATCGGACACACGCGTGATCTCGCCCCGCCACCGGATAGTAAGGTGACCCTTACCGAATAGCGTGGAGGATGCATGACCGCACGAGTGAGCGAACGGCCGATCGAAGGACCGGAGCCCGACCTCTGCGGACGAGCAGTCCCCGAAGGGTTCCTGCTCACGACCACCAGCGAGAGCGTCTGGTGGCACCCCACGCTCGAGCACCGGTGTTCGAGCAGACCTCACCGCCACAGCGAGCACGTCGTCATGTGGCCCGACGTCCGCTCGGCGACGATCACCGTGAGCGGAGAGCTGTGGCCCCTCTCTCTCGGAGAAGGAGCCTGGCTGCCGGCCGGTACCCTCCACTCGGTCAATGAAGCGAACTCAGCCCTGGTGTGCTGCACCCACATCCATCCGCACGCGGTGGAAGCGGAGGCGGGCGAGCCGCATACGGTGACCATGAACACCGCCCTGCGCGAGATGCTGCTGCACCTGGCCCACACCGGAATGGAACGCGACCGCAGACTCCGCGCTCAACAGGTGTGCTTGGAGATGATCGCCGACGAAGCGCAGCCTCCCGTGCGGGTTCCGACACCGGAGGATCCTCGAATCCGCACTCTCGCCGAGGCGATCATGGCCGATCCCGCGGACGACAGTTCGTTGGAGGACTGGGCGTGGCGCACGTCCATGAGTGCGCGAACCATCGCCAGGGCCTTCCGTGCGGAGACCGGTATGACCTTCACGCAGTGGCGAACCCGGGTGCGCATGGTCGCGGCGGTCGAGCTCCTGGGCGTCGGAATGCCGGTGGGACTAGTCGCCAAACGCGTCGGTTACGCGACGACCAGCGCTTTCAGTGCCGCCTTCGGCCGAACGATGGGTCGCCCGCCGCGGCACTATCAGCCGACCCGTGTCTGAGCGACGACGATCGAGGTGTCTGATCTACGACAGGATGTGTCGGCCAGCCGACAGCCTCCCCTCCTAGGATCTTTTAGGTATCCCTAACCTCGTGTCGCATCTCTGCGCCTCCAGAAGGAACCTCCATGCATCGTCCCCGCCTCCCACGTCTCGCCGCTCTCGCCGCCGCAGCGGCCCTGCTCCTCGGAGGATGCAGCACAGCCGATCCGACAGACGACTCCGGCGGCGCACCGGCGTCGTCGGATGCGGCCTTCCCCGTGACCATCGAGCACGCACACGGCAGCACCACGATCGAGAGCAAACCCGAACGCATCGTGACCCTCGGCTGGATGGCCGAAGACGCCGTCGCCTCGCTCGGAGTCGCGCCGGTCGGAGTTCCGAAGAACTATTCGGGCGCCGACGGATACTCGGACTGGTTCAGCGAGTACGTCACCGACGAGCTGCACGCCGAGCTGCCCGAGATCATCGAGGTCGACGGGGAGGGCGAGTTCGACATCGAGCAGATCCTCACGCTGGAACCCGACCTGATCCTCGCGCCGCATTCGGGTATGACCGAGGTGCAGTACGAGCGGATGAGCGAGATCGCCCCCACCGTGCCCTACGCGAAGACCCCGTGGTTCTCCGCCCCGTGGCAGGACTTCACCCGCAACGTCGGACTCGCCATGGGAGAGAAGGAACTGGCCGAGACCCGGATCCGCGAGACCGAGCAGCTCATCGCGGACGCCGCCGCCGATCATCCGGACCTGAAGGGCACCGACTTCATCTACGGGGTGACCCTGTGGGAGGGCGAAACCGAGCTCGGCGTCTACGTCGCAGACGATCCGCGCGTCCAGTTCGTCCACGAATTCGGTCTCGTCGACAGCCCGAGTCTTGAGGCGGCGACGGCGGGCACCAAGGAGTTCACGGGCGGAATCAGTCTGGAGAAGCTCGACACGCTCAAGACAGACGTGTTCATCGGGTGGGAAGGCGGCGCGGGACGGACGGAAGCCACCCTGCAGAATCCGCTCGTGTCCCGCTGGGCGCCGATCGCACGGGGTTCGTACTACATCATGAACGACAAGGGCTTCGCGATGGCGACCAGTGCCCCCACGGTGCTGAGTATCCCGTGGGTTCTCGAACAGGGCTTTCTCGACGACCTGTCGAGCGCCGTCAACGGCGGCGCCGTCATCCGCTGAGCCCATCGCGCATTCCCTCGCCGCGCCCCGCACCTCCCGCATTCGAAAGGACCGACTCTCCCATGTCTGACCTGCCCGACCACTACGAACCGCGTATCCACCGAGCGGAGGTGACGTCGACACAGAGGCTGACGCCCGGCATGATCCGCGTCGTCTTCGGCGGTGCGGACCTGAACGACTTCCCGACCACGGGGGTCGGCGACGAGTACGTCCGGTTCTTCTTTCCCGAGGACCCCGACAAGGTCCCCGGACTGCCTCACATCTCCGGGCGAGGGTGGGAGTTCGCGGACGGGGTGGAGCAGTCGCAGGCGCGGGTGTACACGATCCGACGGCATTCGCCCGGCGCGCTCACCGTCGACTTCGTGGTCCACGACGGCGGTATCGCGGCCGCGTGGGCGTCTCAGGCACGTCCGGGACAGGTGCTCGGCATCAACCCGCCGTACGCGCTGTACGAGCGGCCCCCGACCACGAGGCGCCAGATCCTGGTGGCGGACGAACCGGGCCTGCCCGCGGCGCTGCGGATCGCCGAGCACACGGCCGCAACAGTGCCGACCACGCTGGTGCTCGAGGTCCGCGGTGAAGAACACCGGGTGTCCGCCGAGGTCGAGGGGGTGGACTACCGGTGGTTGTCCGGGACCGGTAACGGACACAAGCCGAGCCAGCTCGAGGACGCACTGCGCCACCTCACCATCGGCGACGACACCTATGTCTGGGTCGCGACCGAGGGCCGTCTGAACAGGGCGATCCGGAAACATCTCCGACACGGACTCGGACTGCCCGCGAGTCACTACAAGTGCATCGCCTACTGGCAGGACGACGCGGAGGCGTGGCGAGCCCGCTACGACGAACTGGGCACGGAGTTCCGAGACCGGATCCGTGCGTTGTGGGCGGACAAGGAACGCGACTCGGAGGAGATCTTCGACGACGTGCAGCGGCTGTATGAGGTCGCCGGCCTGTGACCGCACCGGTGGCCGCGAGCCGGCGACCCGAGACCGCCCGTGGTGTCGCTGCAACTAACCGGTTACGCCTGCTGGGTCTGGTGATCGCCGTCGTGGTTCTCGGGATCACCGTCGTCGTCAGCGTCTGCGTCGGTGCGCGGGACATCGCACCCTCCACGATCTGGGCCGCGATCACGAACTTCGACGTCGGGAACGACGAGCACGTCATGGTTCGCGAGCTGCGCGTGCCCCGCACGGTGGTCGGTCTCATCGTCGGACCGGCATTGGGCGTGTGCGGGGCGCTGATCCAGGCGTACACCCGCAACCCGCTCGCCGACCCCGGCGTTCTGGGCGTCAACGCGGGAGCCACCTTCGGGGTGGCGCTCGCCACCGGGCTGTTGGGATTCACCGCTCCGCTGGCCTATGTCTGGTTCGCGTTGGCCGGAGCCGCCGCGTGCACCATCGTCGTATACGTTCTGGGCGCGCTGGGGAGAAGCGGGGCCACACCGGTGAAGCTCACGATGGCCGGGGTGGCGTTCAGCGCCGTCCTCGGCGGCATGACCAGCGCGATCGTCCTGGCCAACCGCGAGACATTCGACGACATGCGGTTCTGGGGCGTCGGCGCGATCGGCGGCCGGTCGTTGGACACCGTGCTCTTCTTCTGTCCGCTGATCGTCCTCGGTCTGGTGCTGGCCGTGTACGTCGCACGACCGCTCAACGCGCTCGCTCTCGGCGACGACCTCGGTGTCACCCTCGGCGTGAAGACCGGACGGATTCGCATTCTGGTCGTGATCGCCGTGACCCTGCTCGCCGGGACTGCGACCGCGTTGGCCGGACCGATCGGATTCGTGGGCCTGATGGTCCCTCACGCGGTGCGCTGGTTCGTCGGACCGGACCAGCGATGGATCGTTCCGTTCACCGTCGTGATGTCTGCGATCCTGCTTCTGGTCGCCGACATCATCGGCCGCATCATCCTTCCCAGCGGAGAGCTGCGGGTAGGTCTCGTGACGGCGATCGTCGGCGCCCCGGTGCTCATCATGCTCGCCCGACGCCGGTCGGTGAGCTCCCTGTGAACGCTCGACGACAACAGGCCTCGCACTCCATCGACCACGGCTACCGGGCAGTCGCCGTCCGCCGCGGCCGAATCTCCGGCCTCGTCGGCGTCCGCAGCCTCGTGGTCTGCGCCGTCCTGGCCGTCCTCATCCTGGGGCTGGGGATCGTCGCACTCGGAATCGGTACGTACGAGCTGTCTCCGGTCCAGGTGATCAGCGCGTTGGTGGGATCGGACGATACGAAGGCCCGGCTGGTCGTGGTCACGTGGCGCCTGCCGCGGGTCCTATTCGCCGTCGTCTGCGGCGTCGCCCTGGCCGTCTCCGGAGCCATCTTCCAGTCCCTCACCCGCAATCCGCTGGGTTCGCCCGACATCATCGGCTTCTCGACCGGCTCGTACACCGGCGTGGTGTTGACGACGCTCGTGGTCGGCTCCACGGGCTACCTGGATCGGGCGGCGGCCGCGATCGTCGGGGGTTGCGTCACAGCCGCCATCGTGTACCTGCTCTCGTTGAGCCGCGGCAGCGTCCGACCTTTCCGGCTGATCATCATGGGGATCGGTGTCGGCGCGCTGCTGAGCTCCCTCAACTCGGGCCTCATGCTGACCTCGGACGTGGACGCGGCGATGCTCACAGCGGTGTGGGCCGCAGGATCCCTGTACGGCCTCGGCTACGCTCAGCTCTGGCCGATGGTCGTTCTGCTCCTGGTCCTCTTGCCCGTTGTCGCGTCCATCGCACCGGGGATGCGCCAACTGGAGCTCGGCGACGACGCCGCACGCGGTCTGGGCACCCGTGCGAACCGGGTGCGGGCGAGCGCGGTGATCCTCGGTGTGGCCCTGACCGCCCTGGTCACCGCGGCGGCCGGACCGATCTCATTCATCGCCCTGGCCGCGCCGCAGATCGCGCGCCGACTCACCGGCGGCAGCGGTCTCGAGCTCGCTCCCGCCGCACTGGTGGGCGGCTTCCTTCTCCTCGCCTCCGACACCCTCGCCCAGCGGCTCGGCTACCCCGTCGGGGTGGTGACGGTCAGCGTCGGAGGCGCATACCTGGTCTGGCTACTGGCATCGGAATACCGAAAGCGAACATGACACACATCGCAACCGCTCAACCGGCGATCCGGCTCGAGGACGTTCGAGTCGGCTACGACCGCCGCATCGTCTGCAACGACCTGAGCCTGTCCGTCCCCACCGGCAGTTACACCGCGGTCATCGGGCCGAACGCATGCGGAAAGTCGACCATGCTGCGGGCGATAGCCCGCATACTTCCGTACCGTTCCGGCAGCATCCTCCTGGACGGCGAACAGATCTCGGCCGTCCCCACCAAGCGACTCGCGACCAGGCTCGGTCTGCTGCCGCAGACCGCGATCGCCCCGGAGGGCATCCGGGTGGCCGATCTCGTCGCGCGCGGCCGACATCCTCACCAGAGCCTGTTCGACCGCTGGTCGTCGGCGGACGAGGGCATCGTCAATGAGGCGATGGAGGCCACGGGCATCGCCGATCTGTCCGGACGCCTTGTCGACGAACTCTCCGGTGGACAGCGGCAACGGGTATGGGTAGCCATGGTCCTCGCGCAGCAGACACCCATCCTGCTGCTCGACGAACCGACGACCTTCCTGGACATCACTCACCAGTACGGGCTGCTCGAGCTCTTCGAGGTACTGCGTCGAGATCTCAAGCGAACGGTCATCATCGTGCTGCACGATCTGAATCAGGCGGCGCGCTACGCCTCCCATCTCATCGTCATGAAAGACGGCGTCGTCGTCACCGCCGGTCCGCCGGCCGAGATCATCACCGAAGAACTGATCGCCGACGTGTACGACCTATCGTGTCGCATCGTCCCCGACCCGGAGACAGGCGCGCCGATGGTGATTCCCCGGGCGCACCGGACCTGACGGGGGATCTCGACTCTGCCGAGCGGTGCGAGCCGAGAGACGTCGTCTGAATTTCCCACATGTGAGAAATTTTTCCCTACACTGGTGGCCATGAGGCCGACACCGACGAACCTCAGCCCGACGACCACGACCCGACTTCCCGTCCTCGTCCTCCTCGCGACCCTGTGCGTCGTCGCGGGGTGCTCGACGACACCCGGACCGGAAGCGGACCCCTCCTCCACGACCGTGGCGACCACCAGCGGTCACCTGCACGGATCCGCAACGGACACCGGTCGCACGTTTCTCGGCGTCCCCTACGCTGAACCCCCGACCGGAGAGCACCGCTGGTCGCTCCCGCGGGCGGTGGCAGCACCGGACGCCGATGTCGACGCGACCCGCGCGGGCAGTCCATGCCCCCAGAGCCTGCCGGTTCCCGGCGACCACCCCGAGCCGTCCGAAGACTGCCTGACCCTCAACGTCACGACGCCCCATCAGACCGATTCCGACATGCACCTGCCGGTCATGGTGTGGTGGCACGGCGGCGGATACACCTCTGGAGCCGGAAGTTCGTACGACGCGCAACGGCTCGCCGACCGCGGGAACGTCATCGTGGTGACGGTCAACTATCGGTTGGGGATCTTCGGCTATCTGGGGATGCCGGGCATGACGGGCGGAGGCGATTTCGGTCTCGCCGATCAGATCGAGAGTCTGCGCTGGGTGCAGTCCAACGCGTCGGCGTTCGGCGGAGACCCCGACGATGTGACCGTGTTCGGTGAGTCGGCCGGCGCGATGTCGGCCTGTGCGGCGCTGACGTCGCCCACCACCGAAGGCCTGTTCGACAAGGCGGTCATGGCATCCGGGAACTGCATGCTGCGCTGGCCCGACGGCGGCCTCTATCCCGGCGTCCCCGCGCACACGCCGTACACGTCTCGCACCGACAACCAGTCGACCAGTGTCGCCGCGGCCCGACGCCTGGGCTGCGTCGGCGACGACGCCGTCGCCTGTCTGCGTCGACTGCCCGTCAGCCGACTCCTCCGTGAGAACGACGAGTTCTCCGACAACCTGACGTTCGGAACAGACCTCCTTCCCGACGATCCGGCGGAGGTCATCAGGCGTGGCGATCAGCATCGGATTCCCGTGATCACCGGCGGAAACCATGATGAGCAGCGATCATTCGTCGGTGGCCTGCTCACGGCCCAACCGGATGCCGTGACTCCGGCGACCTACCCCGCTCTGATTCGCACGGCGTTCGGCCAACGAGCGCCAGAGGTGCTGTCGAGGTATCCGCTGAGCCGGTTCCCGAGTGCGCCCATCGCCTGGTCGACGGTCACCACTGACGCCGTCTGGTCGTGCCCGACGCTCGAAGGCGCGCGACTGATGAGCGTGCGCGCACCGACCCACGTCTACGAGTTCGCCGACGAGACCGCGCCGAACGTCAACCAGATCACCACCATCCCGCAGGGGGCGGCCCATGCCACCGACACCCCGTACTACTTCGACCTCGGCGGTATGAATCTCCTCACCGAACCGCACCAACGACAGATCGCCGATCAGATGATCGACTACTGGACGTCGTTCGCACACACCGGAACACCCACGATCACGGGAGGTCCCGGCGTCACCGCGGCAGACGCCGACACGAGCCGGGTGCTCCAGTTCGGCACCGCCACGACCCGTGACGTCGACTACGCGGCCGACCATCAGTGCGACTTCTGGATCTGAGCCCCGAATCGCTACCGAGAGCTAGGCCCCGACTCATATGCCGTCCACCCGCGTCGACAACGACACGTTCATCCACCGTGCACGCCGTACCCAGATCATCGACGCCGCAATCGAGGTCGTCGCCGAGGTCGGCGCCGACCGCGCGAGTATCTCGCGGATCGCCGAGCGCGCCGGGATCACCCGCGGAGTGGTCACGTATCACTTTCGTGATCGCCGTTCGTTGTTCGCCGCCGTGGTGGCCCATGTCTACGGTCTCGCCCACGGCGCCCTCGGGGAACGGGTGGATTCTGCCGGGAGTCCACGGGAGTCGTTGCGCACGTTCATCGTCGGGAGTCTGGAGTTCTACGCCGAGTACTCCGTCGAGATGACTGCGCTCTCCGCCATCTACCGGACGCCGGATATACCACGCGCCGATCAAGGCGAACACAGATCCGAACTCACCGACATCGAGGCGATCCTCGACGACGGCATGCGGTCGGGCGACTTCCGTGCTCATGACCCCACGATCATGGCGGCGACGATCCGATCAGCGCTCGACGCCGCGCTCGTCCGCGTACGGGCGGGCGCCGACGTCGGTCACGAGGGCGCCGAACTCTGCGAACTGTTCGACGGCGCGACCCGGGTCCTCCCCGACCTGCCGACAACGGGGCGGATCAGGAAGCGGTGAACGCGCCGAATCCGTGTGGGTCGCGCCTGCCGCGGGTCGATCCTCTCGTGTTCGACTGGAACCGAACGTGTTTCGGGTGTCAGTCGGCACCTTCAGGGAAGTCGGACCGGAGGTCGTGAGCGCGTCACGCGACCCACGGAGTGTGCTCCGGCGATCAGTCAGTGTCTTCCTGCTTGGGCTCTTTGAAGCCGTCGATGCCGAGCTTCTCGCCGATCGCGGCGAGCGCGTCGACGACCGTGCGGCCGCCGAGTTGGGGCCAGCCGGGGTACTGGCCGGGCTGGGTGGAGCCGACGAGTTGTGCGCGAGCGTCGCGTGCATCGTCGAAGTCAGACATGGTTCCTCCTGTGGTGACGCCGCACTGCGCGGCGAACTGGTCGGATGTGAGGGTGGTCGAGTTCATGTCACAGCGCGCCCACGGCGGTGCTCCCTGGGGCCAACCTGCGGGCCCGTAGCCTTGGCCGTCGGTGTATTGCCAGGAGATCTGTCCGGGAACCGATGGGCGGTTCGACGAGTACGCGGCGACGACCAGACGCAGCCCGGCGGGCCGCTGCGGGTACAGGTTCGCGAGGTCGCCTCGGTTGCCGTAGGCGATGACCCGTCGCCGGTCGCCGAGCCATGCCGTGACGCCATCGACGAGATGGTTGATCAGCGTCGAGTGGTCGCCGGTGATCTGCCCGCCCCACGACTCGACGTCGACCATCACGATCATCTTGCGGTGCGGTGTCCCGACCTGTGCCTTGAGTGTCGAGAGGACGTCCTGCCAGTTGGATCGGTACACGACGTAGACGATGAAGCAGTCGAGGCGGCCGGCATCCGCGGCGCGTCGACACCACGCATGGTTGGTCGCCCAGTTCTTGTCGCGGTAGTCGCCATCGTTCGAGCGGATCGCGACGAGCCGGTGCGGATAGGCGTCAGTGATCGGCGTCTGCCATTCGGAGACATCGGCGTACACGGTCATCGGGTGACCTCCTCGCGGATCGCTGCGATGGCGCCGGCGACCGTGCGGCCACCGAGCTGGGGCCAGCCACGATAGTCGCCCCGGAGCGGAGCTGCCGACGCGGCTTCGCGTGCGCAGGTGAGGGAGGATCGTCCGCGGTGTGTCTCCGAGGTGAGCGACGTCGATCGCTCGACCCTCGGCCACAGCGCGTCCAGAGTAGCGGGGGCTCTCGGTCTCGTCTAAGTGGCGGCGGGTAGTCAGTTCCCGCGATTCGTATTCAGAAGCTCGTCTCCGCATGGAATCAAGAGATTCGCGGGGAGGACGCAGACTCCGAGGGTCGAGCCGACGACCCGTTGATCGGCGCTGCGGTGGAACCACGTAGACGACCTCGAACACGGCTCACGAACAAGGAACTAGACGCCATGCGACCAGCTCGTGCACAGGGTATGAGCGTCACGGGATCGCTCGACGAATCGGTATCGGTACACGGTACGGGCGAAGACCCGGTGACGCTCTCCGCAAACGGCGCGGGAGCGTTCGTCCACGGAGGCGCCTCCCAGAACCGAGGTGCGACACCGGGACCCACCGCTGGGCGTTCAACCCCATCGCGATCAGACAGGTCCCCCGCCGGAAACGCCCAAACAGCACGCTGAGGGGTTGCTGTTCCCGGACGCCCGGACGATCGTGGCCACTGCGCGGAGTGTGCTGGCGTCAGCGATGAGGAGATGTTCGGCGATGTCGATGCCATCTGCGGGCAGCGTGGGTTCGTAATCGGCCGGGTCCGCGGAGGTGAGGGTGACGCGCGTGTGTCGCTGGAGGCGATGCTGCGGATGCTGGTGATCTCGGCGTTGGCGGAGACGAGACGCACGTTCTGTTGAGCGAGTTCGCGGACGCGGTGTCGGATGGTGGTCATGCCGGCTGTGGCCCTTGCAGAGTGATGGTGCGGTCAGGGCGCCAGATGGCGGGGTCGCGGTGCGTGACGAAGACGAGAGTCGCATCGAGGTCGGCGAGGGCGTCGGCGATCCGCTCCTCTGTGGCCGCGTCGAGGGCGGAGGTGGCCTCGTCGAGCACGAGCACCGGCGCGTTCTTGAGGAGAGCGCGTGCGATCGCGACGCGTTGACGTTCACCTCCGGAGAGCGCCTGCCCATGAATACCGAGGTGCTGATGGATGCCCAGCGGGTTGCGAGCGATCACCTCGCCCAGTTGGGCGCGCTCGGCTGCGTGAAGGATCTCATCGTCGGAGGCTCCGGGGCGGCCGAGTCTGATGTTGTCGGCAAGCGTACCCGTGAGCACGACTGGGTCCTGGGGGACGTAAGCGATTCTTGCGGTGATCTCTGCCTCCTCGAGTGCAGAGAGCGAGACGCCGCCAAGAGTGACAGCGCCCGCGGCGGGATCATCGAAACGCTGCAACAGTCCGAGGAGCGTACTCTTGCCCACGCCGCTGGATCCGGCGACGTGCACGCGTGCCCCTACGGGAATGGCCGCGGTGATCGCGCGGAGCGCGGGCGGATGCGCGACGTCCCGAAGTCGGATCTCAGAACCTGCCGGAGGGACGGGGTCAGCGGGGACGGGCAGACTCGGCGCCGTCGCGGCCGAATGGTAGGCCGAGCTGTGTGAACGTACCTCGTTGAAGTTCACGCCTGCGAGGGCGAGTTCGTCGATCGGGGCGGACGCCCGGATGGTGAGCACCAGCAACGCAAGAGCTTCCGGCGGGGTCGTGAACTGTCCGGAGACGGCGAGCAGGATCAGCATCCCGGCAATGGGCATGACCGACGCGAGAGAAGACGCGAGGGTTGCGGGCGCCGCGGCCCGGTTGGTGCGCGCCATCGCCTGTTCCTGTCGCGCCCAGACCTCATCCGCGCGGACGAGACCTCGGGTGCCGGCGGCGGTGCGGATCAGCTCGAGGTGGTCGACGAACTCCATCGTCGCTCGCATCGCCTCCTGTTCGATGCGATGACGCTCGGCGTCGGCGCGTTGCAGGTGACTCTGCGCGAGCATCTGCGCGGCGAGGGCGGCCAGCAGCAGGAGGGCGAGCACGCCCGCCTCTCGAGCGCCTGACACGAACCCGACCGCAGCGACCATGAGAAGAGGGGCAAGCGGTGCGCAGATCAACGTCTGCAGCTGGTGGGCGGGCACACCCATCAGCGCCGGTATGCTGCGTCCGGCAACGGTGGTCACGAGCGCACGGTTCTCTGCCGTGAACCATGACAGCTTCGCAGTTGAAAGGGATCGGCCGAGCTGGGCATAAAGGTCGCCGGCCAACCGGGCGCCGCCCAGGTATCCGGCGCGGGAGACCAGCACGGTGGCGACCAACGACACAGCCGCCGCGGCGACCACGGGCAAGACGCCGCCCCGGTCGCGGACCGCGACGGCAAGGACCGTGTAGGCGGTGGCTTCGGCGAGGACCGCGAGCACCCAGCCGGCGCCGATCCAGGCCATCCGCCGTCTCGCCGCGGCCGGAAGACCCGGCCGCACGTGCTCGGGTGCCGAGGTGCTGCGATTCATCGGTCGTCTCCTTCCGCAGGTGCGGCCGCCGGGGCGAGCCTGAGGACATGGTCGGCTCGGAGGGCGAGGCGCGGATCGTGGGTGACCGCCACGACGGTCTTCCCGTCAGCCCGCGCGAGCTCTTCGAGTTCGTCCCAGAAGCGGGTGGCTGTCGCGTCGCCGAGGGCGCTCGTGGGCTCGTCGAGCAGGATCGCGCCCGTCTGCGCGAGGAACGCGCGGGTCAGCGCGACGCGCTGGCGCTCGCCACCGGACAGCAGAGCGGCGTCCGTGTCGAGCGGGAGATCGAGCTGGGCGCGAGCAAGGGCAGCCGTCAGCGTCGCGTCGTCGGCATCGGGGGCGGTCAGGCGAAGGTTCTCGCGGATGCTTGCTGGGAGCACGTCGCCGCTCTGCGGGATCAACAGCACCGCCTCCGGCCGTGCCTCTTCGGAAAACGCTGACACGTCGGTTCCGCCGACTCTGACGATGCCACTCACGGGCGGCTGGAGGCCCGCGAGCACGCGAAGGAGGGTACTCTTTCCCGCACCACTCGGACCCGTGATCGCCGTCACCGCGGACGCCGGTGCGGTCAGGGCGAGCCCGTCGAGGATCGTCCGACCTTCCGCCGAGACCACGATCCCGTCCGCCAGAATGTCTCCCGGCCCATCGACTGCGTTCGCGTCGCCGTGCGGTAGCGCGGGTTCGGCGAGGAGCGCACCGATGCGTGAGGCGGCGTTCCGTCCCGCGGTGACGTAGTCGAGGCCGTGTCCGAGTCGGAGTGCGGGTGTGACGAGGGCGAGGCCGAGCAGGAGGATCGCCGCGAGCACGGCGGACTCCCGGGCGGAGCCGACCGCGTAGGCGATGGCGTAGCTGGACACCGCCTGTAACAGGCCGATGGCGACCGCGGCGGGAGTGGCGACGCGGCGCACCCAGGCGAGCATGCCGGAGGTGAAGCGCCGTGTGGCGTCCGTGTAGTCCGCGAGGGCGCCGTCCGCTGAGCCGTAGCTACGGAAGACATGAATCCCACGGGCGTAGTCATCGACCGCAGTCGTGATCTCGCCCATCACCCGGCCCCGTTCGGCACCGTGTTTCGCCGAGAGCCCCGGGATCCACATGAGGTAGGCCGCCCCGGCAAGCGCCCCCGGGATGAGGGCGAGGAGGGATGCGGGCCCGGCAAGTGTCAGCATCAGAATCACGGAGCACACGGGGACCGCGACGAGAGTGGCTGCCTCCGCGGGGAGGTGAGCGATCATATGGTGCAGCGCAGCGACGTCCTCTGAGACGAGCCGGCGCGAGTGATCCGTCGGGTACGCGGCCAAGCGAGCGGTCGGCAGCCGGAGCAGGCGACCGGCCACCTCGCGCCGCACACGCGCCTCGAACCTCCCCTCGACAGCGTGCGCGAGCCACGAAGCGCCCGCGGCCAGGAGCGCCCCGCACAGCGAGGCGCCGCTGGCCCAACCCACCGGCGCGGGCCCTGGAGTGTCGATCATGCGCACGATCTGCCACATCGCGGCCAGGCCGAACAGGCCTGAGAGCGTCGTGCCGGCCGCTGCGACGGCCAGTGTCGGGAGGGAGGGACGCAGCAGTCGCAGGACGGCCGGGTCGAGGAGAGGTGTCGTAGTTGCCACACCCTAACTATACGCGTATAGTTAGGGTTAGCTAAGACAGAATGGACGACATCGTGAGCAAACTGGATCCCGTGCAGGTCGTGGACGAGGCCCTCGCCGTCGTGCGCTCCGATGGCGAAGCCGCGCTCTCGATGCGGTCCCTCGCCACGAAGCTGGGCGTGACCCCGATGGCGCTGTACCACCACTTCGCAGATCGCGACGCGCTGCTGCTCGCGCTGGTGGAGCGGGTATCCGAAACGATCGTGTTCCCGACGCCGTCGCACGATCCCGCGCGGGACTCTGTCGACCTCGCCCTGTGTCTGCACGGCTTCCTCGTCGAACACCCATGGATGATCCGCCTGATCTCCACCGGCAGGCTCGCAAGCCCGGCCGGCCTCCGGTTTCCGGAAGGGTTCCTCTCCTGCGCACGCCACGCCGGGCTCGATGACGAGGCGGCATTCGTGTTCTACCGCACCATGTTCGCGACCATCCTCGGGCAGGCCACCATCACCTGCGCCAAGCGGAACCGCCCGAGCGTTCTCCCCGAACACGCCGGAGCCCGCCCGCTGCTCCCCGTCGTCACGGAACTGACGCCGCGCTGGCCGGAACTCGACGCGGCGCAGACCCCGGCACGTGTGTTCGAAGCCGTAACAGGCATCCTGCCTTCCGCCTGAGGCCATACCCCACCAGAGAAACGAGAAAAGACCCATGCCCAGATCCGTTCATACCCGTACCGCCTCCGCGATGGCTGCAGTGCTGGTCGGCGCACTGTTGCTCGCCGGCTGCGCCTCCGGACCCGCTGCGCCTTCCACGGACGGATCCGCGCCCGGCGACGGCGCATTCCCGGTGACCATGCACAACGCCTACGGCGACGTCGCAATCAAGAAGAAGCCCGAACGGATCGCCGCCCTCGGCTACGCCGACGTGGCGCTGGCATCGGCGATGGGTGCGGAAGTGGTGCTCGTGCCCGAATCGTTCACGTCGGTCGCCGGAGTAGGCGATGACAAGAACCTTCCGTACATCGACCCGCTCCCCGAGGACACGACCTGGGTGAACCCGATGAGCATCAACGTCGAGCAGGTCGCTTCCACCAAGCCCGACCTCATCCTCGCCACCGCCGCATTCACGCTGGACGAAGCCATGTACCAGCAACTCAGCGACATCGCACCCGTCGTCACCTACGAGAAAGGCCTCTACCAGGCCGCCAGCAAGGAATCCGCGGTACGCGTGGGCCAGGCCCTCGGTGACCCCGGGGCCGCCGATCAACTGATTCAGCAGGCCGACGACGCCATCGCGAAGACGAAGGAAGAACTGCCGAACCTCGACGGCGGCACCTTCCTGTACGGGCAGGCCCGCGACGGCGTGGTCGTGTTCCTGGTCGATCAGGAGAACGTCACGGCCCGGTTCATGCAGCAGCTCGGGCTCGTCTCCCTCCCCGCGATCACGGAACTCGGCGGACAGGGCTCCGTGCCCGGCTCGATCGACGTGAGCTTCGAGCAGGCCCCGCTGTTCAACGACGCGGGCGTGCTGTTCATGACGTACCAGTCCGACGCCCTGCAGCAGAAGTTCGAGTCCGACCCGATCGTGTCCCGGCAACCGATCATGCGGCAGCGGTACGTCCCCGTCGGCCTCGATGCCGCGACCGCCCTGCAAGACCCCAACGTCGCGGCCGTGCCGTGGCTGCTCGAAGAGCTGCGCCCCGGCCTCGAACTCATCCCCGCGACGTGACCCGCCCGCTCGAGGAGGCGGCGGCTGCCCGCCGGCCACGACTCCTCGCAGCGGTGCTCATCGCAGCCATCCTGGTGGGCCTGCTCGCCTCCGCCAGCATCCTGATCGGTTCCCGACCCATTGGCCCCGCCGAGATCATGGCGATCGTCGACGGCAGAGGGTCGGAGGAGGTGCGCACCCTCATCGGCCAGGTACGTCTCCCGCGCACCCTCGCCGGGTTGCTCGTCGGTGCTGCGTTGGCCTGGGCCGGGACGCTCATGCAGGCGATGACCCGGAACCCCCTCGCAGACCCGGGACTGCTCGGCGTCGGATCAGGGGCCGCGTTCGCGGTGACGATCGGTATGAGCTGGCTCGGGCTCCGCTCCGCCCTCGGGATCGCGGCCTCCGCGATCATCGGTGCCGCAGCGGTCACCACGGTCGTGCTCATCCTCGGCCTCCGGGGGCGTGCGGACGGGTCTCAGCTGATCCTCGCCGGAGTCGCCTTCAGTATGACCATCTCCGGCATCCAGTCGGCCATCACCCTGCTGAACCCCCGAGCTCTCGACGCGATGCGAGCCTGTCCGCCGGATCGCTCGCAAGCCCCGACCGCGAGGTCATCACCCTCTCACTCCCGATACTGGCCGCCGGCGCTCTGATCGCACTTCTGCTGGTCCGCCCGATGGACGCGCTCGCTCTCGGCGACGACCTCGCCCGCGGCCTCGGCTCACACCCCCTGACCACCCGAGCGGGCACCGGGCTCGCGGCCGTATGCCTCGTCGGTGCCGCCACCGCGATCGCCGGGCCCATCGGATTCATAGGCCTCATGGTGCCGCACATCGTCCGCCCCTTCACCGGCCCCAGCACCGCACCGCTCCTACTCGTATCCGCGTTCACGGGCGCCGGCTTGGTCCTCACCGCCGACATCCTGTCCCGGATCATCCTCTGGCCGGGAGAGATCCCCGTCGGGATCGTCTGCGCAGCCCTCGGGGCGCTGGCGATGCTCTTTCTCCTCCAGAGACGCCGATGAGCCGAAGCTCGATCGATCACAAACCCGGCGATCGGACCGCATGGCGGTGGGCCGCCGCGTTCCTCGCACTCGCCGGTCTGATCCTCGTCTCGCTCGCTTCCGGCGACCTGCCGCTGACCCCGCAGGAAGTACTCGACGCGTTCCTCGGACGCGCCGACGACTTCACGACGACCGTCGTTCTGTCCTGGCGGCTGCCGCGCGCGCTCACCGCCCTCGCGTTCGGCGCAGCCCTCGGCACAGCCGGCGCGATCTTCCAATCCCTCACCCGCAACCCGCTCGGCAGCCCCGACGTGATCGGCTTCAACACCGGCGCGTACACCGGTGTTCTCCTCATGCTGCTCCTCCTACCGGCGAGCGGGTTCCTCACTATCGCGGTGGCCTCCATCGTCGGTGGGCTCACGACAGCGATCCTCGTGCTCGCCCTCGCTCGTCACACGGGAAGCGGCGGCCGCGGCCTCATTCTCACCGGGATCGCCATCAGCGCCCTTCTCGCCGCGGTCAACACCTGGCTGCTCTACCGCACCGACACCGCCACCGCGACAACCGGTTCCATCTGGGCCGCCGGCACCCTGGACAACATTCGCTGGGCGCAGGCCTGGCCCGCCCTCACAACCCTGGCCGTCATCGGAATCGCCACCGCCGCCGTTCTCCCGACACTTCGCATCCTCACCCTCGGCGACGACCTCGCGACCGCACTCGGCTTACGAGTGCCCCGCACGAGAACAACGCTCACCGTCTCCGCGGTGCTCCTCACCGCCACCACCACCGCGGTCGCCGGACCGATCATGTTCATCGCCCTCGCCGCCCCGCACATCGCGAACACGCTGCTCCCACGCGAACGACCGATCCTCGCCGCAACCGTCTCCGGGGCGATCTGATCCGTCCCGGGATTTCCGGAGGGTTCGTCTCAAGGGAAGATGGATCTCATGGCAGCAGGAACGAAGCACTACTCGGCGGAGTTGAAGCGTGACGCGGTGACGATGGTGGTGGAGTTGGTGGGTCAGGGTTCGACGGAGTGGGCGGCGATGAAGAAGACCGCGGACCTGCTCGGTGTGGGCGCAGCCGAAACGGTGCGCCAGTGGGTGCGTAAGGCCCCCGGCGTCGGGGCCGCCTCGGTCTCCTCGGGCGGCGCTTCGGCCGATACGGCTGAGGAGGTGCGTCGGCTCCGCAAGGAAGTCGCCGAACTCAAACGTGCCAACGGCATCCTGAAGGCGGCATCAGCTTTCTTCGCGGCCGAGATCGACCGGCCACATCGCTGATCGTGGGGTTCATCGGCGCTCACCAGGGAAACCGGGTGGGCGCCGATGGTCTTGTCTGGGGAGTCGATTCGATGTGCCAGGTGCTCACCGAGCACGGTATGGCCATCGCCCCGTCCACGTACTACGAGTACCGTCGGCGGAGTCCGTCGGCGCGCATGCGGGCGGATGCTCGCGTCATCGACGCGATTTTCACCATGCGCCGGCAGCACCCGCTGACCCGCGTCCTGGGCTCACGCAAGACATGGATCATATTGCGCAGCAATGGAATTGATGTGGCGCGCTGCACCGTCGAGCGTCTCATGAGTGAGATGGGCTGGCGCGGGGCGTCGAAGAAAAAGTCCCCGCGCACCACGACCCCCAACCCCGAGCATCACCGGCCGGCCGACCTGGTCGACCGCCACTTCTACGCGGCCGCACCCAACCGGCTGTGGGTGGCCGACTTCACCTACTGCCGCACCGTCGGCGGCTGGGCCTACACCGCGTTCGTCACCGACGTCTTCGCCCGCAAGATCGTCGGCTGGAAAGTCGCCGCGGAGATGACCTCCGACCTGGTCACCACCGCTATCGACAACGCGATTGACAACCGGAAACGTTGTGGCACAACGGCTTTCGATCATCTGATTCATCACAGCGATGCGGGGTCGCAGTACACGGCTCTCGCGTTCGGGCAACGGCTGGCCGCAGCGGGGATCGCCGCCTCGATCGGCAGCATCGGTGACAGCTACGACAACGCGTTAGCCGAATCGGTCAACGCCGACTACAAGAACGAACTCGTCGACAACCAGCCCCGATTCCACGGCGTCGCGGAACTGTCACTGGCCACCGCCGAATGGGTCGCGTTCTACAACCGGCAGCGGCCTCACAGCTACTGCCACGACCTCACCCCCGACCACGCCGAGCGACTCCACTACGATCGGATCGCCACCCTCAATCCGGAGGAGGCACTCACGACCTGAGCTCTCCGGAAACACCGGGATGGATCAGTCCTCGCGTCCATGGCCGAGTTCTACTCCCTCAACCTCGCCCAAGAAGTCCTCAAAGGCATGACCCAGAAGGCGACCATCGGTGGCACGCCCACCAAAGCTCCCATCGGCTACCTCAACGTGCGCACCGCCGACGCAGGCGGCCGCGAGGTTCGAGACATCCAGATCGATCCCGAACGTGCCGACCTCATCCGGTTCGCGTTTACTGCCTACGCCACTGGAGATTGGTCCCTGTCCTCCCTGGCACGAGAGCTGGAGACTCGGGGACTGACGACACGGCCCACACCATCACGACCCGCCAAGCCAGTCACCACGACCGGGCTGCACAAGATCCTTACCAACCCGTACTTCCAGGGCACCGTCACCTTTGGCGGTGTCACCTACGACGGCACCCACGAACCTCTTGTCGATACCGAGACATGGCTGCGCGTCCAAACTCAACTCGACGCCAAGAACGCACGCGGGGAACGAGCCCAGAAGTACGACCACTACCTGAAAGGATCGCTGCACTGCTCCTGCGAGGCCAAACTCATGATCGAACGCCCGCGGGACAACCAAGGCGACCGCTACGAATACTTCACCTGCACCGGCAGGCGCCGCAAACGCAACGGTTGCACACGCTCAGCAGTCCTCGCCCCGCGCATCGAACAACGCATCGAAGCCACCTACGGCACCAATAGCATCACTGAGCAAGAAGCTGCCGCCGTGCGCGCCGTGCTGAACAAGGTGTTCGACCAACTCGAAGCCTCCAGCGACGACGAACGGAAACTCCTCGAAACCCAGCGAGACAAACTCGACGCCGAACGGCTCAAACTCGTCCAGGCCCACTACGCCGACGCGATCCCACTCGACCTGCTCAAGAGTGAACAAGACCGCATCCGTACCGGCCTCGACATCATCAACACCCGGCTCGACAACCTCACGGACACATACGCCACCGCACGCGAAGGACTCGACCAGATCACCAGCATCCTCACCGACCTGGACGACCTCTACAGCAAGTGCGAACCCGCCGAACGACGCCTCCTCAACCGCGCCCTGTTCGACAAGATCGTCATCGACGAAGAGGAAAACGTCACCTACAAAGCAACTGAGCCCGTCGCCGGCATCCTCAGCCACGCCACGGCCGATCGGGGGCTAGAAACGAACCTGCCCCGCCATCAGACGGGGCAAGTTTCGATTTTCTCAACTTACGTGGAGCTAAGGGGACTCGAACCCCTGACCCCCACACTGCCAGTGTGGTGCGCTACCAGCTGCGCCATAGCCCCGTGTTCACTTGTTCGCACTGTTCGCGTGGCCGCCCTGAGTGCGTTGATTAAGTTACCGTATCGGCGAGCGGGCGGCCAAATCGGCAGGTGGGACGGCTACGCGACGGCAGAGCAGGTTCAGGACGGCGACTTGCGGGCCGACGGCGGGTTGGCGATCACATCGTCGAGCCAGCCCGTACCGTCGGTGATTCCGTCGACGCGGGTGCCGGCCGAGAGGACGGTCGGCGTGGCGACGTTGCCGTCGTTCGAGTTGGCGAGCTGCTTGCTCGACTGGTCGGCCATGCTGCGCGCCTCGTCGACCAGGGCGCCGTCGGTGATGCACTTCTGCGCCTCCGGCGTCGCACCGGCATCGGCTGCGAGAGTGGCGATCTCGGCGTTGGACGGGTCGTCGCCCGACTTCGCGAACAGTGCCGAGTGAAGCTTCCAGAAGACGTCGCGGTCTCCCCCGTTGCGAGCCACACAGAGGACGGCGCCCGCACCTCGCGAGGAGAAATCGCCCGAGTCCGATTCGGAGTCCAGGAAGTTGAGCATGTGAAAGCGGACACGGATCGCACCGTCGGCCACCTTCTGCTGAATCGCGGCACCGGAGGAGGCCTCGAAGTCCTTGCAGTGCGGGCACTGGAAGTCTTCGAAGACATCGATCGTGTCCGGAGCGGCTTTGTCGCCGACGATGAAGGCCGCGTTCTCGGCGAGCACCTTGTCGTCGACCGGACCGCCCTTGTCTCGGGTCATGTACAGGACACCGAAGACCACGAGGGCCACCACGATCACCGCGCCGAGACCCATCAGGACATACGACGACCTGCTCGACGTCGCCTGCGGCTCGTACTTGGAATTGACCCGTTCACTGCTCTTGCCCACGGTGTCGACTGTAGCGGTGCGCCCGGTCCCGCCGGATCGGCGTGGGGTTCGCGCCGGTCACAGTCCTCGGCCCGCTCGCTTCCCGGCTCGGACCGCAACCGGCGGAAGACACTCGACCGACAGGCGCGTCGACCGGGCCGGCCTCTACCCCAGCACCGAATCGACCAGCGCCTGGGCCTGCTCCTGAACGCGCGAAAGGTGCTCGGCGCCGCGGAAGCTCTCGGCGTAGATCTTGTAGACGTCCTCTGTCCCCGACGGACGCGCGGCGAACCAGGCGTTCTCGGTAGTCACCTTGAGGCCGCCGATGGCTCGACCGTTGCCGGGCGCCTCGGTGAGGATCGCGGTGATCGACTCCCCCGCCAGCTCGGTGGCGCTCACCTGACCGGCCGAGAGCGCACCGAGACGGGCCTTCTGCTCGCGGTCGGCGGGTGCGTCGATCCGCGCGTACGCCGACTCGCCGTACTGCTCGGCCAGTTCGGCGTACCGCTCCGACGGAGTCTTGCCGGTCACCGCCAGGATCTCCGACGCGAGGAGATCCATGATGATGCCGTCCTTGTCGGTCGACCACGGCCGACCGTCGAACGTCAGGAACGACGCCCCCGCGCTCTCCTCCCCGCCGAACGCCACGGATCCGTCGAGCAGACCGTCGACGAAGTACTTGAAGCCGACCGGCACCTCCATGAGCGGTCGCCGGAGACCGTCGACCACCCGGTCGATCAACGACGACGACACCAACGTCTTCCCTACCGCGGCGTCGGCTCGCCAGCCGTCGCGGTGCGAGAACAGATAGTCGACGGCAACGGCCAGATAGTGGTTGGGGTTCATCAGTCCGGCGTCGCCGGTCACGATGCCGTGACGGTCGGCGTCGGCGTCGTTGCCGGTCGCGATGTCGAACTCCTCGCGTCGGTCGATCAGCGACGCCATGGCATTCGGCGACGAGCAGTCCATCCGGATCTTCCCGTCGGTGTCGAGCGTCATGAATCCGAACCGCGGGTCGACACGCGGATTGACCACCGTGAGCCCGTCGAGGCGGTAGACGTCCTTGATCTCCGCCCAGTAGTTCACCGACGCCCCGCCGAGCGGATCCGCACCGATCTCGACGCCGGCCGCATCGATCGCCGCGAGGTTCACCACCTCACCCAGCGAGGTCACGTACTCACCGGCGAACGGGTACTCGATCACCAGTTCCGACTCGCGGGCACGCTCGAACGGGATCCGCTGCACATCGCGCAGCCCGCCTTCGAGGATCTCGTTGGCGCGCTCCGCGATCGGCGTGGTGATCGGGGTGTCGGCGGGTCCGCCGTTGGGCGGGTTGTACTTGAAGCCGCCCTCGGCGGGCGGATTGTGCGACGGCGTCACCACGATCCCGTCGGCCCGCACACCCGGGTTCTCCGTGTTGAACCGCAGGATCGCCCGTGAGACGGCGGGGGTGGGCGTGTAGTCGTCGTCGACGGCGGTGAAGACGGTGACACCGTTGCCGCAGAGCACCTCGATCGCCGACCGCCACGCGGGCTTCGACAGCAGGTGCGTGTCGAACCCGATGAACACGGGACCCTCGATGCCGGCCTTCTCCCGATGTTCGACGATCGCCTGCGTCATCGCGAGCACGTGATGATCATTGAATGACCCGGCCAGCGACGATCCGCGATGCCCCGACGTCCCGAACACGACCCGCTGACCGGGGTCGGCCGGATCGGGTCGACGCTCGTAGTACGCGTTTTCGACCGCTGCGACGTCGATGAGATCCTCGTCGCGGGCGGGGGTTCCAGCTCTCGGGTGCGCCATGGATCCGATTCTGCCACCCGAGTTCCCCTATTGTCGGTGTCGACCGATCACCGATTGTGGGGCACTCATGGACTTGTCGATATCCGACCCCGAGCTGGCCGTCCTCGTGCTGCCCGGCGGCACCGACTTCAGCTACCGACCGTTCTCCCGGTTGCAGGGATCGGCGATGCGGATGTACCCGTTCACCGTCTCGATCCAGGCCAGGTTCGGCTCCCGCGTCCGGGTCCGCCAGCCGCGCTATCGCGTCTACGGCTGGAACGGCGGACAGGCGAGCCCGATGCCGTATGCGCGCCGGGCCCTCGATCGCCTCGCCGACGAGCACCCCGACACGCCCATCGCCGTCATCGGACACTCCATGGGCGGCCGGATCGCCGCTCAACTCGGCGACGACGCGCGCGTCACCGACATCCTGGCCCTCGCGCCGTGGTGGCAGTTCGCCGACTGGCGGCAGATCCACGACCAGGCGCGGGTGGTGGCCGTGCACGGCGAGGCCGACACCGTCACCCGTCCCGCGCGCACCGCCAAGGGCATCGCCGAACTCGCCGACCGAGGACTGGACGCCTCCTACGTCTCGGTGCCCGGCGGCGGTCACCCGATGCTCGACCACCTCGGCCTCTGGCACGGCGAAGCCCTCGCCTTCGTCGACCAGGCCCTCAGCAGGGCACGGGTCCGGCACGGCGCGACCCGGTGACCGCACCCGTGCCCGTCCTGTCCGGCACCGGGCTGGCCCGCGCGTTCGGCGGTCACCACGCCGTCGTCGGCGCCGACATCGCTCTGCACCGCGGTCGGGTGACCGGTCTGGTGGGGCCCAACGGTGCGGGCAAGACCACCCTTCTGCTGATGCTCGCCGGTCTGCTGCGCCCCGACACAGGCACCATCCTGTTGGACGGTGCGCCCGCCGAGCCGGCCGCCGCACGCGCCCGCATCGGCTGGATGCCCGACGTCTTCGGCACCTGGGAGTCGCTGACGCCGCGCGAGATCCTCACCGCCTTCGCCCGCCTGCACGGCGCCGACGCCGCGGCCGCCGATCTGCGCGCCCGCGAACTGCTGCACCAGGTTCACCTGGTCGAGTTCACCGATGCCCCGGCGTCCGGGCTGTCGCGCGGACAGAAGCAACGACTGGGGCTGGCCCGCGCACTGGTCAACAGGCCGCAGATCCTTCTTCTCGACGAGCCCGCGTCCGGCATGGACCCCCGCTCGCGCATCGAGTTGCGCGCTCATCTGCGGGCCGTCGCCGACGCGGGCGCCGCGGTCCTGGTGTCCTCGCACATCCTCGGCGAGCTCGAAGAGATGGCCGACGACGTCGTGATGATGACCGGTGGTCGCACCCGTGTGCCGCCGCCGACGACGGCGAGCCGTTGGCGCATCCGCCTCGTCGACCAGGCGCCCGATGCCGCGCACATCGTCGAACTGGCCGACGACGCGGCGGCCGCCGCATACCTGGCCCACTACGTCCGACAGGACATTCCGATCGCCGAGTTCACCCGCCTCGGCACCGGGCTCGAACAGGCCTACCTCGACCTCGACGCGGACAGGACCTGATATGACGCCGACAGCCGTCGCCACGATCGCCGGGCTCGAAATCCGTCAACGCATCCGCTCCACCCGCTGGATCGTCACCGCGGTCCTGCTCTTCGCCCTGGTCAGCATGCTGGTCCTCGGCTCCCTGTACCTCGCTGTCGGCGTCGTCGGCGCCTCGTACCGGGGCTGGGCCGAGAACCTCCTCGACATCGTGCTCGGCGTCGTCCTGTTCCTCGGCTTCGCCGCCGCACCGACATTGAGTGCGACGTCGATCAACGGCGACCGCCGAGACGCGACCCTCGCCCTCGTACAGGCGACTCCGATCTCGTCGTGGGACCTCGCGCTCGGCAAACTGCTCGGCTCCTGGCTGTCGTCGCTCGCCTTGATCGGTGTCGCCCTCCCCTATCTGATCTGGGGCGTCGTCTCGAGCAGGACGTCCATCGGATACGGAGTCCTCGCGGTGGTGGTGCTGGCCGCGATCATGGCGTGCTACTGCGCGATCGGACTCGGGTTCTCCGCGCTGACCACCCGCCCCGCCGCCTCGGCGATGCTCACCCAGGCGGGCGTCCTGCTGCTGTTGATCGGCCTGCCGATCGCCTTCGGGTTCAGTTATCCGCTGACCGCGCAGAACCATTCGGTCCTCGTCGCCCAGCGCGACTACACCGAGGACTCCTCGGTTCCGTCGTGTCGTCTGGTGGAGCAGGACAAGGAGTTCAACCACACCGAGCGCTCGTGGTGGCTGCTCGCACCCAACCCCGTCCTGCTGGTCTCCGATGTACTCGCCGCGGGCGACGACGCCGCGCGCGACGGCCGCGGAACGGGTATCGCGGGCATGCTGGCACGGCTGCAGTCGTCCGCGCGGATCGGACCGGACGTGCGCGACGAGACCTGCGGCGACCTGTATGTGCGGACCGATGATCGGAACATGTCCGTGCGGATCGGCGACAGCTGGTTCATCGGACTCGCCGTGACGATCGCACTCGGTGCGGGCGGACTCTGGACGGCGGCTCGCCGGCTCCGCGTGCCCGCGGGTCCGCTCCCCCGCGGCGTTCGGGTGGCGTAGCGTCGACGGTGTGATCACCGTCGCCCGCGTCTACGATCCGCCGAACCCCGACCGGGTGTTCGTCGACCGGCTCTGGCCGCGCGGCATCCGCAAGGACGACCCGCGGATCGGGCACTGGCTCAAAGACGTGACCCCGTCGAACGATCTCCGGAAGTGGTACCACGCGAATCTCGACCGGTACGACGACTTCGTCGCGCGATATCGCGAGGAACTGTCCGACGGACCGGCCGCGACGGCGTTGACACAGTTGCGCACGATGGCCGAGTCCGGCGACGTGGAACTGGCGACCGCGGCCAAGGACGTCGAGCATTCGCACGTTCCGGTCCTGGTCGACGCCCTCACGTCCTGACGCCCAGCATGGCGCCGCACGCCTGGGCGACCTTGTCCGCATCGGGCTCCTCGCCGGTGATGGCCGTCGCGTAGACGAACGTCTCGGTGATCCGCACCAGGATGAGCGCCAGGTCGCCGACCGGCAACGGCGGATGCAGCCGCCCGGCGTCCACCTCCACGGCGATCGACTCCGCGACCCGGTCGACGATGCGCGGCTGCACCCCGCCCGCCCGGGTCGTCATGATGCGCCACGCCCGTTCGACATCCTGGTTGAAGAAGGCGCGAAAGTAGTCGGCACCGATCGCGAGCGTCGCGAACCCGTGCATCATCGACACGATCCGCGCGCCTCCCACACCGTGCGCCCGCCGGTCCGCCGCGGCCATCGACAGCTCCGTCAACGACCAGATGACCTCGGCGATGAGGCCGTCGCGGCCGTGGAACCGGCGATACACCGTGCTGCGATTGACGCCCGCGGCCGCCGCGATGTCGCCGACCTCGAGTCGTTGCCCGGAGACGAACCGCTCACGCGCGATCGCGAGCACTTCGTCCGATTTCATGCGCCGTTCATCTCCTCGATCCGCCACTGCACCATCTCAGTGGAATGGTGCACCACGATGTGACTAGTGTAGGGAATCAGCCGGAAGGGCGTGAAGCCGCTCACTTTTCGGTGGACATCGAGCGAGGCGACTCGTTCGGCGCGAACTAAGGAGACTTGATGATCCAGTCCACGATGCAGCACGGTGCACTCACCCTCTCGAGTCTGGTCGAGTACAGCCGACGCAGCTTCCCGGAGGCCCGAATCCGAACGTGGACAGGCGAGGGCTTCCGTGACCAGTCGTTCGCCGAGATCGGCGACCAGGGCGCCCAGATCGCCAACGCGCTGACCAAGCTCGGCGTGGAGCGAGGCGATCGCGTCGCGACCTTCATGTGGAACAACAACGAGCATCAGGCGCTGTACGCGGGCGTCCCGTCGATGGGCGCGGTGCTGCACACCCTGAACCTGCGGCTCTCCCCCGAACAGGCCGTCTTCATCATCAATCACGCCGACGACAAGGTGATCTTCGTCGACGCGACCGTCGCGCCGATGCTCGGCAAGTACCTCGAGGGCACCCCGAAGGTGCAGCACGTCGTGGTGGTCAACGGCCCCGCGGACGCGATCACCGCACCGGAGGGCATCACCGTCCACCAGTACGACGAGCTGATCGCGGGCGAGTCGGCCAGCTTCGACTGGTCGACGATCGACGAGAACGACCCCGCCGTCATGTGCTACACCTCGGGCACCACCGGCGACCCGAAGGGCGTCGTCTACTCCCACCGCAGCATCTACCTGCACTCGATGATCATCACCACGACGATGGGCATGCGGCTCTCGAGCCAGGACACGATGCTCGCGATCGTGCCCATGTTCCACGTCATGTCGTGGGGTCTGCCCTACGCCGCGATGATGGCGGGCGCGACGCTGATCATGCCCGACCGCTTCCTGCAGCCCGAGCCGCTGCTGGCCATGATGGAGGCCGGTCGTCCCACGCTGGCGGCCGCGGTCCCGACCATCTGGCAGGGCGTGTCGGCGCTGCTCGACGCCAAGCCGCAGGACATCACGCACCTGCGTGAGGTGGTGGTCGGCGGCGCCGCGGTCCCGCCCGCGATGATCAAGAAGTTCGACGGCTACGGCGTCCGCATCATCCACGCCTGGGGCATGACCGAGACCTCGCCGCTCGGCACCGTCGCACGGCCTCCGATGGGCGTCGAGGACGAGGAGAAGGAGTTCGCCTACCGCGTCACCCAGGGCCGCTTCCCGTCGCTGGTCGCCGCCCGCATCATCGGCGACGACGGCCAGGAGCTGCCGTGGGACGGCGACGCCTCCGGCGAGCTCGAGGTGTCCGGTCCGTGGATCACCGGCGCCTACTTCGAGCCCGAGGGCAACGTGGTCGACGACAGCAAGTTCGACGACGGCTGGCTGCGCACCGGCGACGTCGCGACGATCACCCCGGACGGGTTCATGACGATCGTCGACCGCGCCAAAGACATGATCAAAACCGGCGGCGAGTGGATCTCGTCGGTCGAGTTGGAGAACATCATCGCCTCCAACCCCGCCGTCGTCGAGGCCACCGTCATCGGCGTCCCCGACAAGAAGTGGGACGAGCGTCCGTTCGTCCTGGCCGTCGTCCGCAGCGAGGACGATACGGACGTCGAGTCGCACAAGAAGTTCCTCGAAGACCTGGTGCCGCGCTGGCAGATCCCCGAGCGCTGGTCGTTCGTCACCGAGGTGCCCAAGACGTCGGTCGGCAAGTTCGACAAGAAGCGGGTCCGCCAGCACTACGCCGACGGCGACTACACGGTCCTCGGCGATCCGGAGGCGTAAGCCGGAGAAGCCGGATCCGCGAAGACTCGCATCTTCCGGTTACCGACGGTAGCGTTGAGCTTGTTGTCGATCAACCGAGTGACGAGGAGAACACCATGATTGATCACGCACTGTGGGAAGCCCTGCAGAACAACCCCGACATCCTCGGCTTTCTCCGGATGATCTTCTCCGGACTGGCCTGATACGGACCACCCGACGGCCCGTGCACCGATTCACCCGGTGCGCGGGCCGTCGTCGTGTCGGCGACCGAGGTCGTCGTGCGCCTCACACGCGATATCGTTCAGTGCGCGTGCTGCTGCCGGTCTCCCGAGTGGACTCCGATTAAACTCGCGGTGTGAGCCGGAGGAAGAAACTGATGCTGACGGCGCTCGGGGTCGTCGTCGCGCTCGTCCTCGGCTGCACCGTGTGGATCCTGATCGCCAAGGATTACGCGTTCCACGAGGAGCGCGTCACGATTCCCGGGCCGCGAGGCGAACTGCACGGGGTTCTGGCCACACCGGCCGACGACGACGGACCGTACGGCCTCGTGGTCTTCGTGCACGACGACGGCGCGGTCGACGCCGCCGACGGCGACGCCTACAAGCCGCTGTGGGACGCCTTCGCCAAAGCGGGATTCGCCAGTCTGTCGTGGGACAAGCCGGGCGTGAACGACTCTCCCGGCGACTGGCTGGACCAGTCGATGCACGACCGCAGCGCAGAGGTCGACGCGGCGATCGCGTGGGCGCACACCCGAGACGACATCGACACCACACAGATCGGCGCGTGGGGTCTCGGCCAGGCCGGATTCGTCCTGCCCGTCGTCGCACAGGCCCGCCCCGACCTCCGGTTCATGATCGCCGTCGATCCCGCGATCAACTGGGCGCACCGTGAGGAGTTCGCCATCCGCGCCCGGGCGCACACCGACGACAAGTCGCCCGCCGAACTCGCCGCCGCCCTCGACCGCAACGCGCGACGCGTGCAACTCATGAACTCCGACGCCGACTACGCCGCCTACCTCGCCGCGGGCGTCGACGACGAGCCGGTGTCCGCAGCCCGGTGGGGGTTCCTCAAACGCAACCGTCTCGCCGATGCGACCGCGTCCCTGCGAACGGTCCCGATTCCCACCCTCCTGGTCCTGGGCGGCCGCGACCGCGACGTCGACATCACGCTGGCCGAACGGACCTACCGCGCCGAAGTGCCGCGCGATCTGCTGACCGTCAAGTCTTTCCCGGACGCGACGCACAACATGTCCCGCAACGACATCGAGTACCGCTCGGGCGACATCCGCACCGCGGGCCGCCGCCTCCTCTCCCCGAAGAGCGTGTACGCGCCGGACTATCTCGAGACCCTGCGCGTCTTCGCCAAACGCCAGACCGAGTGACCACGCGAGACGACGTGTCCGCCGACGGCGCGGTGATCACCGCTGGTCGCGCCTTCGTCCCGGGCTGCTCGACCGGTAGCCGCTAGGGTGGCACGGGAGGTTCTCGCACATGCTCAGATGGCTTGCTGTTCTCGCCGTATGGATTCTCGGCGGTTGTTCGATCCTGTTGGGGCTCTTCGTGTCCTGGTGGTGGCTCGTGCTGACCGCCGCGTTGGCTGCGGTGGCGCTCATCGGCTCGTACGATCTGCTGCAGCGCTCGCACAACATCTTGCGCAACTATCCGGTGCTGGGGCATTTCCGCTTCCTGATGGAATCGATCCGACCGGAGATCCAGCAGTACTTCATCGAGCGTGACGACGACGGCACCCCGTACGACAGGGACACGCGCACCGCCATCTATCAGCGGTCGAAGAATGAGAAGGACGTCGATCCGTTCGGCACCCAGCGCGACGTGTACCGCGGCGGCCACGAGTTCGTCCGCCATTCGGTGGCCGCGCGCCCCGCACCGGACGGCACCCCGGTGGTGCGCATCGGTGGTCCCGACTGCACGCAGCCGTACGACATGTCGCTGTTCAACGTCTCCGCGATGAGTTTCGGCGCACTCTCGGCGAATGCGATCCTGGCGTTGAACGGCGGCGCGAAGCTCGGCGGCTTCGCCCACGACACCGGCGAGGGCGGACTCAGCGACCACCATCTGGAGCCGGGCGGCGACCTGATCTGGGAACTCGGCACCGGCTACTTCGGCTGCCGGACCTCCGACGGTCGATTCGACCCGGATCTGTTCGCGCAGAAGGCGGCGACCCCGGCGGTCAAGTGCATATCGATCAAGCTGTCCCAGGGCGCCAAGCCCGGCCTCGGCGGGGTGATGCCCGGCCCGAAGGTCACCGCGGAGATCGCACAGATCCGGCACGTCCCCGCGGGTGAGACCGTCGTGTCTCCACCGTCGCACAACCGGTTCGACACCCCCGTCGGACTGTGCGAGTTCATCGGACAGCTCCGGGAGCTGTCCGGCGGCAAACCGATCGGCTTCAAACTGTGCCTCGGTTCGCGCAGCGAGTTCCTCGGCATCTGCAAGGCGATCCGACAGACCGGGATCGCGCCCGACTTCATCATCGTCGACGGGTCCGAGGGCGGCACCGGCGCGGCACCGATCGAATTCGAGGACAGTGTCGGCATGCCGCTGACGCAGGGGCTGATGACCGTGCACAACGCACTCGTCGGCACGGGTCTGCGCGAGAGCATCCGCATCGGAGCCTCCGGCAAGGTCACGAACGGAATCGACATCGTCACCCGCGTGATCCAGGGCGCCGACTTCACTCTCGCCGCCCGCGCGATGATGATGGCCGTCGGCTGCATTCAGGCCCAGGCCTGTCACACCAACAAGTGCCCGGTCGGCGTCGCGACCCAGGATCCGCGCCGCGCCCGCGCCCTCGACGTGGCCGACAAGACCCAGCGCGTCTACAACTATCAGCGAAATGTGATCGACAACGCCAAGCAGGTCGTCGCCTCGATGGGGTTGGAGAGTTTCGCCGAACTCCACCCGTCGATGCTGATGCGCAATGTGGGTCCGAACGAGTCGCGCACCTACGCCGACCTGTACGAGTGGCTGGCTCCGAACGAACTCCTCAGTCACACGCCGATGTCGTGGCGCGAGGACTGGGCGTGCTCGAGCGCGGACGAGTTCGTGATGACGGCCCACCACCATCCCACCCGCTCACACCGGACCCCGGCCATCACGACGGTGCACGGGCACCTGGCCGTGTAGCCCGGGCGGCGCTCCTCGGCGGCCGACGGCTCGACGCAAAGCCGTGCCGCGTAAGCGACAAACAGGTGCAACGGAGCGATACCGGCATCGGGATGTCGCACCGTTGACGGTGTGAACCGTCTCCGTACCCTGACACGGCCGGCCTGGCTGCTCGCCGCCGTCGCCACCCTGGGTTTCACACTCGCGTGTCTGCTCGTCCTCGCGCCGTGGCAGCTCGGCAAGAACGCCGCGGTCCACCAGCGGAACGAGACGATCGCCGACCCGACGGCCCCGATTCCGATCGAGGAGTTGCGGTCGCCGGACGCCTCTCCCCTCGCGACCGACGAGTGGCGCATGGTGACCATGACCGGCCGCTATCTGCCCGATCGGGAGATCGTCCTGCGTCGACGCTCCGCGCAGGGTCGCTCCGCCGTCGAGATCGTCAGCCCGTTCCAGCTGCCCGACGGAACGACGATCATGGTGAACCGCGGATACCTGCTCCGCGGGGCCGATGATCCGACGGACGCTCCGGCGCCGCCGACGGGCGACACGACCGTCGTCGGTCGGCTCCGTGCGCCCGAGGACACCGGGCGGTTCTCACTTCCGCGGGTCGACGACGACGAGGTCGTCGCTTATGCGCTCGACCCGACCCGCCTCGGCGACGCCGTCGGTCTGCGCGTCCCGCCGATGGCCGTGCAACTGGTCGCCGACCAGCCGGGGGTGCTCGGCGTCGTCGCTCCGCCCGAACCGGACGCCGGACCCTACCTGTCGTACGGCGTGCAGTGGATCGCATTCGGCGTCCTCGCGCCCCTCGGCCTCGTCTACGCCGCCCTCGCCTACACCCGGCGCAAGCCGGACCCGCGCCACAGGCCCACCGCACTGACCACGAAGGAAGGCTAAGTGACCACACACGAGTCCGGACGCACCGGCTCTTATCCGGAGTCGCTCGTCCCCCAGTCCGATCCCGTCGGCGTGACGGACGAACGGGTCGACATCCGCGAGTTCGCCGGCGGCCTGCCCCAGCACAAGGCGCGGCTGCCTCAGATTCGGATCGGCACCCGCTGGTACAACCCGTGGCTCGCATTGATCGTCGTCTCGGCGGTCGGCGCCCTCGTCTTCATCGCGATCTGCCAACAACTGCGCCAGTACGACTGGATGCAGAGTTTCATGGACACCTACCCCGGTACGTCCGACAGCTACGCGCAGACCGTCGACTCGGGTTTCCCGGCCTGGCTGCGTTGGCAGCATCTGCTCAACGCGATCTTCATGCTGTTCATCATCCGCGCGGGCATCCAGATCCTCGCCGATCACCCTCGCCTCTATCTGAACTCGGGCAGCACCCCCGGCACCGACTGGTTGCGCATCCGCGGACCTATTCCGGCCGACCGGCTCGACCAGAGCCGGCCGGACAAGGTCTGGACCGCCAAAGACGACGCCGTCGCCCTCCCGAAGTGGCTCGGCATCCCCGGTATCCGGCACTCCATCGGGCTCGCCCGCTGGGTGCACTTCAGCTTCGACCTGCTCTGGCTGATCAACGGGACGGTGTTCGTCGTCCTGCTGTTCGTCACCGACCAGTGGCACCGTCTGATCCCCACGTCGTGGACCGTCTTCCCGAACGCTCTGTCGGCGGCGATCCAGTACGGGTCGCTCGACTTCCCCGCCAATGAGGGCTACACGAATTTCAACGGCCTGCAGATCATCGCCTACTTTCTGACGATCTTCGTCGTCGCGCCCCTCGCACCGATCACCGGTCTGCTGCAGGCCCCGGCCGTCGCGGCGAAGCTCGGCACCGGACGCGGCCCGCTCAACCGCCAGGTGGCCCGCACACTGCACTTCTTCGTCCTCGCCTGGATGGTGTTCTTCATCCTCGTGCACACCGTGATGGTGTTCGTGACCGGTCTCGTCGGGAACCTGAACCACATCGTCCTGGGCGCGAACACCCAGTCACTGTGGCCCCTGCTCGTCTACGTCCTGGTGATGATCGCCGTCGTCGCGGTGTGGCTGGCGGCGAGCCCGTTCACCCTGCGCTATCCGCGACTCGTACAGAAGACCGGTCGCTTCCTGGTCGGGTGGATCAAGGGGCTGATGGAGTGGAGCAATCCGCGCGCGGACTACTCCGAGAAGGACATCTCGCCGTACTTCTGGCCCAACGGCACCATCCCGGTGTCGGACCGGTACCGCGAGATGCGGTCGAACAACTGGAGCGACTACACCCTCCTGGTGAACGGTCTCGTCGAGAACCCCACGACGTTCACGTACCGACAGCTCCTGGACATGCCCAAACACGAGCAGATCACCCAGCACTTCTGCATTCAGGGCTGGTCGGCGGTCGGCAAGTGGGGCGGCGTCCGGATGGCCGACATCCTGAAGATCGTGCAGCCCACGCCCGAGGCCAAGTACGCGGTCTTCTACTCGATGGCCTACGGCGGCGACGGCCCCGCCGCCGGACGGTACTACGACTGCCACAAGATCGAGCACATGAGCCGCGATCTGACGATTCTGGCGTACGAGATGAACGGTGAACCCCTCACCGAGACGCACGGTGCGCCGCTGCGCCTGCGCAACGAGGACGAACTCGGGTTCAAGCAGGTCAAGTGGATCGAGGCGATCGAGTTCGTCGAGTCGTTCGAGCACATCGGCCGCGGCCAGGGCGGCTACAACGAAGACCACGAGTTCTACGGCTACCGGATGCCGATCTGACAGCCCCACCGGAAACCCACGAAAGGTCATCATGACTGACAAGCAGACCCTCCTCTCATCCGTGCCCACCGGCCTGTGGATCGACGGCGCATCGGTCCCCGCCGCCTCCGGCAAGACGTTCCCGGTCACCGATCCGGCCACCGGCGACGTCCTGGTGGAGATCGCCGACGCCGGCGTCGACGACGTGCGGCGTGCCTTCGACATCGCGGTGACCGCCGGGCGGGCGTGGGCGACGACCCCGCCGCGCGAACGGGGTGAGATCCTGCGCGCCGCCTTCGAAGCCGTGATCGCGCGCACGGACGACTTCGCGATGCTCATGACATTGGAGATGGGCAAGATCCTGTCCGAGAGCGTCGGCGAGGTGAACTACGGCGCCGAGTTCCTCCGCTGGTTCAGCGAGGAGGCCGTCCGGATCCACGGCCACACGTCGACGGCTCCCGCGGGCAACGGGGAGATCGTCGTCGTCAAGGAGCCCGTCGGCCCGGTGCTCGCGGTGACGCCCTGGAACTTCCCGCTCGCGATGGGCACCCGCAAGATCGGTCCGGCCCTGGCCGCGGGATGCCCGATCGTGGTGAAACCCGCCCGCGACACTCCGCTCACCATGCTGTTGCTCGCGCAGGTGTTCGCCGACGCGGGACTGCCGCCCGGAGTGCTCACCGTCCTGCAGACCACGCATTCGGGCGACGTGTCGAGCACGTTGATGGCCGATCACCGTCTCCGGAAGATCTCGTTCACCGGGTCGACCGGCGTCGGGCGCGTGCTGATCCGCCAGTCCGCCGACCAGATCCTGCGCACCTCGATGGAGTTGGGCGGCAACGCACCGTTCCTCGTCTTCGACGACGCCGATCTCGACGCCGCCGTCGAGGGCGCCATGGCCGCCAAGATGCGCAACGGCGGCGAGGCCTGCACCTCGGCCAACCGTTTCATCGTGCAGAACGGCATCAGGCCCGCATTCACCGAGGCGCTCACCGCGCGTCTGGCCGCGATGAGGGTCGGCCCCGGATACGACGCCGACAGCGACCTCGGTCCCATCGTCAACGCCAAGCAGGTCGATCACATCGCCGGACTGGTCGACGAGGCCGTCACCGCGGGCGCCACGCTGCACACCGGCGGTCGCCGCGTCGACGGTCCGGGCAGCTTCTACGAGCCCACCTTGTTGACCGACGTGCCGGCGGGCTGCGCGATCCTGACCGAGGAGATCTTCGGGCCGGTGATCGTGATCTCCGGTTTCGACACCGACGACGAGGCGATCACCCGGGCCAACGACACCGACTACGGACTCGCGTCGTACTTCTTCACTCGTGACCTCGACCGCGCTAAGAGAGTGGCGCGCGCCCTCGACTACGGCCTGGTCGGGGTGAACCGCGGCGTCATCTCCGACCCGGCGGCGCCGTTCGGCGGCGTCAAGCACTCGGGTATCGGCGTCGAAGGCGGATTCGAGGGCATCGAGGAGTACCTCGACACCAAGTACATCGCGCTGACCAGCTGATCTCTCCTCGCCCGCTTCGTGTTTCTCCCGCGTCGGCCACAGCCCGTGCCGACGCTCCGTCAATCCAGGAGGTCCTTGTCATGGTCCGATGGCTCACCGTTCTCGCGACGTGGATAGTCGGCGCCGCCGGAATCGTCTTGACCGTCATGATGTCCCCGTGGTGGCTGTTCCTCGCGGTGCCGCTGCTACTGATCGCACTGCTCGGCACCTACGATCTGCTGCAGTCCCACCACAGCATCCTGCGGAACTACCCGGTACTCGGGCACTTCCGGTTCCTGCTCGAGTTCATCCGCCCGGAGATCCAGCAGTACTTCATCGAACGAGACAGCGACGGCACCCCGTACGACCGGAGTACGCGCACCACGCTGTACGAGCGCGCCAAGAACGTCAAGGACGTCGACGCCTACGGCACCCAGCGCGACGTGTACCGCCCCGGCTACGAGTTCGTCCGTCACTCGATCGGTGCCCGCCCCGCCGTCGAGGGCACCCCGCGCGTGCGCATCGGCGGACCGGACTGCACTCAGCCGTACGACATGGCCCTGTTCAACGTGTCGGCAATGAGCTTCGGAGCCCTGTCGGCCAACGCGATCCGCGCGCTCAACACCGGAGCCAAACGCGGCGGCTTCATCCACGACACCGGAGAGGGCGGGCTGAGCCCGTACCACCTGGAACCGGGCGGAGATCTCATCTGGGAACTCGGCACCGCGTACTTCGGCTGCCGGACCGCGGACGGTCACTTCGACCCGGACATGTTCGCGCAGAAGGTCACCGCGCCATCGGTCAAATGCGTGTCGATCAAGCTGTCGCAGGGCGCCAAGCCGGGGCTCGGCGGCGTCATGCCCGGTCCGAAGGTGACTCCGGAGATCGCCGAGATGCGTCTGGTGGAGCCGCACAAGACCGTCGTCTCCCCGCCGTCGCACAACCGCTTCCACAGTCCGGAGGGACTGTGCGAGTTCATCGGGCAGCTCCGTGAACTGTCCGGCGGCAAGCCGGTCGGTTTCAAGCTGTGCGTCGGCTCGCGCAGCGAGTTCCTCGGCATCTGCAAGGCCATGCTGACGACCGGCATCGCCCCGGACTTCATCATCGTCGACGGCGCCGAAGGCGGCACCGGCGCCGCCCCGATCGAGTTCGAGGACAATGTCGGTATGCCGTTGACCGAGGGCCTGATGACCGTCCACAACGCGCTCGTCGGTGTCGGTCTGCGGGACCGGATCCGGATCGGCGCCTCGGGCAAGGTCACCAACGGCATCGACATCGTCAAGCGAGTCATCCAGGGCGCCGACTTCACGCTCGCCGCGCGCGCCATGATGATGGCGGTCGGCTGCATCCAGGCGCAGGAGTGCCAGACCAACCGGTGCCCGGTGGGCGTGGCCACACAGGACACGAAGCGGTCGCGGGCACTCGACGTTCCGGACAAGGCCGAACGCGTCTACAACCTGCAACGCCACGTCGTCGACAACGCCAAGCAGTTCGTCGCGTCGATGGGGTTGGAGGACTTCGACGACCTGCACCCGTCGATGCTGATGCGGACGGTGGGACCGAACGAGTCCCGCTCGTACGCCGACCTCTACGAGTGGCTGGCCCCGGGCGAGCTGCTGTCCGATCCGCCGCAGTCGTGGCGAGAGGACTGGGAGGTCGCCCGGACGGACGCGTTCGTCCTGTCCGCCGCCCACCACCCCGATCCCAGCAGGCGCACCCCGGCGATCACCACCGTCAACGGCAAGCTCGCCGTCTGACCACCGACCGAAAGGCTTGAGAAGACGATGCCAACCGTACGCGAGGCCACCTTCGACCTCCTCCGCGAACTCGGTCTGACCACCGTGTTCGGCAATCCCGGCTCCACCGAGGAGACGTTCCTGCAGAACTACCCGGACGACTTCCGGTACGTCCTCGGCATCCACGAGGCGTCGGTGATCGGCGCCGCCGACGGCTATGCGCAGGCCACTCGCAAGCCGGCGCTGGTCAACGTGCACACGTCGGCGGGTGCCGCGAACGCGATGGGCACCCTGCTCAGCGCGTTTCAGAATCGGACACCGCTGATCGTCACCGCCGGTCAGCAGACCCGGGACATGCTGCTGCTCGATCCGTGGCTGGCCAATCACGATCCGCAGACCATCCTGCAGCCGTATGTGAAGTGGGCGTATCAGCCGGTCCGTCCCGAGGACGTGCCCGCGGCGTTCATGCGCGCGTACGCCGTCGCACTGCAGCCGCCGGCCGGTCCGGTCTTCCTGTCGATTCCGCTGGACGACTGGGACGCCGACTGTCCGATCCCGCTGGCCGTCCGTTCGGTCGCCGAGCGAGTGGCGCCGGATCCGGCGCGGCTCGCCGAGTTCGCTCAGGCGTTCGCGGCAGCCGAGAATCCGGCGCTGGTATTGGGCTCGGACGTCGCACGCGGCGACGGCTGGCAGCAGGCGGTGGCCCTCGCCGAACGGCTCGGAGTCAAGGTGTGGGCGGCGCCGAGCAGTGAACGGCCGCCGTTCCCCGAGGACCACCCGCTGTACGCGGGCGGTCTGCCGTTCGCGCAGGGGCTGCTGTCCGAGAAGCTCACCGGTCACGATGTCATCCTGGTGATCGGCGCGTCGGTGTTCCGCTACTACCCGTGGGTGCCCGGCCCCTACATCCCCGAGGGCTCCCGCCTGCTGCACATCACGTCCGATCCGGACGAGTCCGGGCGAGCACCGGTCGGCGACAGCCTCATCGGCGACGCCGTGCTCGCGATCGAGGCGCTGACCACTCTGGTTCCGCGGCGGTCGACGCAGATCACCGTCGAGCGGCAGGAGCACGGCATGGCGCCGCATCCGCCGATCGAGGGCTCGATCGACGATCCCGCCGACGACGGTCCGATGTCGGCACGCGCCCTGTTCCGAGTCCTGCGCGGCGCCAGTCCCGACGACACGGTGCTCGTGGAGGAGACGCCGTCGAATCTGGCCGATCTGCATGCCGAGTGGCCGATCACCCGGCCGGACTCGTTCTACGCGTTCGCCAGCGGCGCACTGGGCTGGGATCTGCCCGCGGCGGTCGGCGTCGCGCTCGCCGAGCGCGACAGCGGACGCAATCGTCCGGTCCTCGCGGTGATCGGCGACGGTTCGATGCAGTACTCGGTCCAAGCGCTCTACACGGCCGCACGGCAGGAGCTGCCGCTGGTCGTCGTCGTACCCGCCAACAGCGAGTACGCGATCCTCAAGGCGTTCGGCGCCCTCGAGAACAGTCCGAACGTTCCGGGCCTGGACATCCCCGGAATCCGACCGGCGGTTCTGGCGCAGGGCTACGGCGCCGAGGGCGTCGTCGCCCGGACGCCGTCGGAGGTCAGGGCGGCACTGGCGCAGGCGTGGACCCGCTCGGGTCCGACGCTGATCGAGGTGCCGATCGATCCGTCGGTTCCGAAGCTCGCCTGAGCACACGACGAGGGCCGCACGCGGGGTGCGGCCCTCGTCGTCAGGTATGCCGCCGTCAGGTACGCCGCCGTCCGGTCAACGCGGCCGGTTGCCGACGACGAACTGAGAGCGGCTGCGGGACAGGTAGTCGCGCGGCCAGCTCGCCAGGGCGCCGATCCGGGCCCGCGCCTGCGGGAGGAGCGCGGCGTGAACGGCCAGCCAGCTCGCGAAGGCGAGCGGCCCCGTGAGTTCGATCCGTTTGGGGCCGACCTCGGCGACGGCGGACATGCGGCCGATCATCGCCATGAACCCCTTGTCGACGTAACCGAACGGGCGTCGCTGTCCGCCGGTCAGATCGGCGACGATGTTGCGTCCCGCCCACTTCCCGGACTGCATGGCAACCGATCCCAACTGCGGCAGTGTTCCGCCCGACCCATCGGGGATGTTCGCCGCGTCGCCGAGGACGTAGACGCCGGGGACCCCGGGCGCGGTCAGATCCGCGTCGACGTCGACGCGGCCGCCGCGGCCGGTCTCCAGGCCCGCGCTCGCCACCACCGACCGGGCCTTGAGGCCGCCCGCCCAGACGACGACGTGCGCGGGCAGAGTGCTTCCGTCGGAGAGCGTGACGCCGTCGGCGCGGACCTCGCTGACGCCGGTGCCCATCAGCATCACGACCCCGAGCCTCTCCAGGCTGCGGCGGGTGTACCGCTGCAGCTTCTCGGAGAACGGTTTGAGGACTGTGTCGCCGTGGTCCACCAGGTGGACGGTGCAGCGACGGGGGACGGCGTCGTGGAAGTAATGCGGCAGCACGCGTTCGATGGTCTCGCCGATCGCTCCCGCGGTCTCCACTCCGGTGGGGCCGCCGCCGACCACGACGACGTCGATCGGTTCGCAGTCGCCGTGCGTGGCCGCCGCCGTGTCGGCACGGTCGAGTTGCTCGACCAGGCTGCTCGCGAGCGCGGTCGCATCGTCCACCGAGTACAGCGGGTAACTGAACTCGTCGGCGCCCGGTGTGCCGAAGTAGTTGACCTCGGCGCCCGCCGAGATCACCAGGACGTCCGACCGGAACACGGTGCCGTCGGGCAGCGTCACCGAGCGGTCGCGCGCATCGATCGAACTCACCTCGGCGGTGAGGACACGGACACTCGGATGCTTGCGGAACAGCGACCTCAGCGGGGCCGCGACATCGTTGGCGGCCAGCTGCGCGGTGGCGACCTGGTAGAGCAACGGCTGGAACTGCTGATAGTTGTTGCGGTCGATGAGCAGGGTTCGAATCCGCTCCTTGGCCAGACGCTGTGCGGCTGCCACACCGGCGAACCCGGCGCCGACGATGATGACCTGATAGTCGCGGACGGTGTCGGACATGCAGAAGCTCCCCTTGATTAGACGGTGAACCTGAAGCGTATGAGACGCGTTGCGCCACGGCATCGCATGGCGTGGATCGGCCTCCGACTGGCACGGCGTGGCGCGCGGACCGCGCTTCTCGCGCGAGTCCGTTCGGTTCGGTGACCCACCGCCGGTTCACGGCCCGCGAGCGTCGGCGAGGCGGCGTCCCACGGACTCGACCCGTCGTGTCCCTGATCCGCCCGGCCGCGACCTGTGGGCGCGATGTGGGCAGAACTCCGGATCGGGCCCGCCGACCGTCGAGAAAAAGCCCCTCACCTGCGGTGCAGGTGAGGGGCCTCGGGTGGAGCCGCCGGGAATTGAACCCGGGTCCTCCGTCACGTCAGTGGGGCTTCTCCGTGTGCAGTCCGCTGTGTCTCTACTCGGATCTCCCGGTCTCACGAACAAGCCGGGATGACGATCCCAGTCGCTGTTTGATGTCCTGCCTCCGTCCGCGACCGACGGCGACAGTGAGTTCCCTAGCTGATGCCGGCATCCGGTTCCGGGAACTTAGAACCGGGCCGACAGACTAGCCTCGCTGATCAGGCAGCGAGTGCGTAGTCGCGCTGATTGGAATCGGCGCTTAATTGGTTGCTGCGACGCTTACGGTGGTCTCCAGCCTGCACCGACACGCTTCCCCCACCTCGATGCACGTAGTCGAAACCGATCGGCCCCGAGATGGTGTCCCCTGTTTCCAGGAGACACCCCATCATAACCAATCCGACCGACACATTTCATCCCGATATCGACGGAGGGGTCTCGACTCCGCTCGACCGGCGAGAGAATCGGGCCGACCGGGACTCAGCCGATACGCAGCAGGGCGCTGTCGGTGGAAGCGACGAGGACGGTGAGCGCACCGCCGGAGGAGCGGATCCGGCGGCCGGTCCACACGTCGGTCGCCATGACGGAGTCGTCGCCCGCGAGGTTCACCTCGTCGATCTGAATGGACATCTCCCGCGCCGTGGAATCGTCGTTCGTCAGCGAGACGACGAGCCCCTGCGAACCGAGCGCCCGTGAGAAGCGGTTCGCGTCACCGCCGATCGGAGCTCCCGCGGTACGGCGGGCGTCCTGACTCACGGCGAGCACCTGCGCGTTCGTGACGGTCGCGATGTGCGCCGGGTCGAGCAGAGCGGCGTCGCCGGTGAACACCAGCGGCTCGGCCCCCATCACGTGCCGGGTGATCGCCGTCCTCAGCGCGGGCAGATCGGTGTCTGCCGCCATCGCCGAGGCGATCTCCTCGTCGCCGGTCGACACGACGTCCATCGACAGCCCGCGTTCGTCGAGATAGCCGTGGAGGGCACGATCGTCGAGAGGCGCCGGACGCTCGGCGTCGTCGCACAGGACGTACAGGGTCCGATAGCCGGCGTTCACCACTCCGTGGGCCACCAGGCCGTCGGCGTCGGCGCGGATCCGCTCCGGGGTCGACGCGCAGCCGTCGCCGACCACCCACCCCAGTACCGGTGCCGGGGGCGGCGCGGGAACTTCGGATGACGAGCACGCCGCCAGGACCAACGCGGCCAGCCCCGCGCCGACCGCCACGACCACGCGTGCCCCGATCATGTCGCGGTCCCTCACATGCCCTTCACGCGGCGGCCGACGACCCGCTCCACCTCGCGCTTGGCGGTACGCTCGGCGATGTCACGGCGCTTGTCGTGCGCCTGCTTTCCGCGCGCCAACGCGATCTCGACCTTGGCGTATCCGTCGGAGAAGTACATCTGCAGCGGTACCAGGGTCAGGTTGCCGTCCCGAATCTTGCCGATCAGGTTGTCGATCTCGCGGCGGTGCATCAGCAGTTTGCGCTTGCGGCGCGGCGCGTGATTGGTCCATGTGCCGCTTCCGTATTCGGCGATGTGCACGGCGTTGAGCCAGACCTCGCCGTCGTCGATCGTGGCGAACGCGTCGACGAGCGACGCCTTACCCTCGCGCAGCGCCTTGACCTCGGTGCCCCGCAGGACCATGCCCGCCTCGTAGGTGTCGAGAATGGTGTAGTTGTGCCGAGCCTTGCGGTTCGTCGCGATCACCGACTTGCCCTTGTCTCTGGGCACGGCTGACCTCCTTCGAGAATGTTCGTGCGTTCCATCATTCCCGAACGTAGACGCGCAGCGTCCCGTAGGCCGTCACACCGGCCAGGACGATGCCCGCCACGACCAGCCACGGCGAGACGAACCACACGTCGGCCGCGGTGATCCGCGCCAGGATGTTCACACCGTAGAGGTCCTCGAGCGCTTTGTCGAAGAAGAATATCTTGCCCAGGAACAGTCCGCCGATCGCCAGCAGCGCACCGATCACCGCAGCGATCACCGCCTCCAGCAGGAACGGCAGCTGGGTGTACCACCTCGTGGCGCCGACCAGTCGCATGATCGACACCTCCGTCCGTCTCGTATAGGCGGCTATCTGCACGGTGTTGACGATCAGCAGGATGGCTGCCACAGCGAGCACCGCGGCCACCGCGAACGCGGCGTTGCGTGCGCCGTCGAGCACACTGAAGATACGTTTGACCAGGTCACGTTGGTCCAGAACGCCGTCGACCCCTTCTGCCCGGGAGAATTTGTCGAGCACCGCGCCGAACCGGTCCGGATCCTCCATGCGGACGCGGAGTGCGCCCTGGTAGGCGTCCTTGCGGATGAAGTCGGCGAGTTCGGGCGAGTCCTTCTCCCACGACGCCTTGGCCGTGCGGAACGCCTGGTCCTGACTGATGAAGGTCACCGATCCGACGCCGGGCTCGGCTTCGAGGTCGTGCCGGAGCGTGGTGCACGGCGCCTCGAGACAGTTGGGGTCCTTCTTCGTCACCGCGTCGTTGATGAAGAACTGCATCTCGACGCGGTCGAGGAAGATCTTCTGGCTCTTGTCCGCCATCTGGATCACCAGCATTCCGCCGCCGAGCATGCCGAGGGTGATCGCCGTCGTCAGGATCATGGCGACGGTCATGGTGATGTTGCGGCGGAATCCGTTGAGGACTTCGCCGATGATGAAGTTCGCGCGCATCTGCTCGCTTTCTCGTTGGTCTGCGAAGTCGTCTCAGCCGATGCCGTACACGCCGCGCTCGTCGTTCCGGACCAGCTTGCCGCCCGAGAACTCGAGGACACGCCGCCGCATCGAGTCGACGATGTGACTGTCGTGGGTCGCCATCACGACGGTGGTGCCTCGACGGTTCACCCGGTCGAGCACCTCGACGATGCCCTCGCTGGTCTCGGGATCGAGGTTGCCGGTCGGTTCGTCCGCCAGCAGCAGTGCGGGTCGGTTGACGATGGCCCGGGCGATCGCCACCCGCTGCATCTCACCACCGGACAGTTCGTGCGGCATCCGCTCCGCCTTGCCCTCGAGCCCGACGTATTCGAGCGTCTCGGGCACCGCTTCACGGATCGTCGACGCGGGTTTGCCGATCACTTCGAGCGCGAACGCCACATTGTCGGCGACGTTCTTCTGCTGCAGCAGTCGGAAGTCCTGGAACACGCAGCCGATGGACTGCCGCAGCTTCGGCACCTCACGATTGCGGAGCGTGTTGACCTGGAAGTCCCCCACCTGGATGTCACCGGATGTCGGCTTGTCCTCTTTGAGCAGCAGACGGAAGAACGTCGACTTACCCGAGCCCGACGGGCCGATCAGGAATGCGAACTCGCCCTTGTCGATCTCGAAGGACAGGTCCGACAACGCGGGCCTGGTCGATTTCGGGTACTGCATCGTCACATTCGACAGCTTGATCACGTTGTCCAAGTGTACCGATCCCAGCGCTCATGCCCCGCCGTCGCTCGGCTGTGTCGCCTCCGGAACCGCGGTCTGCTGGGGTGTCGTGGTCGGCGTGGTCTGCTCGGGCGTCGATCGGCGCGGCTGTGCCGGGTTCGTCGTCCTGGTCTCCTGCTGTTCCTGCGCCGGGTCGGTCGTCTCGGTCGTGGTCTCCTGTGTCGACGGCTCATCCGTGGTGCTCGACGTCTCCGGCGTCGTCTCCACGGGTGTACTGCTGGTCGGCTCCTCGGTGGTCTCCGGTTCCTGTGTGGTGTGCGCCGGCGTCGTCGCGGACGACTGCTTCGCCGGGTAGTGCTCGGAGGAGAAGCCGTAGAACGCGAGCAGCGCGAACCATGCGACGATCAGCACCACCGTCGTCGTCCGCACGCGGGTGCGGTAGACGTGGCTGAGCTTGTCCATCAGCATCTCGAGACGTGTCCGCCCGTCCGGGGTCTGGTCATCACTCATCGCTGCCGTCTCCCACCACCTCATCGGCCACGGTCTGCGTGGCGGACGCGTTCTGCACCGGTTTGGCGACCATCACGCCGTGCTGGCCGAGTGCGAAGATGATCTCCGACCGCAGCGCCCGCCCGATGTCGAACTGCTGGCCGGGCAGCGTGCGCGCGACCATCCGAACGGTCGCCGAGTCGAGTTCCAGGCTGGTCACGCCCAGCGGCTGCGGCGGGTCGAGGAGCAGTCGGTGCCAATGCGGATCGTGATAGAACTTCTGGCCGACCTCGCGCAGCGTCGCGTTGACGACGTTGATGTCCGCATCGAGCGGCACCGGGACGTCGACCACCGATCGCGCCCAGTCCTTCGACAGATTGGTCGCCTTGATCATCTGACCGTTCGGGACGGTGATCAGCTCGCCGTCGGAGTTGCGCAGACGTGTCACACGCAGTGTCACGTCCTCGACGGTGCCCTGCGCCTCGAGTCCGCCGGTCACCGTCAGATTGACCACGTCGCCGTAGCCGTACTGGTGCTCGGCGATGATGAAGAAGCCCGCGAGCACGTCCTGCACGATGCGCTGGGCGCCGAAGCCGAGCGCACCACCGAGCACCGCGCTCAGTCCGACGAGACTGGACGTGGGCACCCACATCGCCAGCATCTTCAGTCCGACGACGATCACCACGACGGCGATCAGCGCCCACGCCACCACGTCGACCAGCGCGCGACGGTGTTTCATGTCCTCGGACTGGACGATGTCCTCACTGCGCTCGAAGCGCTCCAGAACATGCCTCGAATACCGTCCGGCCGCCCAGCGGATCAGGCGCGCGACGAGCACCGCGCCGATGATCCACAGAAGGATCTGCACGAAGTCGACCGCCAGCCACCGCTCCCACGCCCGCATCCACGACGGCAGGCCGAGTTCATCGACGAGGTAAGTCATGGGGGCTACTCGTTCTCGTCCATCCGCCAGCGGATTCCGGCCTCGATGAACTGGTCGATGTCGCCGTCGAGGACGTTGCTCGGGTTGTTGCTCTCCACGTTGGTCCGCAGATCCTTGACCATCTGGTACGGGTGCAGGACGTACGAGCGCATCTGATTGCCCCAGCTCGCGCCGGTGTCGGACTTGAGCGCGTCCATCTGCGCGCGCTCCTCCTGGCGTTTGCGTTCGAGGAGCTTGGCCTGCAGGACGCGCAGCGCCGCCGCCTTGTTCTGCAGCTGGCTCTTCTCGTTCTGACAGGTCACGACGATGCCGGTCGGCACGTGCGTCAGGCGGACAGCGGAGTCGGTGGTGTTGACCGACTGTCCGCCGGGGCCGGACGAGCGGTACACGTCCACGCGCAGGTCGTTCTCGTCGATGTCGATGTGGTCGGTGGTCTCGACGACGGGCAGGATCTCGACCTCGGCGAACGACGTCTGGCGCCGCCCCTGATTGTCGAACGGACTGATGCGCACCAGACGGTGGGTGCCCTGCTCCACCGACAGCGTCCCGTACATGTACGGCGCCTTGACGGCGAAGGTGGCCGATTTGAGGCCCGCTTCCTCGGCGTACGAGGTGTCGTAGACCTCGACGGAGTGGTCGTGCTGTTCGGCCCAGCGGATGTACATGCGCATGAGCATCTGCGCCCAGTCGGCGGCGTCCACGCCACCCGCACCCGCCCGGATGTTGACCACGGCTTCGCGAGCGTCGTACTCGCCGGCGAGCATCGTCTTGACCTCCATCGCCTCGATGTCGCGGCGCAGATCGGCACGCTCGGTGTCCGCATCGGCGACGGCCTCGGCGGCGGCGTCGCCCTCCTCGGCCTCGGCGAGTTCATAGAGGACCGGCAGGTCGTCCAGACGCGACCGCAGCTCGGACACACGACGCAACTCGGCCTGAGTGTGCGAGAGCTCGCTGGTCACCTTCTGCGCGTGGTCCTGGTCGTTCCACAGATCGGGGTCGGACGCCTGCATCTCCAGTTCGTCGATGCGGCGGCGAAGCTCATCGAGGTCGATCACCTTTTCGACGGTGGTGAGGGTCGCGTCGAGCGCTTCGAGGTCGGCAGAGGCTTCAGGATGCACCGATTCAGCCTACCGAGTCGGGCAGGGTGCCGAAGCGCCAGGTGGAATCCTCCTTGCCCGGCTTGTACACGACGGGCTGCTCGAGACCCGGATACGGTTCTGTCGCACCGGCGGGCAGGACGATGCGGCCGTACACTTCGGCGGGCGCCGATCCCGAGGCCACGATGGTCCCGGTGACGGTGCAGTTGCGGGCGCCGTTCTTGTCCGGGTCGCCCAGGACCGCACTGGTGACGGTGAGAGTGCCCTGCGCGTAGCCGCGGCCCGCGCTCACCGCTCCCCTGCCCGGTCCCCGCCGCATGATCAGGGAGATCGCACTGACGATGAGCAGCGCCACGAGCAGCACGGGAATCCAGGTCGGCATGGCGCCATGGTACCTGTGCGAGCTCGCCACGGCCGCCGCCGAGCCGCGGTGACGACTGGTAGCGTCGTCAGCCGTGGCTGCACTCTCCGACGGTTCCGTGTACGCGTCCGATCTGACCCTCGCCCTCGACCTCGCCGCTGCCGCCGACGAGTTGACGACGGCCCGATTCGGCGCCCTCGACCTGCGGGTCGACGCCAAACCCGATCTGACTCCGGTCTCGGACGCCGACCTCGCGTGCGAGCGACTGCTCCGCGACCGGCTGTCCGTCGCCCGTCCCGCCGACGCCGTGCTCGGCGAGGAGTTCGGCGGCGACCAGATCCTGACGGGTCGCCAGTGGGTGATCGACCCGATCGACGGCACCAAGAACTTCGTCCGCGGCGTGCCGGTGTGGTCGACGCTGATCGCACTGCTCGACGACGGCGTGCCCGTCGTCGGGGTGGTGAGCGCCCCCGCGTTGAACCGACGGTGGTGGGCCTCGGCCGGTGACGGCGCCTTCGCCGCGCACGACGGCGAGTCCCGCGCGATCGGAGTGTCGGGGGTACGCGACGTCGCCGAATCGTCGTTGGCGTTCTCGTCGCTGTCCGGCTGGGCCGACCGCGGAATCCGGGATCGGTTCGTCGATCTGACCGACCGGGTCTGGCGGGTCCGCGGCTACGGCGACTTCTTCAACTACTGCCTCGTCGCCGAGGGCGCCGTCGACGTCGCCGCCGAGCCCGAGGTGTCCCTCTGGGATCTGGCGCCGCTCGACATCCTGGTTCGCGAAGCGGGCGGGCGTTTCACCGCCCTCGACGGCGCACCCGGCCCGGCGGGCGGCAGCGCCGTCGCCTCGAACGGGCTTCTGCACGAGGAGATCCTCGCCGCGCTGCGGTGACGAATCGCCGGTCGCTGCCGCATCCGCGAGCCGGAGGACCGCAATTCCCTACCGCTGGCCGTCGATCACGCGTAGAGGTGGAGTCGACAACCGCCACCGACCACGAGGAGAACCACGTGACCGCCGAAGTGAAGATGATCATCCTGTCCACCGACGACCTGGACGCGTCCATCGCGTTCTATCAGGAGGCCGCGGGCATGGCGCTGAAGTTCCGCGACGGCGCACACTTCGCCGCCCTCGACGGCGGCGCCGTCACTCTCGCGCTCGCGACGAAGGTCGACCATCCGATCCACGGCCAGGTGGTCGTCGGCATCAAGACCGACGACGTCGACGCCGCGGCCAAGGCCGTCGAGGCGGCGGGCGGCGGCATCGTCGCGCAGCCGTACGACGACGCACACGAGCGCCGCGCCGTCGTCTACGACAACAAGGGCAACGGGCTGGTGTTCTACAGTCCGCTCCAGCGCTAGCCTCGGCCGTCAGACCTCAGCCGTCACACCTCGGTCGCCACACCCGCCTCGAGCACCTGGAACGTCGTTCCACTCGGCGCCATCCCGCCGATCCGCGCGTTGTGCGTGGCGATCCCGGCCGCCGACTGCACCGCCTGATGGATCGGGAACGCCACCCGCGGGTTCACCGCGCGCAGGTAGTCGACCGGCTCGCTGACTTTGAGCCACGGCGCCGCGGCCGGGATCGCGAGGACGTCGATCCGCTCGAACGGAATGTAGAGAGAGTCGCCGGGATGGCAGAACGCCCCGACCATCTCGTCCGTGTCGAGGACGTACGAGATGTTGTCGACCACGGGCAGTTCCGGGTGGATCACCGCATGGCGACCGCCGGTGCCGCGCACGGTGAACGCCCCCACCGACAGCACTTCGCCCGGTCCGATCACCGACCACGTGCCCGCGTCGCCCCGCTCGTTGAGCTGGGCCGCGGTCTGTGGATCGGCATAACGGACGGCGGCCGGGTTCGCGGCGACCAGCGCGGGCAGTCGCTCCGGATCGGCGTGGTCGGGGTGCTGATGGGTCACCAGGATCGCATCGAGTCCGGTCAGTGCCTCGAATCCCGACGAGAACGTGCCGGGATCGAACAGAACCCGTGTGCCGGCATGTTCGACGAGGACGCAGGAGTGCTGAAAGTGTGTGAATCGCATACCTTTAGACGGTAGTGGCCGAATGGGGGTGACAACCTTCTTACCGACGAGTAAGGTCTGTTCTTACTACGGAGTAAGAACATTGCTCCACCGTTGAAGTCCGATCGAGACACTGGTGAGGAAATGACCACGAACATCGAACCCCGCGACGAATCTTCCGTCGGCGCAGCCCCCCACAAGCGCAGTCCGATCGGCGCAGCCATGCGTGTGCTGACCGCGATCACCGGCTCCGACCTGGCCGAGAAGTACGGCCTCCGTGAGCCGATCAACCGTGTCGCCTACGAGGCCACCAAGACCGGCTTCAAGACACTCGGCGCCGCGAACCGCGCGTTCACTCAGGTCACGAGCTCGGGCAAGCCGCAGCGCCCGAGCACGCCGTCCAAGGGATTCTTCGATCTGACCCCGGACGAAGAGCAGGGCATGATCGCCGAGACGGTGAAGGAGTTCGCCACCGAGATCCTGCGCCCGGCCGCCTACGACGCCGACGCCGCGGCCACCGCGCCCGAGGACATCCTCAAGCGGTCGGCCGAGCTCGGCATCACCATGATCAACGTCCCCGAGGAACTCGAGGGCGCGGCCACCGATCGCAACGTCGTGACCAACGCGCTCGTCGCCGAGGCGATGGCCTACGGCGACATGGGACTGGCCGTCCCCCTGCTGGCCCCGAGCGGTGTGGCGACCACGCTGACCAACTTCGGCAGCGACGGCCAGCAGAAGACCTACCTTCCCGATTTCGCCGGTGAGAACGTTCCGACGTCGGCGGTCGTCATCGCCGAGCCGAAGCCGCTCTTCGACGCGTTCAACCTGGCCACCAAGGCCGCCCGCGTCCCGAGCGGATACCGCCTGACCGGCGTGAAGAGCTTCGTTCCCGCCGCGGGCAGCGCTGAGCTGTTCATCGTCGGCGCACAGCTCGACGGCCGCCCCGCCCTGTTCATCGTCGAGTCCGACACCGACGGCCTGTCCGTCGAGGCCGATCCCGGCATGGGCCTGCGCGCCGCGGGCATGGGCCGCCTGGTGCTCGACAACGTGTCGGTGCCGGCGAACGCGCTTCTCGGCGAGTCCGAGGGCGACGCCGCCGAGGCCTCGTACCGCGATGTGGTCCGCCTGTCGCGCCTGGGCTGGTCGGCGCTGGCAGTCGGAACGGCGACCGCCGTACTCGACTACGTCGTCCCCTACGTCAACGAGCGCGAGGCGTTCGGCGAGCCGATCTCCAACCGCCAGGCCGTGGCGTTCATGGTCGCGAACATGGCCACCGAGATCGACGGGCTGCGCCTGGTGACCCAGCGCGGCGCCTCGCGTGCCGAGCAGGGCCTGCCGTTCGCCCGCGAAGCGGCGCTGGCGCGCAAGCTGACCATCGACAAGGGTCTGCAGGTCGGCCTCGACGGCGTGCAGCTGCTCGGCGGCCACGGCTTCACCAAGGAGCACCCGGTGGAGCGGTGGTACCGCGACCTGCGCGGTGCGGGCATCGGCGAGGGCGTCGTCGTCCTCTAGGGGACCGACGAGCTAGGAGTAACGCATGGCTATCAATCTGGAACTGCCGAAGAAGCTGGACAACACGATCGACCAGGCGCGTCAGGCCGCCCTGCAGATCTTCCGACCCATCAGCCGCAAGTACGACCTCGCCGAGCACAGCTATCCGGTGGAGCTCGACACGCTGGCCAGCCTGTACAACGGCCTCGCCGCGACCGGCCAGGCCGGCGCCGGTGCCGCGGGCGGGCGCGGCGACGCGAACAAGGAACGCCCCGAGGGCTACGTCGCCAACGGCGGCAACATGCAGTCGGTGCTCAACTCGATGTGGGCCTCGTACGGCGACGTCGCCCTGATGCTGTCGATCCCGTACCAGGGACTGGGCAACGCGGCGATCGCAGCGGTCGCCACCGACGAGCAGCTCGAGATGCTCGGAGGCGGCGACGAGGTGTGGGCCGCGATGGCGATCACCGAGCCGAGCTTCGGCTCCGACTCGGCGGCGGTCACCACGACCGCCACCCCAGACGGCGACGACTACGTGATCAACGGCGAGAAGATCTTCGTGACCGCCGGATCGCGCGCCTCCCACATCGTGGTCTGGGCGTCGGTCGACCGCAGCCTCGGCCGCGCGGCGATCAAGAGCTTCGTCGTGCCGCGCGAGCACCCGGGCGTCACGGTCGCGCGGCTCGAGCACAAGCTCGGCATCCGCGCGTCCGACACCGCGGTGATCCGCTTCGAGGACTGCCGCATCCCCAAGGAGTACCTGCTCGGCTCGCCGGAGGTGGACGTCAAGAAGGGCTTCGGCGGCGTCATGCAGACCTTCGACAACACCCGCCCGATGGTGGCGGCGATGGCCGTCGGAGTCAGCCGGGCCTCTCTTGAGGAACTGCGCAAGCTCCTCGAGGACGCCGGTATCGAGATCGACTACGACAAGCCCGCCGCCGATCAGCCCGCGGCCGCCGCCGAGTTCATCCGCCTGGAGGCCGACTGGGAGGCGTCGTACCTGTTGACGCTGCGCGCGGCGTGGATGGCCGACAACAAGAAGCCGAACTCGCTCGAGGCCTCGATGTCGAAGGCCAAGGCGGGCCGCACCGGAACCGACGTGACGAACAAGGCCGTCGAACTGGCCTCGACCGTCGGCTACTCCGAGCGGACGCTCCTGGAGAAGTGGGCGCGCGATTCGAAGATCCTCGACATCTTCGAGGGCACCCAGCAGATCCAGCAGCTGATCATCGCTCGACGCATCCTCGGAAAGAGCAGCGCCGAACTCAAGTGAGCCGATCGCCCACAGCGCCTCCGCCCCCAGGGCGGGGGCGCTGTCGCGTCTCCACCCCAGCAGGTAGAGACAAATCTACAAATCTGTTCCATAATGAAACTTACGCCGCACACGGGGTGCGGCGCGAGCGACATCGCAAGGGAGCACGCATGGGCATCGGCAGCATCATTCACGAGATCACCGAGAACCCCCGGGTGACCGACGTCGTCGAAGCCGCGAAGGCGGTGCGTGTCCTCACCTCGTCCGGACTCGTCGACCTGAGCAAGCCCGCCCACATCGCCGCCGTGCTGCGGTCGAACCGGACCAACGGCCCCGCGGTCGGCCTGATGACCAAGGCCGTGCTGGAGTATCCGGACTCGGTCGCCGTGACCGACGAGCGCGGCAGTCTGACCTACCGTGAGCTCGACGAGCGATCGGACGCTCTCGCGAACGCCCTCCTGGACATGGGCGTTTCGGCGGGAGCCGCCGTCGGCATGCTCGCCAGGGATCATCGCGGGCTGCTCACCACCGTCGTCGCAGCGGGCAAGGCCGGATTCAACCTCGTCATGTTCAACACCGGTTTCGCCGGGGCGCAACTCGCCGACGTCGCCCGCCGCGAGAAGGTGTCGGCGGTCCTGCACGACGCGGAGTTCACCGACCTGCTCAGCGACCTCGACGACCTGCCGCGCATCATCACCTGGCTCGACGACGAACCGCCCGCCGGCGCGATCGTCCTGGACGACCTCGTCGCCCGGGCGCCCCGACCGGTTCCGACGCCCGCGTCGCCGTCGCGCCTGACCGTGCTGACCAGCGGCACCACCGGCACCCCGAAGGGCGCGCCGCGCGGCAAGGTGTCCCCACTGGGAAGCGCCATGCTGCTGGACCGCCTGCCGATCCCCCGGGAGTCGGCCGCGGTGATCGCCACGCCCATGTTCCACGGCACCGGTTTCGCGCTCTGGCTGGTCTGCGCGGGCCTGGGCAACAATGTGGTCACCATGCGCCGGTTCGACGCCGTGACGACGCTCGAGGCGATCGCCGCCAACCGCGCCGAGATGCTCGTGGCAGTGCCCACCATGCTCAGCCGGATCCTCGACCTCGGGGCCGACGAGATCGCCCGTCACGATCTGAGCTCGCTCCGCGGCATCGTGGTGGCCGGCTCCCCGCTCACCCCCGAGCTGTCCGAGCGGATCCAGGACCGGTTCGGCGACGTCCTCTACAACCTGTACGGCTCAACCGAGGTGTCGGTGGCCGCCGTGGCCACCCCGGACGAGCTCCGTCTGGCACCCGGCACGGCCGGACGCCCGCCGGTCACCGCGCGGCTGCGCCTGATCGACCGCGGCGAACAGGTCGTCGAACCGGGCCGTCGCGGCGAGATCTTCGTTCGCTGCGCGGTCGCGTTCTCCGGCTACACCGACGGGACCGGCAAGCCGATGCAGGAGGGCTACATGTCCACCGGCGACGTCGGACACCTCGACGAGAACGGCCTGCTGTTCGTTGACGGACGCGCCGACGACATGATCGTCTCCGGCGGCGAGAACGTGTACCCGCAGGAGGTGGAGCAGCTGATCGCCGCGCACGACGACGTCGAGGACGCCGCGGTCCTGGGCGTCCCCGACCCCGAGTACGGGCAGCGACTGCGCGCGGTGATCGTCCTGCGCGCGGACGCGACACTCGACGCCGACGGCGTGCGCGCCCACGTGAAGGCGAACCTCGCTCGACACAAGGTGCCTCGCGACGTGTTCATCGTCGCCGACCTCCCGCGCAACCCGACCGGCAAGGTGATGCGTGGCGCGCTTCTGGAGATGACCGCCGACTCCGCCTGAGCGCGAGAGCGGTTTGTGTTCCGAGTCACTGTGACATATGCTCCCCCGGTATTTGAAATATTCGTGTTTCACACTGGGGGAGTAGAACATGCACAGATCACTGGCGACCGCGTTCGCCGCATTGGCGACGGTGACACTCGCCGCGAGTCTGGCGGTCGGACCCGCCGCCGCGGCACCCGCGAGCACGCCCATCGCCCCGGCGCCTCTCGTGCCGCTGCCCTCCGAACTCGATCCGTCGTTCTATCGCCCGGCGCCCGCGAAGGTCGCCGCCGCCGCGCCCGGCGAGATCATCGCGGCCCGGCGCATCACCCCGGCGAACTTCGGTGCGGTGCCGATCAACGTCGACGCCTGGCAGCTCTCGTTCCGATCCACTGACACGTCGGGTCGGGCGATTCCCGCCGTCACGACGATCCTCAAGCCTCGCGGCACGACCCCGACCGGGCCGCGCAAGGTGATCTCGATGCAGATCGCCGAGGACTCGACCGCGGGCTATTGCGCGACGTCGTACGCCGTGCAGCACATGAACGCCGGCGCGCTCCTCGGACAGGTCGTCGCCCCGGCCGAACTGCTCATCGCCCAGGGATTCCTCGCGCAGGGGTACGCGGTGGTCATGCCCGATCACGAGGGCCCGAACCACGCGTACGCCGCGGGACCGCTCGGCGCACGGATCACCCTCGACAGCCTCCGAGCCGCGAAGTCGTTCGCACCGTCGAGCATCACTGCCGCCTCGCCGATCGGCCTGTACGGATACTCCGGTGGCGCCATCGTCACCGGTCACACCGCCGAACTCAAGCAGACCTACGCTCCGGAGCTGAACATCGTCGGGGCGGCCGAGGGCGGCGTGCCCGCCGATATGAAGCCCGTGCTCAACGCCGCACAGAACAGTGCCACCAGCGGTCTGGTCCTCGGCGCGATCATCGGGCTCGCACGCGAGTACCGCTACTTCGACGCCTTCCTCGACAAGCACCTGAACCCGCTCGGCCGGGCACTTCGAGACGTCAAGGGACCGCTGTGCGTTCAGCACCAGTCGACGGTCCTGCCGTTCCTGAACAACAAGGGCCTCATCAACTGGCCCGGCGACCCGCTCGACGCCCCCGCGGTCAAACGCGTGCTCGCCGATACGAAGATGGGCCGGGCCCGCCCGGACATGCCGATGTACATCTGGAACTCCGCCCTCGACGAGATCATTCCGGTCGGCCAGGTGAACACGCTGGTCCGTACCTACTGCCGCAGCGAGGGCCCGTCGATCACGTACACGCGCGACCACCTGTCCGAGCACATCCTCGCCGAGATCGCGGGCGCACCGCTCGCCCTGCTGTGGCTCAAGGACCGCCTCGACGGCAAGCCCGCGACACCCGGGTGCACCACGCGCGACGAGACGACGATGACCAGCGACGCCCGCTGGTGGCCGGCGTTCTCCGACACCGTCGGAAACGACCTGTCCGCACTGTTCGGCGCGGCCATCGGCCGAGGACGGTAGCCGTGTCGTACCCCGGGTAACCTGGGCCTATGGCCGAGGCGAGGAGTTACCGAGGGCAGTCGATCGAGGACCGACGCCGTCAGCGCCGCGGCCGATTCCTCGACGCCGCGCTGACGCTGTTCGGCAGGGACGGATACGCGGCGACATCGGTCCCGGCCGTCTGCAAGGAGGCCGGTCACTCGTCCCGCCAGTTCTACGAGCTGTTCTCCGACCGCGAGCAACTCCTGCGCGCCCTGTACGACCAGTTGCAGACCGAGTCGAGAGCGGCCGTGTCGGATGCGCTGACCGCCGCGCTGCGCGATGAGGTCGGGCTCGAAGCCCTCCTCGATGCGGGGGTCGGCGCGTTCGTCGACTACTACGCGGCGAGCCCCGAACGCACCCGGGTGAACTTCATCGAAGCCGTCGGCGTGAGCCCGGACTTCGAAGAGCATCGGCACGCGGGCCGGGCCGAGTGGTCGGCCCTGTTGGGGTCGGTGACCGAAGCCGGGCAGGAACAGGGACTCGCGGTGGCCACGACGTCGCCGCTGGTGTGGGCCGGCTACATCGGGGCGGTGAACGCACTGATCGTCGAGCGTTCGGTCACCGAGTCGGTGACCACCGCCGAGGTGATGGACGCGATGCGACGGCTACTCCGGCCGGGCGTCATCGGCTAGGAGACGCGCTTCGGCCGATAGTCGCGGCCGCGGCCGTCTACTGTCGGTGGATGGCTTCTCGCGTGCGCAACGGCGTGGTCGGCGTCGTCACCATCGCTGTCGGCGTCGTGTTCGCCCTCCGCCCGTTCGCCTCGGTTCCGGTCCTCGCACTCGTCGTCGCCGTCGGTCTCGTCGTCTCCGGTGTCGGCGAACTGATGCGGGCGACGACCGAGGCACGGGTGCTGCGCGGAGTCGGCGGCGGCGCGCTCGTCGTCACCGGTGCGGTACTGCTGATCTGGCAGGGGCTGTCGATCGTGGCGGTCGCCGTCGTCGCGGATGTCGGGCTGATCGGGTGGGGCGCCGCCCGCCTCGTGGCCGCGGCACGGCCCGGCGACGCGGTGCCGCGAATCGGCGACGCACTCCTCGGCGTCGCGGCCGTCGCGGTCGCCGTGGCCGCCCTGGCGTGGCCCGGCGTGACGGTGTTCGCCGCCGCCTTCGTCGCGGGTCTAGCGCTGATCTGGTTCGGTGTCACCCTCTGCGGTCGCGCGATCCGCGGTGACCACGAGCATCGACCCCGGACCCACCGCGTCCTCCGGCTCGCCGCCGGCGTCATCGCCGTCGCCGTCGCGGTTCCACTCGCCGTGCTGAGTCTGCGCGCGCACGAGGCCGCGCCGACCCCCGACGACTTCTACACGGCGAGCGTCGATCCCGCGGCCGCCCCGGGAACGCTGCTGCGCAGCGAACCGTTCTCCCGCGGCCTCCCGCCCCATGCGCGCGCCTGGCGCATCCTGTACACGACCACGCTCGTGGAGGGGCGTCCGGCGTTGGCCAGTGCGCTGGTCGTCGCACCGGACGACCCGCCGCCCGGACCCGCACCGGTGATCGCCTGGGCGCACGGCACGACGGGTATCACCCGAGGATGTGCGCCGTCACTGGCCGCCGATCCTTTCCAAGCCGGTGCGACGCCCGCCCTGCCCCAGGTGATCGCCTCCGGGGGTGTGATGGTCGCGACCGACTACGTCGGGCTGGGCACGGAGGGGCCGTCGCCGTATGTGATCGGGCAGGGCGAGGCCCGCTCGGTGCTCGACTCGGTGCGCGCCGCACACCAGATGCCCGAGCTGGAACTGGCGCGACCGACCATCGTCTGGGGTCACTCGCAGGGCGGCCACGCCGCCTTGTGGACCGGTCTGCTCGCCCCCGCCTATGCGCCCGATGTCGACCTCACCGGCGTCGCGGCGATCTCGCCTGCGTCCGATCTGGTGTCCCTGGCGGGCGATCTGACGACGATGACCGGCGGACCGCTGCTGGCCTCCTACGTCGTGGACGCCTACTCGCGCGCATATCCGGACGTACGCGCCGAGGACTATCTCAAAGTCCAGGCACGGCTGCCGATGCGCGCGATGGCCGCTCGCTGTCTGCACCAGCCCGCGGCCACGGTGTCGGTGATCGAGGCCCTGATCCTCGGTGACGATCCGTACGCGCAGCCGCCGAACCAGGGGCCGCTCGCCGCTCGGTTGACACAGAACACTCCGTCGGCCGAGCTCACGATGCCGGTCTTCCTCGCTCAGGGAGCGGCCGATCCGTTGATCAATCCTCAAGGTCAGCGACAGTATGTGGCGGCGCAGTGCGCGACCGGGAGCACGGTGCAGTTCACGATGTATCCGGGCCTGGGCCACCTCGACATCGTCGATCCGGACTCCCCCGCCGTCGCCGACCTCCTCACCTGGACGAAGGCCCGCGAAGAAGGCGAGGCCGCACCGAGCACCTGCTGACCCCCGGCGGCCGCTCCGCTACGACCGAACCGGCAGTGTCAGCGAACCACCCGAGGCCGGAATCGACACCGACGCCGACGGCTCGCCGGGCCGATAGTTCGACGAGTTCCCGGCGATCACGAGGCGCACCCGATGACCGGCTCCGAAGCGGTGTGCGACGGCGGGCATCGTGACGGTGAACGGCCGCGCCGGATCGCCGATCCGAGCGGGTGCGACGAGGTCGCCGACCGTCGTCGCCGTCCCGTTCGGCGCGACGTCGACGACTTTCAGGAACAGGACCAGCGAATCGCGACGGACCGCGCGGCCGTTCTCGCGAGCGTCGACGCTCAGCGTCGCCGACGGCGATCCGACCACGTCGATCGCATCGGTCAGTCGTGCCGACGTCCACCGGACGAACGTTCCGGGATCGTCGTCGATCGTGGCACCCGCCACGCCTATCCCGTCGGCGGCGTCGCTGCCCGCCGGGATCGGAATCGCAGGCGTCGTCAGTCGCGCGCGTCCGGGGCGGGTCTGCGAGCGGTCGGACACGAGCGCATTGGTACCGGAGAACGCCAGTCGGATGTGATCGGGCGCGGCGACGGAGTCGGCGAACGCGTACGCCGCCCGGGCGTCTCCCCGGTCGGCCCACGGTCGGTAGTACGAGAACGTCGGTCCGCCGGGTGCGGAGTTCCTCTTCAGGTGGGTGTCGAACCATTCGACGATGCGTCCCGTGACGTACTGGCGTCGCGGATCGGGTGCGCTCTCGTCGATGTCACCGGTGGCGGCCGTCCCCGAGTGGCCGCCGGAGTACCAGATCAGCTGAGTCGGCACGCCCCGCTCGGCCAGCGCGGCGTACGTGGCGGACGATTCGTTGAGGTTGAACAGCGTGTCCTGTTCGCCTTGGACGAGCAGCGTCGGAGTCCTCACCCGGTCGATGTAGGTCGACACCGACGCCGAGCGCAGCCGGTCGACGACGGCGCGCGAAGGAACTCCGGTGGCGACGCCCTGCGCGATTCCGTCGCACACCTCGCGCGGAAAGTTGGGACAGCCGGTGAGCCGGTCGGGTGTCACCGTGGCGTGAGCGACGCCGGCCGCCACACCCGCGGCGGCGAATGTGACACCCCAGTTGAGTTTGAAGGCGCCCGGCGCGCTCGTGGTGACGCCGGAGGTCTGTCCGGTGTTGTTCGGAACGATCGAGTACGACAGGTCGTTCCACGTCGCCATCGGAACGATCGCGTCCAGCCTCGGGTCCGTCGCAGCGGCGGCGAACTGCACCGCCCCGCCGTACGATCCGCCGAACATGCCCACGCGCGGATCGTGGACCCGCCCCTCCGAGGCGTCGTCGCGAATCACGAAGTCGACCGGCGGCGCGGTCGTCCGGTGGCCGGCGTCGGTGTAGGCGATGCCGGACGCCCCGCCGAGATAGCCGATCAAGGTCGACGCCGCCCGGCCGTCGGGAGTGGGACTGTCCAGGGTCACTCGGCAGCTCGACCCGCCGAAGCCCAGCCCGGAGTACGCGAGCACCGCGTAGCCCCGCGCGGCGAACATCTCGGCCATCGGCGCGAGATCGTCCTTGGATCCGGCGAATCCGTTGGTGCCCATCACCGCCGGCACCGGACGGCTTCGACTCGCGCCCGCGGGACGGTACAGGTCGCCGACCACGTCGCAGCTGCCGCCGTGGCCGTCGGGCACACGGAAGTGCAGTGTGGTGGGCGCGGCGGCCTGCCGCTCGGCCGCCGCGGTCGGCGGATGCACCGCCGTCGCGACGAGTGCCGTCAACGCGACCGCGACGCCGACCGTCCGTGACATCGATGGTGTGACCGTCCTCATACCGGGACTGTATACGGTCGATCGATCGATCAGCTCCCCAGTTGGTCGATCAGCGCCTCCAACACGGCCGGATCCTCGATGGTCGACGGCACCGTGTACTTCTCGCCGTCGACGATCTGCCGCATGGTCTTGCGGAGGATCTTGCCCGACCTCGTCTTCGGCAGCGCCGCGACGACGGTGACGTCGCGGAAGGTCGCGACGGCACCGATCTCCTCGCGCACGCGGGCGACCAACTCCGCTCGGAGCGTGTCCTCATCGATGTCCGCTCCGGCCTTGAGGACCACGTATCCACCCGGCCGCTGCCCCTTCAGATCGTCGTGGATGCCGACGACCGCGCATTCGGCCACCGCCGGATGCGTCGCGACCACCGCCTCGATCGACCCGGTCGAGAGCCGGTGACCTGCGACGTTGATGACGTCGTCGGAACGCCCCAGGACGAACACGTAACCGTCGGCGTCGATGTAGCCGGAGTCGCCGGTGAGGTAGTAGCCGGTGAAGGTGTTCAGGTACGAGGAACGGTATCGCTCCTCGTCGCGCCACAGACCCGCGAGAGTCGCGGGCGGCAGCGGCAGCTTGACGACGATGTTGCCTTCGGTCCCGGCCCCGACCGGCGTCCCCTCCGCGTCGAGGATCTGGACGTCGTACCCGGGGACCGGGACGCTGGGCGACCCGGCCTTGAGCGGCATCGGGTCGAGTCCGCGGAGGTTGGCGACGATCGCCCAACCGGTCTCGGTCTGCCACCAGTGGTCGACGACGGGCACGCCGAGGACCTTCGAGGCCCACTCGTAGGTGTCGGGATCGAGTCGCTCACCGGCCGCGAACAGGGTGCGCAGCGACGACACGTCGTACTTCGCGAGTTCGGCGGCGTCCGGATCGGCCTTGCGTACGGCGCGGATGGCGGTGGGCGCGGTGAACAGGGCGGACACTCCGTGGTCGGCGACGACGCGCCAGAACGCACCCGCGTCGGGTGTGCCGACCGGCTTTCCCTCGTACATGACGGTGGTGGCGCCGACGAACAGCGGCGCGTAGACGATGTAGCTGTGGCCGACCACCCAGCCGACATCGGACGCCGTCCACCACACCTCGCCGGGCGATATGCCGTAGACGTTGTACATCGACCAGGTCAGCGCGACGGCGTGGCCGCCGTTGTCCCGGACCACACCCTTGGGCTTACCGGTCGTCCCCGACGTGTACAGGATGTACAACGGGTCGGTCGCGGCGACCTCGACGGGTTCGGCGGGCTCTGCCGAGCCGATCTCGGTGTCCCAGTCGAGCCAGCCCTCCTGGTCGGCGGCCGATCCGGGGACCTCGTCCCGGTTCTTCACGATCACGGTCCGCGGGGTGGCCGACGCCTGTTCGACAGCCGCCGCCACGAGCGGCAGATACTCGACGACACGGCCCGGTTCGAGTCCGCCGGACGCGGTGACGACGGCGACCGGCTCGGCGTCGTCGATGCGGGTGGCCAACTCCGGCGCCGCGAATCCGCCGAATACCACCGAGTGGACGACACCGATCCGTGCGCACGCGAGCATCGCGATCGCCGCTTCGGGGATCATCGGCATGTAGACGACGACGCGGTCGCCCTTGCCGACCCCCTGCGCGGCGAGCACACCGGCGAACCGCGCGACCTCGTCGAGGAGGTGGGCGTAGGTGTAGGTCCGGACGGTCCCGGTCATCGCCGAGTCCCAGATCAGTGCGCTCTGTTCGCCGCGCCCGGATGCGACGTGCCGGTCGAGGGCGTTGACGCTGGTGTTGAGGGTCGCATCGGGAAACCACCGGTAGATCGGCGGCGCGGCGTCGTCCAGAGCCGTGGCGGGCGCAGTGATCCAGTCGACGCCGCGCGCGGCGTCGAGCCAGAACCCGTCGGGATCGTCGATGCTGCGGGCGAACTCATTCGCGTAATCGGACATGAGTCAACGGTATCGGTACCGGTGCCCGGCGCGGGTCCCGTTCGGAACCGAAACGACGGTTCGAATCGGCCGGCGGTCACCTTCTCGCGGTGAGCGGCGCCACTCACCGACGGTGCGTCCCATCACATTTCGACACGGCTGGATCACAGCTTCATAACGGTTCGATCACTCGCTTGACCAGGAACGACGCGTCCCCCGCGACCGCTTGCAACAGCTAGCGAAGTGTGGCGGCGACCACTCACGTCGACGTGACCTCGGCGTTCTCGATCCGTAGGGTCGCCTCCGGCCCACACGAGCGGCCCGTATCCCGCACCGCAGACTTGGAAGGAACGACCTATGAGCATCACGAAGATCGCGATCCGCACCGCTGTCGCGGGCGCCCTGACCATCGCACCCCTGGCGGCCACCGCCGCCGTCGCGTCCGCCGACACCGGACACGACTGGGACGCCGTCGCACAGTGCGAGAGCGGCGGCGACTGGTCGATCAACACCGGCAACGGCTACTACGGCGGCCTGCAGTTCACGCCCGAGACGTGGGCGGCCAACGGCGGTTCCGGCAGCCCCGCGGACGCCTCGCGCGAGGAGCAGATCCGCGTCGCCGAGAACGTTCTCGCCACACAGGGCCCCGGCGCGTGGCCGGTGTGCGGCGCCTACCTGTAGGCGTCACCCCCAGGTTCGCGCCTGGTCGACGATGAAGCCCGCGATGATCACGGCGCTTCCACCGACCTCGCCGACGATGAGCGCGATCATGGACGCGGTCATCACCGGCGAGGTCGGGTGCATCTGATTCTCGGTGTCGCGCAGCGCGCCGTGGAGGCAGTACGACGCGATCGCCGTGACGAAGAAGAACACGACGACGCCCAGCGCGATTAGGTTCACCACCGTGTTCCACGCATTGAACTGGACGAAGACGGCCAGCATCGCCGTCGCGAACGAATACATCAGTGCGGCACGGTGGGCGATGTCGACGTAGACGTGCGCCTGTCCGGTCGGGCTGCGCATGATCTGAGCGAACTTCCATGCGCCGAGGAGCAGCGCCCACAGAAAGATCACGGCGGCGGCGATCAGCGCGGTCTGCGCCGGAACTGTCAGGATCATGGCGTCGAGCATGTCACGCCACACACGCGACGGCGTCCGCGGATGTCTCGGTAGCCGTTGGGAAACGCCTTGTGCAGCGCGGCGTGCCGATCGCCGCGGGCGGCCGCCACCGCCGAACTCTTCCCGACTCACTCGCGCACGCTGGCCGAGCGCGTGAGAATGACCTGCGTCGGAGACGACCATGTCGACTACAATCTCGGATTACCACTGTGCGTCAGAAGACCAATCCCACCCGAGACGGGGGTCGCGCACCGTTTAGCGACGTCCCTCTCGCGTGTTCGTATCGAGAGGATGTGCCCCGATCGTGCAACGTCAGTTCCCACGTCCACGAGAGGTTTTCGAGCTCCTGCGGTTCAAGAAGCCGACCTGGAACGCCAGACGTCGACGTTTGGACGCGGCGCTGACGATCTACGACCTGCGCCGTATCGCCCAGCGTCGTACGCCCCGGGCCGCGTTCGACTACACCGACGGGGCGGCCGAGCAGGAGCTGTCGCTGGCGCGGGCTCGCCAAGCCTTCGAGGACGTCGAGTTCAACCCCCGCATCCTGCGTCCGGCCGTCGATGTCGACACCACGACCACCATGCTCGGCGGCTCGTCACGCCCGCCATTCGCCATCGCCCCCACCGGCTTCACCCGACTGATGCAGACCGAAGGCGAGACGGCCGGAGCCGGCGCAGCAGCGGCCGCCGGCATCCCCTTCACCCTCTCCACCCTGGGCACGACCTCGATAGAGGACGTCCGAGCGGCCAACCCGGCCGGCCGCAACTGGTTTCAGCTCTACATCATGCGCGACCGCGAGATCTCATACGAGCTCGCTCGCCGAGCCGCGGCGGCCGAGTTCGACACACTCCACTTCACCGTGGACACGCCCGTGGCCGGTGCTCGCCTGCGCGACAACCGAAACGGGTTCTCCATTCCCCCACAGATTTCGCTGCGCACCCTGCTCAACGCGGCCGTGCGCCCCTGGTGGTGGTTCGACTTCCTCACCACTCCGAAGCTGGAGTTCGCGTCCCTGTCGTCGACCGGCGGGACAGTCGGAGAACTGCTCGACGCCGCCATGGACCCGACCATCTCATATGACGACCTTGACGTCATACGAGACATCTGGCCCGGCAAGATCGTCGTCAAGGGCGTACAGAACGTCGACGACGCCAAAGACCTCGCTAGTCGAGGCGTCGACGGCCTGGTCCTGTCCAACCACGGCGGACGCCAACTCGACCGAGCACCCGTCCCGTTCCATCTCCTTCCCGAGGTCGTGCGCGAAGTAGGCAACGACGTCGAGATCGGCGTGGACACCGGCATCATGACCGGGGCCGACATCGTCGCCTGCATGGCACTCGGCGCCAGTTTCACCATGATCGGCCGGGCCTACCTCTATGGACTCATGGCAGGTGGACGTCAAGGGGTCGATCGAACCATCGACATCCTCGAGGCCGAGATCGTCCGCACCATGAAGCTGCTGGGAGTGAGCACCATCGCCGAGCTCGAACCTCATCACATCACCCAACTCCGTCGGCTCACACCGGGACCCAGCCACTCGTAGCCCCGTCCTCGGGAGATCGCGTGAGCGACCGAGTCTCGCGCGGCTCGGTTGCGGCCCCCACCGGAGCCGAGGACACTTCCATCGCCGTGGTGTCGACGGCATCGGCCAGTGATCGACGGTGGCCGCCGCCCGCCATCAGCGATCGACGAGGACTGGCCGACCACCCGTGTCCAGCACTGCTGCCTTCGCATCGTCCACACCGTGCGCCGACACCGCACACATTCAACGCCCGCACCGATGCACGGAGCGAACACGACAGTGGCCCGGACCATCAGGTCCGGGCCACTGTCTGTAGTAGCGGGGGCAGGATTTGAACCTACGACCTCTGGGTTATGAGCCCAGCGAGCTACCGAGCTGCTCCACCCCGCGTCGCCTTCTTGCACCATTATCGTAGCGCACTACCCCGCCCGGACTCGAATCGGGCCGGGACGGTCCGACGGTGATTCCCGCGACACCGAGTCGCGAGTCGACGTGTCGACACCCGGCGACGGCGGCGCCTGTGCGGCTGGACGCTCGTCCACCGGCCACGCTCCAAGGCGACTGCCGTCGTCGCACACGCAGGGATCTGTGAGACATGACGAAGGCCCGACCGGAATCCGGTCGGGCCTTCGTGAATGGTAGCGGGGGCAGGATTTGAACCTACGACCTCTGGGTTATGAGCCCAGCGAGCTACCGAGCTGCTCCACCCCGCGTTGCATCGACAACGTTACACAGCGGTGAACGGCAGAGGCAAATCGACTAGCCGACAGGGTGATCGGGATCTCGACTCCGACCTCCCCGAGCGGCGATCGGAGTCGTCACCGCGTCCGCACGCCCATCAGACGGGCGAGCTGAGTCGCGATCGGATTCAGATTCAGCTTGTCCGGATCCTTCTTCGGCGTGTCGTCCCAGGGCTGGACGAAGTCGGGATTCGCCAGATCCGCGTTGTTGGCGCCACGCACCGCCGTCGGATTCCCCGTCGGCACCGAACATCCGGCGTCGGTGTTGAACGGGAAGTCGTCGTAGTTGACGTCGAAGTCGGGGTTCTTTCGCTTGATCTCGTCGAGCATGGCAGTCGTGCTCTCGTAGCCGCGTGTGCAGCTCGGCGGATTCTCGGTCTCGAGGACGATCCCGAAATGAATTTCGCCGTCACCGGGCGACGTGGAGCCGCCTTGACCGGACAGGATCGACAGCATCGCGAACAACTGCCCCGCGGCGAACGACGCGGGCCGCACCGCGTGGACCGTCCCGCCGAGCTGACCGATGAGCTTGGTCGCGTCGTCGCCGTTGCTGTCGAGGAAATGCTGAAGAGTGCTCGCCGCACGGGGACCGTCGGAGAGGATTCGTCGGACCGCGGGATCCGACGACGCCAACGTGGCGGCCACGGCGTCGAGCCCCTTCGACCATTCGAGGATCTCATCCGACTGCTCGGCCTGCGTCTCCAGGACCGGATTCGCGTTCGTGATCAGCGAGATCGTCTCGTCCAGCGAGTCGACTCCGGTCTTCGACAGGTCTCCGAGAGCGTCGACGAGCCTGGTCAGATCCTCGCCCTTGCCGTCGAAGGCCTTGCCCAGCTCGGTGATCGTGGTCCGCAGTGCGTCGGTGGGAATCGTCTTGGTGAGGGCGATCGTCGACGACAGCACGTCGTCGAGCTCCGGCGGATAGCGGACATCGTGGATCACCGACCCGTCGTGCAGGTACGGGCCGCCGTGCGTCGTCGGCTGCAGATCGAGGTACTGCTCGCCGATCGCGGACCGGTTCGCGACCACGGCCACCGCGCTGTCGGGAATCTGCTCACCGCCGGAGTCGAGGACCAGTGTCACCTCGACACCGTCGGCGGTCATCGCCATATCGCGTACGCGGCCGGCCGCGACGCCGCGATAGGTGACCTGAGCTTCCGGAAACAGGCCACCGGCCTGTTCCATCTGGACACTCACCCGGTACACACCGACGCCGACGGCCTCATCCATCCGCGCGTACCGGACACCCCCGTAGAGTGCAGCGACGAGCCCGAGCACGACGACGATCACGAGCTGCGCCTTCACCAGGCGAGAGAGTGGCGGCATGCCCGACCTCCAATGCGACACATCAGATCCCGACAACCCGATGGGTGAACCCTAAAGCCGACCACCCTGATTCTCCGAGTCCCAGAGGCCCCCCGGTGAGCAAATATGACAATATTCGTTGATGTGACTTCTCTCACAGGGAGGTATGGTGAGACCACACGGACCGACTCCACGGCCCACGCAACCTCAGGAGGCGACATGTCAAACTCTGATATCCACCGTCACGAGTCCCACGGCAATCACCCGATGGGCCTCCTCGCGTTCGTCCTTCTCCTCGTGGGCGGGGCGCTCTCGGCCCTGTGGCTGATCACCCTGTCCGACCTGCCCGCCAACCAGACGATGAACATCACCTACGGGGTGCTCGCACTCGGCAGCCTGGTGTTCTCGGCGATGATCTTCGGATATCTCACGCGACACCTGCACCATTCGCCGGTGCTGCCCGACAACACTCCGGCAGAGATCGAACGGTACCTGGCCAAGGTGCGCTGAAGCAGCCGCCAACGACGACGGTGCCCTCCCCGACGACGATCGGGGCGGGCACCGTTGCGTTCGGACTCGGTCAGTTGCCGCCGTTGTACTTCGCGAGGGCTTCCTTGAGATTCTTCAGCGCATCGCCGATCTTCCCGAGGTCACCGCTCTTCTCCGCCTCCGTCATCTGATCGACGGCCTTCTGAAGCGCCTCGACGGACGCCTCGTTCGGAGTATCGGACGGCGGAGTCGGCTGCGCGGTCGTGCCACCGGGCGTCTGCTGCTCGCCCTGATCGCCCTCCGGACGCTCGGCCTCCGGTTCGGTCGCCAGACGCGGATCGATGCCGGACTGCATCAACGCCTCGCCGATGGTCGGAGCCGCTCCGATCTCGACCTTGCCCGCAGGCGTCTTGTAGTAGGTCAACATCCGGAAGACCTTCGGCATCGCCGAGTCGGCGGCCTTCGACTCGGTGTACACCGGCTGCACGTACAGCACGCCGTTCTTACCGACCGGCAGCGTCAACAGGTTGCCGTAGATGACGTTGACCGACCCCGCGACGAGGGTGATCTCCCGCGCGACGGCGCTCTTCAACGCCTCGAACACCTGCCGCGGCCCCTCGGTCTGCTGACCGCTGGTCGGCGTCATCTTGACGGTCAACTTGCCGTAGTCGTCCGGGTCGGACGCCGCCGTGATGTACGCGGCCAGGTTCTGGCGGCGCAGCGGCGTCGTGACCGACGTCAACTGGAAGGACGGCTTGTCGTTGTTCGGACTCGCCGCGGTGAAGTAGTACGGCGGCTGCGGCAGGTTGCTGTCATCGGCGACCGGATCGCTCGGCACCGACCAGAAGTTGTTCGCCTGATAGAAGTCGGACGAGTTCCGGACGTGATACTTCGTCAGCAGTTCCCGCTGCAGTTTGAACAGGTCCTCCGGGTAGCGGAGGTGATTCATCAGGTCGGTCTGCTTGGCCAGTTCCGACTTGGGCTTGACCGTCCCGGGGAACACCTTCATCCAGGTCTTGAGGACGGGATCGCTCTCGTCGAACTGATACAGCTCCACCTTGCCCGTGTACGCGTCGACGGTGGCCTTCACCGAATTGCGGACGTATGCGACGTCCTCGTCGACCTGCGTCCGACCCGACTGGCCCGCGGTCTGTGCCCGCGAATCGGTCGTGGCCGCCGCCAGCGGCATCTGCTGCGCGTACGGGTAGCTCTTCAACGTCGTGTAGCCGTCGACGATCCACTTGATCGATCCGTCGGCCATGACCGCCGGATACGTCTTCGAATCGGTCTTCAACCACGGCGCGACCTTCGACACGCGGTCCCGGGGATCACGGTTGTAGAGGATCCGGGAGTTCCCGTTGATCGCATCCGACAACAGGAAGTTCCGCTCGCCGTACTTGATTGCGTACAAGAGTCGGGAACCGAAGTTTCCGAGCGAGACGCCGCCACCGCCGGTGTACGTGTAGCGGACGTCGTCGGAGTCGTACTCCTTCTTGTCGCCGTTCTCCGATCCGACGATCGCATAGTCGGGGTCGACGTTGGCGATGAGCTCGCCGAAGTAGATGCGCGGCTGCTTCACCTGGATCGGCGCGTCCTTGTAATCCGGCTTGCCGATCGTGTTCAGGTCCGAGACGTAGAACTTGGGCAGACCGCCGCTGTCCGAGCTCGCCGCGTCGGTCGGCGGCGCGTCGACCGTGTTGGCGGGCGCGGCGATGAATCCGTTGCCGTGCGTGTACACGGTGTGCTTGTTGATCCAGTTCTGCTGATCCTCGTTGAACCTCGACGGGTCGAGCTCACGCGCGGCGACGACGAAGTCGCGCATCTGCTTCTGCGGGCCGCCACCGTCGTCGGCCACCATGTACCGGTCGACGGCCAGCTGGCTGGGGAAGCCGTAGAAGTTGCGAAGCGACTGGCGCTGCACGAAGGCCTTCGAGACGACGGCCGGATCGAGGACACGGATGTTCGACAACGTGGCGACGTCGCCGTTGACCGCGGCGGGCGTCGCGGGGTCCTGCGTCCAGTTCGGCTCGTACTCGACCTCCTTGCCCTCCCGGATCCGGTAGGCAGAAGTGGTCGCCGCGATGTTGCGACTGATGTAGTCGGCCTCCTTGGTCGCCGCGCTCGGCTTGACCGAGAACTGTTCCATCGCGGCGGGCCAGATGACGCCGATGACCAGCGCCGACAGCAGCATCAGAACGGTGGCCATGGCCGGGATCCGCAGATCGCGCAGGAACACGGCGGCGAAGAACGCCAACGCGCACACGATCGCGATCGCCATCAGGATCAGCTTGGCGGGCAGCATCACGTTGATGTCGGTGTAGGTGCCGCCGGTGAAGATGTCGCCTCGGCGATCACTGCTGAGCAGGTCGTACCGGTCGAGCCAGTAGCCCACCGCCTTCAGCAGGATGAACAGGCCGATGATCACGGCGAGCTGGATGCGCGCGCTGTTCGACACCATCCCGCGTCGACCGCCGCCGCCCAGGCGGATGCCGCCGAAGACGTAGTGCGTCAACAGATTGCCGACGAAGGCGATGCCCACCGCGACGAACGCGAGGTTGAGCACCAGCCGGATGAACGGCAGCGTGAACGCGTAGAACCCGATGTCCATCCCGAACTGCGGGTCCTTCTCGCCGAACGACTCGGCGTGCAGGAACGTCTGGATGGTCGTCCAGGACGCCTGTCCGATGAGTCCGCCGATCAGTCCGACCAGGACGGCCGGGATCAGTGCGGTGAGCCACGGCTTGGCGCCGGCGACGGCCCGGTACCGCTCCAACGGATCACCGGGACCGGACATCGGCACGAAGTCCGGGCGGCCGCGGTAGGCGGCGTACACACCGGCGAACACGATGCCGCCGACGACGATGCCCGCGACGATGAACGACACGACGCGCGTCCACACCATGGTGGACATGACGTTCGAATAGCCCAGGTCCGAGTACCAGAGCCAGTCGGTGATCAGCGACACCAGCCTCGGACCGATCAGCAGTATCAGCAGAAGCGCGACACCGATTCCGATCAGTATCTTCGATCGGCGGGACAGCGTAGGTCGTCGTATCGGACCACGCGAAGCAACCACGTTGAGGTCTCCTGTTTCATCGGAAGCCACCGGAGCAGGCACCGGCTCTGTGCACCACACTACTGATCCGACGAAACCGGCTGCCTGCACCTTGTGCGGCGCGGGCTGTGACAATGGCGTGGTGACTTCTGGCGCCTCGTCTTTCCAACGATTCTCTCAGGCCGATCTCGGCAACGCACTCGCCCAGTGCGCGGGCTACGTCGCGGCGGGTCCGTGGGGGTCTCCGGCGGTCCTGTTCGGACTGGTCCCGACCTCGCTGCTCGCCGAGCAGGCGCCCGATCTCGTCGACGCCGCCGACGACTCGGCACTGAGCCCGATCGTCCAGGAGTCCGGCGACGTCGACCTCGAAGAGCTCCTGACCTCCGTCTCCTGGCCGGACGCGGTGGTCGGCTGCGCGATCGTCACCGAGATCACGGTGCTCCCTCCCGATGCGGAGTCGGCCCTCGATGACGCGTTCGAGCCTCTGCTGGCCGATCCGGAGGCCGCGGACGCCGCCGCACGCGATGCCGCCCACACTCACCCGGAGCGTCGCGACGCCCGACTCATCGCCGGGGTGCTGCGCACGGGTCAGCGCATGGCCCTGCTGTCGTTGCGGGCACGCGAGGGTGAGGACCCGGCCGTCGAAGCCGATCTGCGAACCCATCCGACGCTCGCCCCCAACGTGCTGGACGCCCTGGCGTCGACGTTCTGAACGACGCGCGCTAACAGTGCGGGCGCGGCTTGTCCGTGCCGAGCGTGTTCAACGCGTCGACCGCGCCGGTAAGGGTGTCGATCTTGACCAGCTCGATGCCGTCAGGCGCCTTCGACGTGGCCAGCGAGCAGTTCTCCGACGGCACCAGGAACACGGTGGCGCCCGCATCCTTGGCCGCCTTGATCTTGTGGTCGATGCCGCCGATCGGACCGACCTTGCCGGACGGGTCGATGGTGCCGGTGCCCGCCACGAACTCACCGTGCGACAGGTCGCCGGGCGTCATCTGATCGATGATCGCCAACGTCATCATGGTGCCCGCCGACGGTCCGCCGATGTCTCCGATGTCGAAGGTCACATCCAGTCGCGGGTCGGCGGGGACCGAGCGCATCGTCACCCCGATGTAGGCCGCACCCGGCCGATCCGGGCGTTCGCTCAGCTTCACCTGGGCGGTCTGCGGCTTCCCGTCGCGGAGGAACTCGACGTCGACGGTCTCTCCCGGCTCGCGGTGACCGATCGCGGCGCTCATCTCCTCCATCGTCGTCACCGCGGTGCCGCCGATGGAGGTGATGCGGTCGCCCTCACGCAGCACCCCGGAGGCGGGCCCCTTGTCGACGACCTCCTTGACGCCCACCGCGGTCGGCTTGTTCAAGAAGTTGAGTGCGGCGAGGGTCGCATCGTCCTCCGAAGTCGTCATCTGCTGCAGATTCTCCTGCCGCACCTCGTCCTGGCTCTGCCCCGGCTTGTACTGGAGTTCGCGTGGCTGCAGCTCCGACGACGGCGACAGCCACTTGCCGATCGCCTGGAAGAGCGTCAGCCCGTCGAGCAGCGACACCGTCGTCAGATTCAGGTGCCCCTTCGGATTCGGGTCGACGGCGCCGTCCACCGTCACCACTCGCTGCGGCCCCTGCTCGGTCTCGATGGTTCCGAGGGTGTTCACGGTCGGTCCCGGGCCGAGCGCCACATAGGGGACGCGGACGAACATGCCGAGGCCGATGAACACCGCCAGCAGAGCGACCGCCACATAGATGGTGATCATCCTGCGGTGGCTGGGATTGCTCATCATTGGGCCCAGGGTAATCGAGTCCGCCGCGCCGAGCCCGACAGGATCGCGTGTGCGGACGGTACCGTGGAGACATGAACGATCTCCCCTTCGGATTCTCCTCGAGCGGCTCGGGCGACGACGACCACGACGACAACGGCCGGAATCAGGGCCCGGCGGGCGGATTCGACCCGGATATGCTCGGTCAACTGTTCAATCAGCTCGGCAGCATGTTCAGCGGCATGGGCGCGGGCATGGGTCAGGGCGGACCGTCGGGCGCGGTGAACTACGAGGTCGCGGCGAACCTCGCGCGGCAGCAGATCGGCTCGTTCACCCCGATGCTCGAGAAGGAGGCGACCGCCGTCGCCGACGCCGTGCGCCTGGCCGAACTGTGGCTCGACGATCAGACGACCCTGCCCGCGGGCATCACCACCACCGCGGCGTGGACACCCGTCGACTGGCTGGAGAACACGATGCCGACCTGGCGGACGCTCTGCGATCCGATCGCCGAGCAGATGGCCCGCGGTATGACCGACAACCTGCCCGAAGAGGCCAAGGCGATGGCCGGCCCGATGATGGGCATGCTCGGTCAACTGTCGGGAAGCATGTACGGCAGTCAGCTCGGTCAGGGTCTCGGCACGCTCGCCAAGGACGTTCTGACCTCCACCGACATCGGTCTGCCGCTGGCCCCGGAGAACACCGGTGTGCTGCTTCCCGAGGCGATCGCCCGTTTCTCGGAGGGGCTCGACCTGCCCGCGCAGGAGATCATCGTCTTCGTCGCCGCCCGGGAAGCCGCGCACGTCCGTCTGTTCTCGCACGTCCCGTGGCTCAAGCAACGTCTCCTCGCCACCGTCGAGCAGTACGCGCGCGGCATCAGCATCGACTTCTCCGGAATGCAGGATCTGGCGCAGGGCATCGACCCGCAGGAACTGTTCACCAACCACGAGAAGATGGAGGAGCTGATGGGGTCGGCGGCAGCGTTCGAGCCGAAGACCACACCCGAGCAGCAGGCCGCGCTCAGCCGCCTCGAGACCCTCCTGGCGCTGATCGAGGGCTGGGTCGAGACCGTCGTCTCCGATGCTCTCGGCGACCGGATCCCGGCGACCGCGGCCCTCACCGAGACCATGCGTCGACGCCGCGCCACGGGCGGACCCGCCGAGCAGACGTTCGCCACTCTGATCGGTCTGGACCTGCGTCCACGCAAGCTCCGCGAGGCCGCCGACCTGTGGCGCAGACTCGCCGAAGCGTCCGACGTGACCACGCGCGACGGGGTCTGGGGCCACCCCGACCTGCTGCCCGACGCCGACGACATCGACGCGCCCGCAGGCTTCATCGACTCGGTGATCGGCGGCGGCACGTCGACCTTCGACGATCCGATCGCCGAACTCGAACGCACCATCGCCAAGGAGAAGGAGAAGGAGGAGCGCGGCGAGGACGACGCCTCCTCCTGACCCCGCCGCTCGCGGTCGCGCGCCTGTGGAATTCGCTCTCGACGGATCGGTCGCGCCGTGACACTGTGACCGGTATGACGTCGGGGGGCGATCGGACACTGCCAGTGCTGGCACCGGGGACACCGGTGCTGGCCCGCCTGGACTCGGGAGTTCATGTCGGCTGCGATCCGACATCGGCCGTCGTTCTGCGTCCGCCCGCCGGAGTCGATCCACGAGCCGTGGCCGACCTGCTCCAGTCGATCCGGGTTCCGGTGTCGTACCGGGAGATAGCCAAACGCGTGCGTGCGGCGGGCCTCGACGCCGCGTCGTTTCGGGCCCTGCTGGAACCGCTCGTCGCCACCGGCAAGGCAGCACTCCCGTGTCCGCGCCGCCCACTGCCGGTTCACGTGTCCGGTACCGGCGACCTCGCCGCCGGGCTGGCCGCCGCGCTGCGGTCGGCAGGCCACGATGTGGACGACGTCGATCGCGGGACCGGTCTCGTCGTCCTCGTCGACCGCCCGGTCCCCGACCCGACGCAGATCGCCGCCCTCATGGAGGCGGGCACACCGCATCTGAGCGTTCATCTCCGCGACGGTGTCGGCGTCGTCGGCCCGCTGGTGCTACCCGGTATGTCGAGCTGCCTGCACTGCATCGACCTCCATCGCGCCGATCTCGATCCGCAGTGGCCGGTACTGGCGGCGTCCTTGTCGAGGATGTCCGGGTCGGCTCCGGCCACGGTGCGCCAGGCGACGGTCGCGACCGCCGTCGCGCATGTCGACGAGATCGTCGCGCTCCGCACGTCGGGCAGTCCGGGACTGCCGACGGCCGTCGGTCGAACGTTCGAGTACGCGGTCGGTCCGACCCGGATGTCCTCGCACGTCATCGCCCCGCACGCGCGGTGCGGATACTGCCGGGGGCAGCTGTAGCCCAGTTCACTCGTACGACCGGTTACAGCTTCCACTATCCTGAGTGCCGGGGAAAGGACACCATGAGCGACATCACACGCGGTTCCGGCAGACGCAACGCGAAACTGGCCTCGCTGCCACTGGGCATGGCCGGTCGCGCCGTCGGCGGATTCGGTAAGCGCATGACCGGCAAGAGCAAGGACGAAGTCAACGCCGAGCTCATGAACAAGACCGCGGAGCAGTTGTTCTCCGTACTCGGCGAGCTCAAGGGCGGCGCGATGAAGGTCGGTCAGGCCCTGTCGATCATGGAAGCCGCGATCCCCGACGAGTACGGCGAGCCGTTCCGCGAAGCCCTCACCAAGCTGCAGGCGGAGGCCCCGCCGATGCCGGCCGCCACCGTGCACAAGGTCCTCGATCAGCAGCTCGGCACCCGCTGGCGCGAACGGTTCGAGTCGTTCGACGACGAGGCGGCCGCGTCGGCGAGCATCGGCCAGGTGCACCGCGCGGTCTGGAAGGACGGCCGCGCCGTCGCCGTCAAAGTCCAGTACCCGGGCGCCGACCACGCGTTGAAGGCCGATCTGAAGACGCTCAGCCGCATGTCGGGCCTCATCCAGAGGCTGTCGCCCGGCACCGACGTCAAGGGGATGTTCGACGAGCTGATCGAGCGTACCGAGGACGAACTCGACTACGTGTCCGAGGCGAACAACCAGCGCGCGTTCGCCAAGGCCTTCGACGGCGACCCCGACTTCGTCGTGCCCAAAGTGGTCGCCAGCGCGCCCAAGGTGATCGTATCCGAATGGGTCGACGGAACGCGTCTGTCGAAGATCATCGTGGAGGGCACCCAGGACGAGCGCAACGCGGCCGCCACCAAGATGACGACCTTCGAGGTGAGTTCCCCGGCCCGCGTCGGTCTCCTGCACGGCGACCCGCACCCGGGCAACTTCTTCGTCCTCGACGACGGACGGTTCGGCATCCTCGACTTCGGTGCCATCGGCCACTATCCCGACGGCCTGCCCGCCAAGACCGGCGAGATCCTCGCCCTGGCCCGAGACAAGCGCTACGACGAACTCCGCGACCTCATGGTCGAGACCGAGTTCATCCGTCCCACCCACGCCGACCGGGTGACCGCCGACGATCTCGCGAACTACCTTCAGCCCTATGTGGATCCGCTCTACAGCGACACCTTCCACTTCACCCGCACCTGGCTGCAGCGTGCCGCGGGGCAGGCCACCGACATCACCGGCGACGTCTACAAGACCTCCCGCAATCTCAATGTGCCGCGTGAATACGTGATGGTGTTCCGCGTCCTCATCGGCTGCGTCGGCATCGCCGCCCAGCTGAACGCGGAGGCACCGTACCGGAAGATCATGGCCGACTGGGTGCCGGGCATCGCCTGACCGCGTCCCGCCGACCCGGGCAGTCGATTCAGTCATCCGCTCGGAACGCCGGTGGGAACCATCAGTCGGTTCCCACCGGCGTCCCGAGGACGTCCGGCCTCATGCGGCCGGGTTCTTCCGCGGACGGCCGCGGGGCCGCTTACGCGCGACGACCGCCCCGGCGGAGAAGATCTCGCCGCCCCACACACCCCACGGCTCGGCGTTCTCGAGGGCGACTTCGAGGCACTGGACGCGGAGCGGGCACTCCTGGCAGAGCGCTTTGGCCTGTTCGAGGTGGACGGGGGCTTCAGCGAACCAGAGGTCGGCGTTCGCGCTCTGGCACGGAAGCTCGACGGCTTGTCGCCCGGTCGTGTTCTGGGAAAGGGTGGGGGTACTCATGTAAGTCGGGCTCTCTCATCATGTGATGAACGGGTGTTCGTGTGGAGAAGAACCCCGGCCGACTCGCTCGGTGAAACGAATGGGCCACGGGTCCGCTGTCGCGATTCGCCGTGGCCTCGTCTGTTCCGTCTAGTGCGTGACTGTGTGTGACGCGTGACTAGGGGGTTCGGAACGGCTGTCGATAGCCTGAACGGGTCGAGGGGAATCGCCGGCGCTCTCGCGCCACAGCTCCTGCTGGTGCACTGGCTTCTAGTGCCTGATGCCAAGTGTTCTTGATCATTTCTGCGACTCCTTCCGTTCCGAATCTCCACCACACGCCGAGAGGGGCGTGTCACTTACTCGAACTACTGTATGTGTCTGTCGAAAAGCGCACAACCTATTTTCTACCTGCGGATATAGATCTAACGAAGGGCCTCCGCCACGTCAGGGCAGGGATCGAATCGCCCCAGGCGTCTCCGTACGCCCTTCGTTTACGCCCTTACTCCCTCGCTGTGCCTCGGCGAGTTGTTCGACGGCGCTTCGAGACGAGCCCGGCAGCACGTGAGCGTAGGTCGAAAGCGTGGACGTCACGGACGAGTGACCGAGCAGGTCCGCGACCGCGCGAACGTGCACCCCGGCTTCGAGCCACGCAGTCGCCGCCGAGTGACGCAGGGTGTGGGGCGTGATCGACTCGGGATCGGCCACTCCCCCGTTCTGGGCAGCAGCGTGTACGACCGGCAAGAGGTTCTGGGCGGAGACGAAGTCACCGAGGTGGTTGGTGAACACCATCTCGTCATCACCATGCCGTGCCAGCCTTCAACCGCTCCTCGAGTTGGCGCTTCCTCAGCGACCGCAGTTCGCGCACCATCTCGTCAGTGATCGGGATACGACGCCGCGAGCGTTTCGTCTTGGGCGCAGACAGAACGTGCTCCCCGTTCACCCGAGTCAGGGTGTGGCAAATACTGATCTCTCGCTTGTCGAGGTCCACGTCCGACCACATGAGCCCCGCTGCCTCACCGCGCCTGAGGCTGCTCTGTGCGAGTAGCAGCACAGCGACGTAGTAACGCTCGTGCGCGCGTCTTCCAGGAGCCGACGGACGTCCTCAGGGGTGAGTACGCGCGCCTCTTCACGGTCGATGCGAGGACGCGACACCGATGCAGCCGGGTTCTTGGCGATCAGCCCGTCACGCACCGCACCATCGAGCGCAGCGCGGACCACCGCATACATGGACCGGAGGGTCGAGTCCGCGTACCCCTCGCGACGCTTCTCCACGATCAGCGCTTCGATGTGTGTGGGCTTGAGCCGGTCGAGGGGCACCCGCGCGAAGTCGCCGGATTCCAGGTATCGCATGCTGATGTGCGAGTACTGAAGCGCCCTGGGTTTCGTTCCGTGGTTACACGGTCGCGGTCGTCGTGGTGTGAGTGTAGGTCGCTTCGACGTTCGCCGGGGTGCGGTAGCCGAGAGCTTCGTGGAGCCGGGAGGTGTTCCACCAGTGGACCCAGCCCATCGTGGCGAGCTCAACCTCGCTGACTGACTCCCAGATCCGCTTGGAGTAGATCAACTCCGCCTTGTATAGGCCGTTCACTGTCTCGACCAGCGCGTTATCGTAGCTATCGCCGACGGTACCTACTGAAGCCGTAACTCCCGCGGCGAGCAGAGCGTCCGAATAGGCGAACGAAACGTATTGGGCGCGTTCAATCGGTCGTTGCAACACCGGGTTGTTGGATCGAGCATAGCTGCTCGGCGAACACCTCGGCGGGAGTGCGCCAGCCCAGGCTCTTGCGGGGCCGGTTGTTGAGCGCGAGAGCGACGGCTTCGAGGTCGTCGGCGGACCACCGGGACAGGTCCGTGCCCTTCGGGAAGTACTGACGTAACAATCCGTTCGACGCTCCTATGTATGTCAAGCCGCTGCGGGCGTGGTCACGAGCTGGGCTGCGGCTTCGATTCGTCGGTAGAGGCGTCGAGCGAGTGCGCGCTTGACGGAGCGTCGGATGTCGCGGTGTGTTTTGCCCTCGGCGGTGCGTCGAATCTCGTAGGCACGGGTCTCGGGGTGGCACCTCATCCGAGTGATGGCGACCGTGTGTAGGGCGCGGTTCAGTGCGCGGTCGCCACCGCGGTTGAGTCGGTGCCGGGAGTGTTGTCCGCTGCTTGTTTCAAGAGGGGCGACGCCGGCCAGCGATGCGAAGGCTGCTTCGTTGCGGACGCGTCCGTGGTGGGACCAGCTGATCAGCAGTTGCGCGGCGACCACCGGGCCGACACCGGGCTCGTCAAGCAGGACTGGTCCTGCCGGGTGCTGCTTGATCAGCTCCAGCAGCTGGGGATCGAGCTCTGCCAGTTGAGTAAACAAGAACTTCACTCGCGCAGCGATGGACTGCAGGCTGAACACGCACAGGCGGTGCTCGATCGATGCTGTCGCTGAAACTTGTAGCTCTTCGATCCGGGTGAGCTGGCTGCGCAGCGTCCGTCCGCGCAACTGCGCACGGATCTGTTCGGGTGCAACGACGATCAGGCTCTTGAGCTCGTTGATGGCCTTGGTCCGGCTGACCAAAACACCTTCCCGACAAGCGAATACCATTCGTAACGCTTCGCGTAGGCCGCCGGCTCTCGGCGCGCCCTGCTCATCTCGAGCCAGTGCCTGGCGTGCGGCGCGGATAGCGTCGATACGATCGTTTTTAGCACCGTGGGACCGTTTGAGAGCGCCGACCTCGGCTACTGTCTCGTCGGCATCGATGAGGACAGCGGCCAGGCTGGCAGCGAAGCTGCCGGTCCCTTCCAATGCCCAGATCCGCCGACCAGGAGCGTGTTCGTCGGCCCAGGTGAGCATCCGTTCGTAACCAGCGCCATCTGCCGCCTCAGCCACGTGGGCGAGCACGCGCCCGGTGCCGGTATCGAGTACGGCGAGGTCGATCGTGTCGCGGTCCGGATCGCCACCGATGACGAAGTCGTAGTCCTCTGCGAGCATGGCCATTGCGGTTGTCCTTCCTGTTGAAGTCATCGTGGAAGGCATCGGCCTGGGTGAAGGTCACAGGTCGCGGCAGCACTGTGAGGGGTCACGCCGGCGAACGGCGGACAAGCTCCTAATCAAGCCAAGACGAGTGGGCCAGGTCGGTGCCGGGTCTGCTGCACGGATAGGTGACAGTTTCGGTGTCATGCCGCGGTGAGCGCGGCGGTGTTGAGAATGGCCTCGAATTCGATAGGTGTCAACCGGCCCAGGCGGGCTTGCCGACGTCGGCGGTGGTAGGTCCGTTCGATCCAGGTGACGATCGCGATCCGCAGCTGTTCACGGGTGGCCCAGCGTTGGCGGTCGAGAACGTTGCGTTGCAGCAGCGCAAAGAACGATTCCATCGCGGCGTTGTCCCCAGCAGCACCGACCCGCCCCATCGATCCGACCAGACCGTGCCGATTCAATGCGAACACAAACTTCCGTGCACGGAATTGAGATCCCCTGTCCGAGTGGACAACACAACCGGCAACGCTGCCTTCTCGGCGGGCGATGGCGTTGTTGAGCGCATTCACGGCCAGGCCGGACTGCATGCGGGAGTCGATGCTGTATCCGACGATACGACCGGAGCAGGCGTCTTTGATCGCGCAGAGATACAGTTTGCCCTCGTCGGTCCAGTGCTCGGTGATGTCGGTGAACCACAGTTGATCGGGTGCGTCGGCGGTGAAGTTGCGTTCGACCAGGTCGTCATGCACCGGCGGGCCCGGTGTTTTGCCGGCCCGGCCAGGCTTCTTCCCGAAGCTCGACCACCACCGATTGGCCGAGCAGATCCGCCAGGCCGTTCGTGAGCTCATCGGCTGACCAGCATGTTCTGCTTCATCGGCGAGGAACCGGTACCCGAACTCCGGGTCATCACGATGGGCGTCGAACAGGGCATCCGCCCGTTGCGCTTCGACACGATCAGAGGTGGTGACCGGGTCTTTGAGCCACCGGTAGTAAGGCTGGCGGGAGAGCTTAAGCACCCGGCACGTCACCGTCACAGGAATCCCAGCTTCGGCGAGCTCTGTCACGAGCGGGTAGAGCCTTTTCCCGGCAGGTTCGCCTGCGACAGATACGCCGCGGCTCTGCGCAGGACCTCATTCTCCTGCTCCAGCAACCGGATTCGCTTGTTCGCTTCCCGTAGCTCCGCCCACTGCCCGCTCGTCACCCCGGGCTTGTTGCCGTCGTCGATATCGGCGCGGCGCATCCACTTCTGCAAGGTCATCGGGTGCACCCCGAAGTCCTTCGCAATCTGCTCGATCGTCACACCGATTTCACGGTCCCGGGCAACCCGAACCACGTCATCACGGAACTCTTTCGGATAAGGCTTGGGCACGATGGTCATCCTTCCAGGCCGGCCTTCCCAGGCAAGCCAGATCAGATGTCACCTATCCGTGCAGCAGTCCCCCGACAACCCCAGGGACAGGTCAAACGAAAGACACGCCAACGAGGCCGGTCAGTATTCTCGAGAGTCACCTCGAGTTGTCGGTACCAGCCTGGCTCAACAACCCAACCGAGCCGCTTCGATACTCACAGTGTTCTCGTTCGTCGGCCGTTGCCAGGGCGAGTGAGGGTCGGCGAAGAACACTTTCGTGCCCGTTTCGAGCGCGAACTGGGCGTGGGCGGACAGTTCCTTGCCGCGGTCCCAGGTGAGCGTCCTACGGAGCTGTTCGGGAAGCTTCATCATCGACGCTGTGAGCGCGACGTTCATCGCGACGGCGCCATAGCCGGCGAGCGCCGGGCCGTTCTTCACCGGCGGGCTCTGGCCATAGCCCTCCAGCCGCGGCAGATGCACCAGCAGGGTCGAGCGGCTCGCGCGTTCGACGATCGTGCCAATCGCGGTCTTGTTCTGCTCCCCGGTGATCAGATCGCCCTCCCAGTGCCCGGGAACGGCGCGGTCGGCTGCCTCTGCGGGGCGCTTGGAGAACACGACGTCGGCGGTGACATGCCCGTGTGGTCGGTTCTGTGCTCGAGCCCGTGGCCGACGCAGTGCACGGCCTGTTCGCAGACAGGTGACGAGCTCACGTTCGAGGGCGCCACGGCCCTGGATGAACAGCGACTGGTAGATCGCTTCGTGGCTGATGCGCATGGACTCATCATCGGGGAAGTCGACCTTCAGGCGGTGCGATATCTGCTCCGGGCTCCACGCCAGCGCCCACCTACGGTCCTGCCGGTGCGGCTTGTTCAGCCCCTTCCATGCCGGCGGCTCAGGCCCGACGACAACCCTGCCGTCCGGTCGACGGATGTTGCCGGCCAGTCGTTCCTGGACGTACCCACGCAACCGGTCGTTGGTCACCAGCTTCGCTGTCTTCGGTCGCTTCGCCGCCTGCTGGGCTTTCCACTGCGCCACCAACGCGCGGTACTCCTGCTTCCCACCGCGCGTGGCTGCGTTGCGGCGCAACTCACGCGAGATCGTTCCCGGGTCGCGGCCAGTCCTGCGTGCGATCTCACGCACGCCGACCTGCCTGGCGCGCAGGAGCGCGATCTCCTCACGCTCGGCGAAAGACAGATAGCGGCCGGTAGGTTCAGCAAGCGAGATCGGAGCCATACCGCCAGCGTGACGGAACCAGCGAGCGCCAACCGGCACAGACACGCCCACCGTCAACGCCGCTTCGGCCGAGTTGATGCCCGTCGCGATCAGGCGCCAGAACTGCCGCTGCACCGCCCGAGAGGGTTCGGGCCGTCCGGGCGAGCGCATCGGCGGGCGCAATGCCCGATCGGCACGCCACTGCCGCCGAGCCCCTTCCAGAACCCCGCTCGTCTTCGCAGACCAGTCCTTTGTCGCCACTGCTGAACACCTCCACAGTCAAGGTGTTGCGACGACCATTTGAATCCGCCTTGACTTCCGGCATCGCTGTGATGCACCAAACCGGTCGGAGTGAAAGCGAATTCACCTCTCCGACGAGTGAACAGTGCTTGCTCTATGATCCATCCCGGTGTTTCCGGAGAGCTCAGGTCGTGAGTGCCTCCTCCGGATTGAGGGTGGCGATCCGATCGTAGTGGAGTCGCTCGGCGTGGTCGGGGGTGAGGTCGTGGCAGTAGCTGTGAGGCCGCTGCCGGTTGTAGAACGCGACCCATTCGGCGGTGGCCAGTGACAGTTCCGCGACGCCGTGGAATCGGGGCTGGTTGTCGACGAGTTCGTTCTTGTAGTCGGCGTTGACCGATTCGGCTAACGCGTTGTCGTAGCTGTCACCGATGCTGCCGATCGAGGCGGCGATCCCCGCTGCGGCCAGCCGTTGCCCGAACGCGAGAGCCGTGTACTGCGACCCCGCATCGCTGTGATGAATCAGATGATCGAAAGCCGTTGTGCCACAACGTTTCCGGTTGTCAATCGCGTTGTCGATAGCGGTGGTGACCAGGTCGGAGGTCATCTCCGCGGCGACTTTCCAGCCGACGATCTTGCGGGCGAAGACGTCGGTGACGAACGCGGTGTAGGCCCAGCCGCCGACGGTGCGGCAGTAGGTGAAGTCGGCCACCCACAGCCGGTTGGGTGCGGCCGCGTAGAAGTGGCGGTCGACCAGGTCGGCCGGCCGGTGATGCTCGGGGTTGGGGGTCGTGGTGCGCGGGGACTTTTTCTTCGACGCCCCGCGCCAGCCCATCTCACTCATGAGACGCTCGACGGTGCAGCGCGCCACATCAATTCCATTGCTGCGCAATATGATCCATGTCTTGCGTGAGCCCAGGACGCGGGTCAGCGGGTGCTGCCGGCGCATGGTGAAAATCGCGTCGATGACGCGAGCATCCGCCCGCATGCGCGCCGACGGACTCCGCCGACGGTACTCGTAGTACGTGGACGGGGCGATGGCCATACCGTGCTCGGTGAGCACCTGGCACATCGAATCGACTCCCCAGACAAGACCATCGGCGCCCACCCGGTTTCCCTGGTGAGCGCCGATGAACCCCACGATCAGCGATGTGGCCGGTCGATCTCGGCCGCGAAGAAAGCTGATGCCGCCTTCAGGATGCCGTTGGCACGTTTGAGTTCGGCGACTTCCTTGCGGAGCCGACGCACCTCCTCAGCCGTATCGGCCGAAGCGCCGCCCGAGGAGACCGAGGCGGCCCCGACGCCGGGGGCCTTACGCACCCACTGGCGCACCGTTTCGGCTGCGCCCACACCGAGCAGGTCCGCGGTCTTCTTCATCGCCGCCCACTCCGTCGAACCCTGACCCACCAACTCCACCACCATCGTCACCGCGTCACGCTTCAACTCCGCCGAGTAGTGCTTCGTTCCTGCTGCCATGAGATCCATCTTCCCTTGAGACGAACCCTCCGGAAATCCCGGGACGGATCAGAGCCACGTCAGCGCTGTGACCAGCAACGACTCTCGCAGGACGTCCACACGGGCGCCTGAGCGCGACGGTGGACGCCTGGCTGCGCGATGCGCGCACATCGGCGTGCACACGCACACGCGAGGCGCACGGGACGAACGGGCACCTACCTCAGCGCTTACCGCCGATGGGCTCCCAGTCGTCCCACCAGTCAGTCCAATTCATCTCGACGCGTATCCACTCCATGCCGGACATCTGATCGAGGAAGTCTTGTTCGCGGCCCCACCATTCGCCGATCGGGTAGACCCAGTCCCTCCACGACAATTGGTAGCCAGTGGGCACAACCTGCCCGACGTTCTCAGGAGCAAAAACTGCAATCGCAAGCAGCCCGAGTACCACGGACGCCGGGAACCTCGCCGTTTCATTCTCGAAGCTGTACTCGTGAACACCGCTACGGTTCTTGTAAGGCGTGAGTTCAAAGCCGTCCGGAAGTTCGTCGCCGTGGCCGTGCGAACAGCGATGGATACCGTAGATGACGTCGGCGACGTCCGGGCGCTTGTCGGGAAGGTCCGATCTCACACGCAGAGGGAACCGTGTCTTGTCGAGGTCGATACCGGGAATACCCAGTATCGCCATGACCTCCATCGAGTCACGGATCGCCGACTTGAACCGGTCTCCCACCCCTTTCTTGGGGTAGCGCTTCTTCCCGGTTCCATCGACGGCGTTACAGGCGTGGAGCATGGCTGGCTCCCACTCCTGACGATCCCAATGATCGAGGGAGTAACGAACAGAGTCCCCCACCTTCATACCAGAAACACTAGTCGAGCACGGTTCGCGTACGCCCTCAGATACGCCCTTTCGCGCACATCCCGTCACGTTCGCCTTGGTAGCGATCAGGTGCCTGACGTGCACGACCGAACATCACCGGACATCGTGCGCATAACCTGCGGTTTTGTCCACCCCTAGCCGAAGAGGCTGTCGTCGACGACGGCGAGGACCGCGTGCCCGATGGCGTCGACGCGCTCGGCGCCGAAGCCCTGCACCGCGGCGAGTTCGTCGAGGGTCGACGGGAGCTCGGTGGCGATCCGGCGGACCATCATCGTGCTCATGACGTTGACGGGGGCGATGTTCTGCCTCGCCGCGTAGTCGCCGCGCCAGGCGGTGAGCGCCTTGAGCACATTGCGATCGGGTTCCTGTCGAGGTTCGGCGAGCCGAGTCCTCGCGGTGTCGGGCAGGAGTCCGTCGAGGAACTGGGAGCGTTTGCGGGAGGATCGTCGACCGTCACCGCGAGACAGACTCCACGACAGGTGCAGGTGCTCGCGTGCTCGAGTCACACCGACGTAGAACAGCCGGCGTTCCTCTTCGATCTCTTCGCGCGTACCGGTGGCCCGCGCGAGCGGGACAGAGCCCTCGTGGAGCCCGGTGAGGAACACCGCGTCCCATTCGAGCCCCTTGGCCGCGTGCATGGACGAGAGGGTGACACCGTCGACGACGAGCGCGTGCTTCGACCGGGAACGCGTCTCGAGTTCCTTGACGACGCCGGCGAACTCGGCCGACGGCTGCTCGGCGACGATGGCCTCGACGAGTTCGACGAGCCGCAGCAACTGTTGCCAACGCGCCTTGGCGTTGGCGCCCGCGGGCTCGGCGTCGGTCAGTCCGACCGCTACGAGGGCTCGTCGTACCGCGTCGACCACACCCATCGGCGGCGGCGGTCCCTCGGCGAGGGTCGTGAGTCGACGCATGCCCGCGACGATCTCGGGGCGTGAGAAGAATCCCTGATCGCCGCGCACCTGGTAATCGATGCCCGCTTCGCTCAACGCCTCCTCGTATTGTTGCGACTGCGCGTTGACGCGGTAGAGGATCGCGATCTCGGTCGGCGGAACTCCGGCGCGCAGCAGCCGTTTGCACTCGGCCACCACGCACACCACTTCGCTCTCGGCGTCCTCGTTCTCCGAGAACACCGGTGCCGGCCCGCCGTCGCGCTGCCCGACGAGTTTCAGTCGCGTCCCGGCGATCCGTCCGACGGCGTTGCCGATCACCCGATTGGCGAGATCGACCACCTCCGGGGTGGATCGGTAGTCGCGCTGCAGTCGTACCAAGGTGGCGTCGGGGAACCGCCGAGTGAAGTCCAGAAGGTAGTCGGGGGTGGCGCCGGTGAAGCTGTAGATGGTCTGGTTGGCGTCGCCGACCACGGTGAGGTCGTCGCGCTCCCCCAGCCAGGCGTCGAGGAGGTTCTGCTGAATGGGCGTGACGTCCTGATACTCGTCGACGACGAAGCTCCGATAGCGGGACCGGAACTCGTCGGCGATCGCCGGTTCGGCCTGCAGGATCATCGTGGTGTAGATGATGAGGTCTTCGAAGTCGAGGAGCCGATCTCCGTCGGGGGAGACCTTCGCGTCCTCGTAGGCGGCGAACACCTCGGCGACGGTTCGCGCGTCGGTCGGCAGGTCGCGGTGACTCGCCGCGGCCGCATCCGGGTAGTCGGCGGGACCGAGGTTCGACGATTTGGCCCATTCGATCTCGGACGCGAGATCACGGATGAGGTCGCGGTCGGCGGCGTCGAGGCCGCGGTCGCGTGTCACGCGCGTGAGGAGGCGGAACTTGTTGTCCATGAGTTCCCAGCGCGCCGACCCCATGACGCGCGGCCAGAAGTAGCGGAGCTGCCGCAGAGCGGCCGCGTGGAACGTCTGAGCGACCACGGCGCCGCCCGGCCCGGACACACCGAGCCCGGCGAGCCGTTCGCGCATCTCGGCGGCCGCGCGTGCGGTGAACGTCACGGCCAGGACCTGGCTGGGGTTGACCTGCCCGGACTCGATGAGGTGTGCGATCCGCCGGGTGATGGTCCGCGTCTTACCGGTCCCCGCACCGGCGAGTACGCAGACCGGCCCACGCGGCGCCGTCACCGCCGCCGACTGCTCGGGGTCGAGCCCCTCCAACGCCTGTGCTCTCACCTGCTCCATCACCGTCATGCCCTCACGGTCTCATCCGCCTACGACAATTGATGCGCCGCAGCCCTCAAGAAGACGCAGCGAAACGGGGACGCGCCCGCAGAAGAACTAGAGGAGCCCCAACTTGCTCATGACCTCCCCCACCGCCGGGTTGGTCGCCGTCGAACCGTCGGCGTACCGGGCGGTCGGGACGACGTGGTTCCCGCCGTTGACCGACCCGACGAACTCGGCGGCTTCGGGACTGGCCTCGATGTCGATCTCGGTGTACTCGACCTTGTTCCGGTCCAGTCCCGCCTTGAGGCGGCTGCAGAACGGACACCAGCTGGTGGTGTACAGGGTCAGTTCGGGGCTTGCTGCATCGCTCATGGGTTCAATCCCAGCACATCCCGGGCTCGGTCACGAGCGCGGGGCGCGGGCCCAGCCGTCGATGAGACTGCGGGCGATCGAGATGGAGCCCGGCAGCATGAGTCGGCCGTCGGGGTTGTCGCCTGCCCAGTCGTCGCCGCGTTCGAGGGCGGTGAGCACTTCGTCGCGGTGGAACCACTGTGCGTCGGCGAGTTCGCCGTCGCGGAGTTCGAGGGGCTGCGTCGGGTCGGCGACGGCCTCGAAGCCGCACATGAGCGAACGCGGGAACGGCCACGGCTGAGAGCCGAGGTAACCCGGGCTGTGGACGATGATGCCCGCTTCCTCGTACACCTCCCGCTGCACGCACTGCTCCAGGGACTCGCCGGGTTCGACGAAGCCGGCGAGCGTCGAGAACCAGCGGTCCGGCCACACCGACTGGCGGCCGAGGAGGACCTGGTCGGCGCCGTCGTGAACAACCATGATGACGGCCGGGTCGGTGCGCGGGAACTCGTCGGCGCCGGCCGCGGTGCTCAGCAGCCAGCCGCCCTGCGACGGCGTCAGCTCGCTGCCGTCGACGGGTGAGAAGCGGGCGGTCCGATGCCAGTTGAGCATGCCGACGGCGGTGGCGAGCAACCCGGCCTCGTCGTGGGAGAGCCGGTGCGCACCGGTACGCGCGTCCGCGCTCGGGCCGGTCACCTCGTCGACGCGCAGCGCCCAGCGGTAGCCGTCGGCGTCGCCGAGGAACAGCGCACCCGCCGGGGGCTCGTCGCCCGTGGCCTCTTCCCAGGCGATGGCGCCGTCGGCGGTGACCGGGTAGCGCCCCCGGTGATCGACGTGCAGGACTCGTGCGCCGGCCCAGGCGGTCGCCAATCGCTCCGGATGCTTGCGGATCTGGTCGGCCCGATCGAACTCGGCGCGCGCCATCGTGGGCGGGACGGTGAACTCGAACGATGCCATCAGGCGGGTCCTCCTTGTCGGACGTAGAGCAGTCGGTCGCCGATCTCGATCGCCTCGACCTCGGCGTCGCCGACGCGGTAGAGCTTGCCCTCGCGGACCACCCCGAGGACGAGGTCGCGGGTGTGCGCGGGTGAGCCGCCCGCCTCGGACGGATCCACCTCGCGTTCGGCGATCGCATAGCCCTCTTCGGGGCTCAGCAGATCCTCGACCACTTCGACCACGGACGGAGTGATGGTCGCGATGCCGAGCAGACGGCCCGCGGTCTCCGAGGAGACGACCACCGAGTTGGCGCCGGACTGCCGCATGAGGTGGGTGTTCTCGGCCTCTCGGATGGACGCGACGATCTTCGCGCGCGGATTGATCTCGCGGGCGGTGAGGGTGGCGAGCACGGAGGTGTCGTCGCGGTTGGCGGCCACGACGATCGACGCCGCGTACTGCACGCCGGCCAGGCGGAGCACATCCGATTTGGTCGCATCGCCGCGGACGGTGACCAGACCGTGGGCCGCGGCGTGTTCGAGAGCCGTCGGGTCGTTGTCGACGACGACGATCTCGGAGGGCTTGCCGCCGTCGGCGATGACCGCGTCGACAGCGGTGCGACCCTTGGTGCCGTAGCCGATGATGATGGTGTGGTTCCGCACGCGGTTCCTCCAGTTCTGGATCTTGATGGCCTGTCGGGACCGTTCGGTGAGGACTTCCAGCGTCGTGCCGATCAGCACGATCAGGAACAGGACGCGCAGCGGGGTGATGAAGATGACGTTCACCAGGCGCGCCGATTCGGTGATCGGTGTGACGTCGCCGTATCCGGTCGTGGAGAGCGTCACCGCGGAGTAGTAGAGCGAGTCCAGATAGCCGAGCGGGGTGCCTTTGGCGTCGCGGTAGCCGCCGCGGTCGAGATAGACGACGATCGAGCAGACGAACAGTGCGATCAGCGCCCACAAGATGCGTCGTCCGATGGCCCGGGCAGGACTCTTCTCGACTTCCGGGATTCGGACGACGCCGACGAGTGCGTAGTCGGGTTCGTCTACGAGGCCGCCTCTGCGGCGGCGCAGTCGTTTGCGCACAGGCTGAGGCTACTGCATCGGGGTCCGCAGCATGGCTGCGAGTTCATCGGCGTCGGGCAGGTGCTCGGGTTCGAGGGTGAATCCGTGCCGCACGTAGACGAAGGCGGCGCGTACCCGGTCGAGATCGACGTCGGCCAACTGCGCCCACGCGATCCGATAGGCCGCGAGCTGCACGAACAGTGACGCGCGTTTGGCCGGCTCGGGCACCGCACCGGTCTTCCAGTCGACGACGAGCCAGTCGACGCCCGGCTCGTCGCTGCGGAACACCGCGTCCATGCGGCCGCGCACGACGGTCTCGCCGATGACGGTCTCGAAGCCGACCTCGACGTCGACCGGGGTGCGATCGGCCCACTCGGACGCCAGGAACGCCGAGCGCAGCACCGCGAGGTCGTCGTCGGCGACGTCACCGGTGGCGGCGTCGGCGGCCCCCGGCAGCTCGTCCATGTCCAGAAGACGGGTGGCGCCGAACCGTCGTTCGAGCCAGGCGTGGAAGGCGGTGCCGCGTCGGGCCAGCGGATTGGGGCGGAACGGGACGGGTCTGCGCAGTCGAGCGGCGAACGCCTGCTCGTCGGTGTCGAGTTCGACCAGTTGGCTGACCGACAGGTGACCGGGCAGTTCGACGTCCACGACGCGATCGTGGTCTCGGGCGTGTTCGTCCAGGAGCACGGCCACCTCGTCGCGCCAGGCCAGGATCTCCGGGTCGTGGGTGGGGGCATCGTCGACGGTGAACAGTCCGTCGGCCGCGCGCGCGGCGGCGACGAGGTCGGCGGCGACCGCCATCGAGGCCCGTCGATCACCGAGTCGGTCGACGGGCCAGGGCACTGCCACCTGATGCTCGACGAGCGGATTCGCCTGTCCCGGTTCGGGGTCGGGTGCATCGGCGTCGATCGAGAACGCCCCCGGGTCGACGCCGCTCACCGTCCCGTTCGCGGCACCGGCGACGAGTTCGGCCAGTTCGCGGTAGAACGGTGATCCGCCGCGGGGCTTGTCACCGGTCTCGGACCAGTGGTGGGCGGAGACCAGCAGTGTGTGCTTGGCGCGAGTCAGGGCCACGTACAGGAGTCGGCGATCCTCATCGAGCCGCCGCTCGTTCACCGCGGCCTTGTGATCGTCGATCGCCGCCTCGAGCTCCTTACGATCGGCCAGTCCCGCGAGATCGATCGGCGGATAGCCCTCACCGCCGGGTTCGTCCGCGAGATCACCGCGCAGTTCGACGGGCAGTTCCCGCGCCGAACCGAGCCAGGTGCTCTCGGCCTTACCGCTGGGGAAGATCCGATCGGCGACGTGCGGCAGCGCCACCACATCCCATTCGAGGCCCTTCGCGGCGTGGACGGTGAGGATCTGGACGCGTTCCTCGGCCACTTCGACGTGCCCGGCCTCAAGCCCCTTCTCGACGGTCTCGGCGGTGTCGAGGAAGGCCAGCAGACCCGGCAGCGTCGCCCCGGACCGCTCGGCATAGTGCGTGACGTAGTCGGCGAACGCGTCGAGGTGTTCGCGCCCGGTGATCCGACCGCGCATGCGGCGCGCCCGGATCTGTGCCTCGACGGCCACGCCGATGGTCTGCTCGACGTCGGCGACCAGTTCGGGCAGCGGCTGACCGATGCGTCGGCGCAGGGACTCCAACTGTCTGCCGAAGGTGACGATCCGCTGGTACCCGGGAGCGCTGTAGCGATCGGCAGGTCCCGGATCGGCGAGGGCGTCGCACAGTCCCGCCGAGTCGACGGCCTCCCCCGGCAGCGCCGCGTCGAGGGCGTCACCGAGCGCGTCCGGAGTGGTCACCGCGCCGGTGGTGGCCCCCGCGTTCCCGGCCGCGAGCTCGCGTGCGCGCCGCCAGAGGGCCGCGATGTCGGCGGCGCCGAGCTGCCAGCGGGCTCCGGTGAGCAGTCGCATGGCGGCGGTGCCCGCCATCGGATCGGCCATCAGGCGCAGTGTCGCGACGATGTCGGTGATCTCCGGAACATGCAGGAGTCCACCGATGCCGACCACCTCGGCGGGAATGCCCCGTCGTTCCAGTTCGGCGGCGAGGGGCGCCGAGTCCTCGTTGCGGCGCACCAGGATCGCGGTGGTCGGCGGCGAGGCGTCCTCGCGCTCGGCCGATCGGTAGTAGTCCTCGACACGATCGGCGATCCATTCGCGTTCGGCGACGACGGTGTCGGTCAGCGCCAGCCGGACGGTTCCTTCGGGTGCATCCGGTCGGGCCCGCAGCACGCTGACCGGGACGCCCCGTCGTCGGAGCTCGTCGGAGGTCTGATTGGCCAGGTACAGGGCGGCCTCGCAGTTGCGCCAGCTGGTGAGCAGTTCACGCCGATGCGCACCGGTCCCGTCGTTGCGAGGGAAGTCGAGCGCGAACCGCGGCAGATTGGCCGCCGACGCTCCGCGCCACCCGTAGATCGACTGAATGGGGTCGCCGACGGCGGTCACCGCGATCGACGGACTGCCTGTCGGCTGCGTACCGCCGAACAGTGTCGACAGCAGAACGCGCTGGGAGTGTCCGGTGTCCTGGTACTCGTCGAGCAGCACGGCCTTGATCTCCGCGCGTTCGGCGGTCACGACCTCCGGATGGGTGGCGACCAGGCGCGCGGCCAGGGACATCTGACTGCCGAAGTCGAGCGCGCCCTGCGCGGTCATCGCCTCGCGGAGGGCGACGACCAGCGGAATCAGTTCGCGTCGCTCATCGATCACCGCCTGATATCCACGCAACGTCTTGCTCGGCTCGTCACGTTGACGCGGCCCCTTCGGGAGGGTGTCGATCAGCTCGTACAGCTTCTGACCGCCGCGCGCGAGATCATCGACGTCGACGAGGTGCTCGGCCATCTCCGAATACAGACGCAGCACCGATTCGGTGACCGACGACGGCACCTTCGCGGTGTTCAGCTCCCCCGGCCAGGAGGCGACGACGGAGAACGCGAGCTGCCACAGTTCGGTCTCGCTGAGCAGTGTGGACGTCGGCTCCACCGGCAGCAGGAGTCCGTAGTCGGCGATGAGCCGCCCGGCATAGGCGTGATAGGTGCTGACTTCGGCATCGGCGCTGCGCAGCCGACTCGCGAGGATCCCGGACGGATCCCATTCGAGCAGCGCCGGGCTGCCCGCCAGCATCGACAGGCGACGGCGGATGCGCGCGGCGAGCTCGCTGGCCGCCTTGCGGGTGAACGTCAGGCCGAGGATCTCCTCCGGTCCGACGAGTTGGTTGGCGACCAGCCACACCACGCGCGAGGCCATCGTCTCGGTCTTGCCCGCGCCTGCTCCGGCCACCACGAGCATGGGTTCGAGTGGTGCCTCAATCACCTCGACCTGCTCGTCGGTGGGCGGCGGCAGCCCGAGGGCTGCGGCGAGCGACCGCGCACCGATCCGCGGAGCATCCGTCACCCCCTCAGTCATCGGTCACCGCCTTCCCGCGCAGTTGGGCCGGGCACGCCGAGTGCAGACTGCAGTGTCCGCAGCCGGGATTGGGGGTCGCGGTGAACACCGGTCCCACGCTCGCCGCGGCGGCCTCGCGCACCGTCTCGATCCACTCGGTCACCTGTTCCTCGGTCAGCGGAGCCTGCAGCCGCTGCGCCGCACCGGTCTTCGTGTTGGCCGAGTTCACGTACACCAGGCGACCGCCGCCGGGTGTCGACGGCGGTACGCCCTCGACACCGCCGAGCTGCAGCGCCAGTTGGTATGCGGCCAGTTGCGGGTGCTCCTGGGCGTCGGCGACGCTGATGACGGTCTTGCCGGTCTTGACGTCGACGATCACCGGTCGACCCTGGTCATCGGTCTCGAGACGGTCGATCCGACCGATCAGCCGAACCGGCATGTCGGCGTCGGAGTCCTGCGGCAGATCGGCCGACAGTTCCACCTCCACCCCGGCTTCGGTGAGTTCCGAGCGGGACATCCGCAGCCAGTCGCGGAAGTGCGTCAGCATGGCTTCGGCGCGCTCGAGCTCTCGAGCGGAATACCATTCGGCGGGCGAGGCCACCCGTCCCCAGACCTCGTGCAGGGCCGCCGTGACCTCGGCCGGGTCCATCCGGCCCGCGACGGCCTGCACCAGCGTGTGCACCAGAGTCCCGGTGACGGCCTGTTCGGCGTCGCCGTCGCGCCCGCCGTGGCGTTCCATCATCCACCGCAGCGAGCACCGCGACAACGCCTCGACGTTCGACGGTGACAACGACCGCGCACCGCGATCGGGAGTCCACAGCGGTTGTTCGGTGCTGGGGCCGACGAGGCCGAACCATTCGGCGGGATCGGCGCCGGGCACACCGGCCTGCGCGAGTCTCGCAAGCAGTGACGCCGCCGCCGAGGTCCGCTCGTCCGCGTCTCCCCCATCGACGAGCGTGCTCTCGGCGCCCGCGACGACGGCGGCACGGAGGTCGGCCACCAGCGACGGCAGGGACAACACCCGGTCGACCCCCGGGTCGAGGGGGATCTCATCGGTCTCGTCGCCGTCGAGTTCGTCACCGTATCCGCCCAGTGCGTCGGCGATCTCGGGGACGAACCGCGACGGCGACGCATCGCCGGTTCCGTCCTCGACGGCCGTGACCAACAGCTGCGACCTGGCGCGCGAACACGCGACCAGGAGCAGTCGACGTTCGTCGGCGAGCATCACCGATCCGCGCGAGACGATGTCGAGGGCGTCGGCGTCGACGCCGTCGAGCAGGTCCAGGAGGGCGGGGGTGTGCAGGATGCTCCCGCGGCTGCGCAGCGACGGCCACAGCCCGTCGAGCACACCGGGTACCGCGACGACGTCCCATTCGCGGCCGGCCGCGGCGTGTGCGGACAGCACGGCGACGGTCTCCCCGGCCGCGACGGTCACCCGGGACTCACGCGGGATCTGCAGCTGGCCGAGGTAGTCGACGAAGCCGATCAGCGACGCCGACGGCAGATTGTCGGTGAACGATCCCGCCGCCTCGAACATCGCCATCATGGCGTCGAGGTCGCGGTCGGCCTGATCTCCCACGCGGCCGCCGCGCAACGAACGCGCTCGCCAACGTCGTTCCAGTCCACTCGACTGCCACGCCCGCCACAGAGTCTCCTCGACGCCGACTCCCGCCTGCTCGGCGCGCCGGGCCGCGCCGACCACCTTGGTGACCTGTCTGAGCGGCAGTCCTTCGAAATCGGTCATCGACTCGAGGTACTGCTCGGCGGCCTCGGGAGACACGAGTGCCAGACCGAGCGAGGTCAGCGAGTCGCGATCGGTGCCCGACGCGTCGTCGATCCGGCGAACGCCTCGACGCAGTCGGCGCAGCTGCGCCGGATCGGCCGAACCGATCGGGCCCGAGAACAGCGCGATCACCTCGTCCGGTTCCACGGTCTGCCCTCCGGCAAGGCGCAGCACCAGGGTGAACGCCTCGACCGCCCGCTGACGGTGGATGGGGACGTCGCTGCTCGGCGTGGCCATCGGCACCCCGGCCGAGGAGAACGCGCGACGCAGCGCGGGCAACGCTCGCGGCACCGATCGCACGATCACCGCCATCCGCGGCCAGGGCACGCCGTCGAACAGGTGCGCACGGCGCATCATGTCGGCGACGGCGGTCGCCTCCTTCGCATCGGAGGAGAAGACGCGCACACTCGCCCGCCCGTCCGTCGTCTGATCGGGCGAAGTCGAGACCACCGGAGTCGCCGTCCCGTGCGGCCGCGCGCCCGGCAGCCGTCGGGTCAGTGCCTGCACCACCCGGTTGATCGGGGCGGCACTGCGACGGTCGACGCCGAGCTCCACATCGCGCTGCCCGTCGGCGGCGAGTCCGTCGGCGAAACGCGGGCTCGCGCCACGGAACCCGAAGATCGACTGGTCGGTGTCGGCGGCCACGACCACCGAGTCGGCGCCTGCGCCGAGCGCCTCGACGAGCCGCGCGGCCTGCGGATCGAGGTGCTGGGCGTCGTCGACCAGCAGATGCCGGATGCGTCGGCGCTGTGCGGCGAGGAGTTCGCGGTCGGTCGCGAACGCCGACAGCGCCGAGCCGATGAGCTCCGCGGCGTCGACGGCGGTCGCGCTCGCCAGCGGCGCGTCGAGGCCGACGGCACCGCGCAGGAGCATGCCCTCCTCGTACTGGCGGTACGCCCGCGCCGCGGCGACCCATTCCACCCGATCATGCCGCCGGCCCAGTTCGGCGAGGTCTTCGGGACCGAGGCCTCGTTCGGCGGCGCGCATGAGCAGATCGCGCAGGGCCTGGGCGAAGCCGTCGGTGGTCAGCGCGGGCCTCAGATGCGACGGCCAGTAGTCGGCGCCGTCTTCGACGTCGCCGGCCAGGAGTTCGCGAAGCACGACGTCCTGTTCGGATCCGGTCACCAGCCGCGGCGGCGGATTCCCGTGTGCCTGCGCCTGCAGCCGGAGCACGGCGAACGCATACGAGTGCACCGTCCGTACGAGCGGTTCGCGCAGCGCACCGCCCAGGCGCCCGCCCGCCGACAGCACACGTCGGGTGATCTCGTCGCGCAGCGCCGTCGACGCCCGCCGGTCGGCCGCCAGCACCAGGACCGACTCCGGGTCGACGCCCGGATCGAGGAGACGCGCGACGGCCGCGTCGACGATCAACGACGTCTTGCCGGTGCCCGGACCACCGTGCACGCGGTACGGGTGCCACGGTCGCGCCGCATCGGCGGTATGCGGTCCGCGGAGAAGACCCTGCGCCGACTCCGGCCACTGCCGCTCACCCGCATCGGCGGGTGCCGCTGCGGGGATCAGTCGAGTGTTCGGGCGGGCCATGCACACATGGAACCATGCGAGTCCGACACGATCGCCGAGACGGTTGCGTCGACTCGGATCGCGCACGCCGCGGGTGAGACCCCCGCGTGTGAGACCCCGATGGATCTCCCGATCGAAGGCTCGGTGAGCCCTCCTACACTCGACGGTATGAGGATCCGCGGAGCAGTACTCGAAGAAATCGGCCGCAGCACCCCGTACTCGGACTCGCTTCCGTTGACGATCTCCGATGTCGACCTCGACGATCCCGCACCGGGCGAACTGCTGGTCCGCATCGAGGCCGCGGGACTGTGCCACTCGGATCTGTCCGTCGTCGACGGCAATCGAGTACGTCCGGTCCCGATGCTGCTCGGTCACGAGGCCGCGGGCATCGTCGAAGGGGTCGGCGCTGCGGCGGACGAGGCGCTGATCGGACGCCGCGTGGTGATGACGTTCCTCCCCCGCTGCGGCGACTGCGACGGCTGCCGGACGCAGGGCCGCACCCCGTGCACGGTGGGCTCCGCGGCGAACAACCAGGGTGTCCTCCTCGCGGGCGGCACCCGACTCGATCGGGGCGGCTCGCCGGTGGCTCACCACCTCGGTGTCTCCGGCTTCGCGACGCACGCCGTGGTGGACCGTCGTTCGGTGGTCCCCGTCGACGACGACGTCCCGCCCGCCGTGGCGGCCGTCCTCGGCTGCGCCGTCCTGACCGGTGGCGGCGCCCTCCTGAACGCCGCGCCTCCGGCCGAGACCGACAGCGTGATGATCGTCGGTCTCGGCGGAGTGGGAATGGCCGCGCTGCTCGTGGCCGCGGCCCTCGGTGTGCGCGAGGTGATCGCCGTCGACGCGGTGCCCGAAAAGCTCGCGCTCGCGCGCCGGCTCGGCGCGGACCGTGCGTTCGCCCCGCACGAACTCGACGGCGTCCGCGCCGACGTCGTCGTCGAGGCGGCGGGCAGTGCGCGCGCGTTCGAGACGGCGGTGGCCGCGACGGCGGTCGGCGGCACCACCGTCACCGTCGGGCTGCCCGCACCGTCGGCGACGGCGACGATCTCGCCGCTGACCCTGGTGGCCGAGGCGCGCACCGTCATCGGCAGCTATCTGGGGTCCGCCGTGCCCTCGCGGGACATCCCGCGCTACGTCGAACTGTGGCGCGCGGGCCGACTGCCGTTGGAGAAGCTGATCACCGCACGCGTCGGCCTGGACGAGATCAACGAGGCGATGGACGCGCTCGCCGCCGGCCTGCAGATCCGCCAGGTCATCGAGTTCTGACCCGGGATACGGTGGCTCCCATGACTTCCGCGTTCGACGCCCACGAGCTGAGCAGCTACCGTGCGACCTGGTCGCTCGACACCAGGTGGGAGGACAACGACCACTACGGACACGTCAACAATGTGAAGTACTACTCGTACTTCGACACCGCGGTGAACGGCTGGCTGATGGAGGCGACGGGCGTCGACACCCGCGATCTGTCGGCGATCGGCGTCGTCGCCGAGTCGGCGTGCAGTTTCCTGTCCTCGGTGTCGTTCCCGGACAAGGTGACCGTCGGCATCGCCCTGGAACGTCTCGGTCGCAGCAGCATCACCTACAGCCTCGCGCTGTTCGTCGACGGCGACTCTCCGGTCTGCGCCGCCACCTGTCGATTCGTCCACGTGTACGTCGACGGGCAGTCCCGTCGCCCGGTCCCGGTGCCCGCCGAGATCGCCGCCGTCGCCGCACCCCTGGTCGTCGGCTAGATCATGCTGCACACGCATCTGTTCGGCTCCGACGATCCGGCAGCGCCGACCGTGCTCGCGCTGCACGGGCTCACCGGCCACGGACGGCGGTGGGGTCGCCTGGCCGATCTGCTGCCCGGCGTGCGGATGATCGCGCCCGATCTTCTCGGGCACGGGCACAGCCCGTGGGAGCCGCCCTGGGGTGTCGCCGACAACGTCGCCGCGGTCGCCGCGACGCTGAACGAACATCATCGCGGCGACCGTCCCGTCGTCGTGGTGGCGCACTCGTTCGGCTCGGCCGTCGCGATCGCACTGGCCCACGCGCGGCCCGACCTCGTCGCAGGCCTCGTTCTCCTCGATCCGGCACAGGGCCTCAATCCGACCCAGGCGAGGGTGTACGCCGAACTCTCCCAAGCGCATTGGGGTCATCCCGACGCGGAGTCGGCGGTGGCCGCCAAACGCTCCGAGGGCTGGTCGCAGGTGGCCGACGAGATCCTCGCCGATGAGGTGGAGCATCATCTCGCCCCGGGCGGCCCCGGCGTGGTGTGGCGGGTGTCGGCGCCCGCTGTCGCGACCGCGTGGAGCGAGATGGCGCGGCCGTTCCGGCTCCCGCCGGAAGGCCTCCCGACGCACGTCGTGGTCGCCGACCGGGTGAACCCGCCGTTCGTCCGTCCCGAATTCCTCACCGCGTGCGCCGCGGACCGTCCGACGACGGTGACCGTGCACCACGTCGACGCCGAGCACATGGTGCCGTTCCTGGCGCCTGACGTCTGCGCGCGGCTGGTCCGCGACCTGGTGGACGCATGCCTGCGGTGACCGAGGAACAGGTCGAGACGGTTCGCGCCCTCGTCGCGGCCATCCCGTCCGGCCGCGTCCGGACCTACGGCGACCTCGCCGACGAGGCAGGCCTGTCGAATGCGCGCATCGTCGGCTGGATCATGCGTACCGACGGCTCAGATCTCCCGTGGCACCGCGTGGTTCCGGCGAGCGGTCGCCCCGCGTCGGCCGTCCGCAGCCGTCAGCTGGAGTTGCTCCGCGCGGAGGGGACGCCGTTGGTCGACGGCCGAATCGTCATGAGTCGAGCGCGAGCATAGGCCATCGGCGCCGACCACGGATGCACTACTGATCGAACGGATTCACGAGGTCGACGCCCATCCGATCGAAATCCCGAACACTCCGGGTGACGACGGTCAGATCGTGGACCAGGGCAGTACCGGCGATCAACGCATCCTGCGCGGGGAGCGGATCACACTCAAGAACATGTCGTCCGCGTCACGCTCGGCGATCCACGCACGGAGCGAACGCGTCACCACATTTCTCCAACACATGCGGTATTCACTCGGCTCAGACCCGCCGTTTTCGACGAATACGTCTCGGAAAAAATTCGGCGCCCGACTCAGACCATCATCCGGACGATGTCGACCACGCGCAGAAGTCCGGGTAACGCACCCGCGGTGGACCGCGGGTGCAGAGCATGCACCGCCAGACGGAACATGGTGGCGCGCAGCAGCATCTGCGGCCACTCCGGAAGGTGTGCCCAGCGTTCGACGAGTTCCTCCTCCGCGCCGCCCCACGCCAACGCGTCGACGACGATCACCGCGGACGCCCACGACGCCGGTCGCCAGTACGGCACCACATCGGTGATCGCGGGCGCGGCCGCACCGGCGAACAGAACTGTGCCGAACAGGTCGCCGTGTACGACCTGCGACGGCAGATCGACGGACTTGCGGAGTGCGGCGAGGGTCTTCACCTCCGCGGCACTGCGCTGACCGTCCTCGCTGCTCGGCTCGGCCATGCCCGCGCCCCGCGCCGATCGCATCGGAGTGTCCTCCCACGCGGCGCGGTCCGCGGCGGTGAACACGTCGACGTCGCTGAACGGCGGAGCGGGCGGCTGCAGCAGGAATCGCGGGCGCTCGAACTTCGCGGTGGCCGCGTGGAGTCGGTCGGCGACGGCCAGGACCTCGTCGTGTCGCGGCTCCGGGCTGCCCGCCACATAGGTGTCGGCGCGCCACCCGGAGACGACGTACCTTCCGTCGGACGCTCGGATCGGGCGCGCGATGCGCATGCCCTCGACGTACAGGTTCTCCCTCGCGGTGGCCGACCACGCGGCCCGCGCATGGTCGGGGACCAGCGACAGCACCACTTCGCCGACCCGCCAGCCGACGCCGTCCATCGCGATCGGCGGATGCGCGGTGAGTCCGAACGTGGTCAGGACCTGCTCGGGCGGCTCGACAATGGTGGTCACGACGCCAGATTACCCACGCAGACGGAGGTTTCGCGGCAACCACACCGCCGCCGCGTGTGCGCGGTGATGGTTACAGCGTCATCCCGCCTGTGATGCGAATCGCTTCTCGGCCCGCGCGCGTGCCTTCTGCGCCTCGATCGCACGGTCCTTCGGCGGGGCCGCGGTGGTCAGATCGGCCATCAAACGGCGGGTGACCTCGGCGATCTCGTCGACGGCCCGCTCGAACGCGGCCGCGTTGGCCTGGCTCGGACTGTTGTAGCCGGACACTTTCCGCACGAACTGCAGACTCGCGGCGTGCACCTCGTCGTCGGTGACGGGCGGCTCGAAATTGAACAGTGGCTTGATGTTGCGGCACATGGCGGCATCCCTTCGTCCGGAGTCCATGATGCCAGGAGTCGGGCGGGACGGGTCTCGACCGCGGAAGGTCTCGACCGCGCTCGACCGGGGAAGGGTCTCGGCCCTCAGTACACCGGCATCTCGGGGTCGACGGTCGACGCCCACGCCGCGATGCCGCCGCCGAGGTGGACGGCGTCGTGGAACCCCTCGCGGTGCAGCGCCGCCAGCGCCTGCGCCGATCGGACGCCCGTCTTGCAGTAGACGACGATACGGCGATCGTGGGGCAGATCGCCGAGCGCACGGCCGCCGATCACCTCGTCGCGCGGAATCAGGACCGCGCCGGGGATCCGGTTGATCTCGAACTCGACGGGCTCGCGGACGTCGATCACCGCGGGAGGCTCGGGCCCGTCGAGCGCCGCGCGCAGCTCGGCGGGCGTCCACGTGGCGCCCTCGGCGGCCGCCGCCGCATCGTCGGCGACGACTCCGCAGAACTCGTCGTAGTCGATCAGCGCGGTGATCTGGACGCCCGCCGGATCCTTCTCGATCCGCAGCGTGCGGTAGTTCATCGCCAGCGCATCGTAGGTCATCAGCCGCCCCAGCAGTGACTCGCCGAGGCCGCAGATCAGCTTGATCGCCTCGGTCGCCATAATCGAGCCGACGGATGCGCAGAGCACACCGAGCACACCGCCTTCCGCGCACGACGGGACGGTCCCCGGCGGCGGGGCCTGCGGGTACAGATCGCGCAGATTCACTCCGCGACCGTCGGGAGCGGCCTCCCAGAACACCGAGACCTGGCCGTCGAACCGGTAGATCGACCCCCACACGAGCGGTTTCCCGGCTAGTACTGCCGCATCGTTGCACAGGTACCGGGTGGCGAAGTTGTCGGTTCCGTCGACGATCAGGTCGTACCGGGAGAACAGGTCCACCGCGTCGGCCGGCTCCAGACGCTGCTCGTGCAGCACCACGTTCACCGACGGGTTCAGCTCACCGATCGAGTCACGGGCGCTGTGGGTCTTGGGCCGATTCAGATCGGCCACGCCGTGGATGATCTGGCGTTGCAGGTTCGACTCGTCGACGGTGTCGAAGTCGACGATCCCGATGGTCCCCACGCCTGCGGCGGCCAGATAGAGCATGGTGGGCGAGCCGAGTCCGCCCGCGCCCATCACCAGGACCCGGGCGTTCTTCAAGCGGCGCTGCCCGGTCGTCCCGACGTCCGGGATGATCAGGTGCCTGCTGTACCGCGCGACCTCGTCGCGCGTGAGCTCATCGCCGGGTTCGACCAGCGGCGGCAACGCGGTCACAGCGTCGGGAAGGGCCATGCGTTCGGCTTGCACACCAGCGAACGGTCGGCCTTCATGTCGGGATCGAGCGCCAGGATGTCGCTGTTGGCGGTGCCGAACGTCTGCTGCATCATGATCGGCGCCAGCGCGCCGTTCTCCTCGCACGGGCGATGGTGCTCGTAGCCGATGCCGTGGCCCACCTCGTGATTGATCAGGTACTGCCGGTAGGTCATGTCGTCGCCCGCGAACACGGTGGCCCCGCGCACCCAACGCGCCTCGTTCAGGGTCACTCGCGCCTCGGGCGGGTAGTAGCAGGACGTCTCGATCTTGATCTGATACCCGCACAACTCCCGCGCGGTGTCGGTGGAGGTCAGCGTGATCCGCAGATCCGGTTCGCCCGAATCGACGCGCCGGAAGGACACCTTCCCGTCGCCGATCCAGCTGCGCTTGTTGGCGAGCGTGGTGTCGACGAGTTTCGCGAACGACGCGTCGCCGGAGTACTGGGTAGGGTCGATCCCCTTCTCCACCTCGACCGTGTAGGTGTACTCCTGGCCGCCGGTGCCGACCTTCGGGCCGGTCCCTCGGACCACCCGGTACTCCTTGTCGCCCTTGGCGGTGTACGGCCCGCCCTCGGGCAGCGCGCCTGCGGGCAGCGCGTCCTCCTGCACCTCGACGGTCGGGGCACCGATCGCATGGGTCTGCTCGTTGATGTTCGTGTTGCGCGCGTCGGTCGGCGTGGCGACCGACGCGGCGTCGCCTCCGCCGCCGCGCACCGTCATCACCACCAGGACGACGGTGACGATCACCAGCACCGGGATCGCGTACGCGCGCCAGCCGAAGGCTTGCACGAAACGGGTGAACGCACCGGTCTCGGACGCCTCGTCGCCGGACGCCGGGTCGTCGACGATCGGGTCCCAGCGCGCACGCAGCGGCTGATCGGGCCGCGGTCGACGGGGGCCACGCGCCCCGGGCTCAGGATTTCCGGTCACGGGAACAACTGTGTCATAACGACCCGTCGGCTCCGAGCAACGACCCCGCGCGCCGACATGCGCACGCGACCGCCTGTCCGCGAGCGAACAAGTGACCCGCGAGTATCCTGGGATGATGTCGACCGCTAATTCCGCCGCGCCCGCCACTCCCCAGGGGCGCGGGCAGACGCGACTCCCCCGCAGCGCCCGGCGCCGCCAACTCCTTGACGCAGCCAGCGAGATCTTCGTCGAACGCGGATACCACTCGGCGGGTATGGACGAGATCGCCATCCATGCCGGGGTCAGTAAACCCGTTCTGTACCAACATTTCCCGTCGAAGCTGGATCTCTACATCGCGGTGGTCGACTCGCACGGGGAGAAGCTCGTCTCCGATGTGACCCGCGCGCTGCAGGCCACCACCGACAACCGACAGCGCGTACAGGCCGCCGTGCAGGCGTTCTTCGACTTCATCGACGAGGACAATTCGGGCTACCGTCTGATCTTCGCCTCCGACGCCATGGATCCCGCGGTGATCCGCCGGGTGGAGGGCGCCTCAGACGCCTGCGTCGACGCCGTGTACGGGCTGGTCATGCAGGATTCCGGTCTCGACCCGTACCGATCGCGCATGCTGGCGGCCGGACTGGTCGGGGCTAGTCAGGTGAACGCGCGCTACTGGGTGGAGGCCAACCGCCCGATCGACAAGGCGTCGGCCGTCGAGACCACCGTCGCGCTTCTGTGGGGCGGTCTGGCGGGCGTGCCGATGCAGGACCTCGCCGCACAGGACTGACTCCGTCGACGCGGCGCGGCGTATACGAGAAGACCGCCGGTGGTGATCCACCGGCGGTCTTCTCGTATACGCCTGGTTACCCGTGTCCTCCTCAGGCGCCGAATCCGACGCGACGCGATTCGCTGCTGCCGACCTCGATGTAGGCGATCTTCGCGGACGGCACGAGCACCCGCGAGCCCTTCTCGTCGACCAGAGCCAGAACCGACTCCGTTCCGTCGAGTGCGGCGGCGACCTTCGCTTCCACCTCCTCGCTGGTGGCGGGGGTGGTCAGTGCCAGTTCCCGGGGATTGTTGTCGATGCCGATCTTCACCTCAACGCTCATGGCGACCGACTCTACTCGTGCTCCGCCGGGCCGCTCACGCGAGACCGAGATCGGCCATGCGCTGGGCGTGTCGAGCCGCGATGCCGTCGAAGAACGTCGCCGCGGTCGCCAGCGTTCCGTCGCCTGCGAACAGCAGGTCCATCACCGCGTCCTCCTCGGCGAGCACCCACTGCATGTGCGTGATCGCCTCCCCGAGGAGTCGACGGCCCCAGAGCGCGAGCGGCGACCGCAGCGACGGGTCGGCGGCCAGCGCGGCGCGCACCCGGTCGACGGCGAACTCCGACGAGCCGGTGCTGCCCATGACCGATGCCGCCACCTGCTCGACCGAACTCGGCATCGCATCGGCGAGCTCGGCGTAGAAGTCCGCGGCCAGCCCGTCGCCGATGTACATCTTGACCAGGGCTTCGAGCCACGAGCTCGGAGTGGTGACGTCGTGGTAGTCGTCGAAGACCTTCGCGTAGGCGGCCACCGCCGCCTCCGGGTCGCCGCCAGCCGCCGTCACCTGCTGCGCGAGTTCCTCGAAGTGCGCCATCTCGGCGGCGATCAACCGCGCGATGGCGATCCGGTCCGGCGTCGTGGGCGCCATGGCCGACTCGTCGACCAGTCGGTAACAGGCCGCGAACTCCCCGGCCAGAAGGAGTCCGTACAGCTTGGCGTCAGCGTTCGAGGTGTTCGACATGGGAGCAAGAGTATGCAAGGCGGTACACTGTGGGCCAGACGTGGGGAATTTCCGCCCAGCGCAGCGCCCCGACCGCAGGTCGTCGCCGGCCCGCCGCAGCGGCCGCGTCGTACATTGAGCGCGCACTCGTCGACGACGCCACGCGTGAGGGACTGCCCGGCGCAGACCCCGCGGAGCGTCTCGTGTGCGTGCATCGAGAGCACACGAGAGGCATACAACCGCACATGAGCACTGACGCAACCGTCACCGACGACGATTCGATCCAGACGACGATCGTCGACGAGGACCACCAGGCGCCGACCTTCACCGAACTCGGCGTCGACCCGCAGATCGTCGCCGCCCTGGAGGCCGACGGCAAGGTCCGTACCTTCGCCATCCAGGAGTTGACTCTCCCGCTGGCCCTGGCGGGCAGCGACCTGATCGGGCAGGCCCGCACCGGCATGGGCAAGACCTACGGGTTCGGAGTACCGATGCTGCACCGCCTGGTCAACGCCGAACAGTCCGGTCTGCGTGCGCTCGACACCACGCCGCGCGCCCTGATCATCGTCCCCACCCGCGAACTGTGTGTGCAGGTGACCGAGGATCTGGAGACCGCAGCGAAGGGCGTGCAGGTCACCGTCGACGGCACCGAGCGCCCGGTCCGCATCACCTCGATCTACGGCGGCCGTCCGTACGAGCAGCAGATCGCCGAGCTGCAGAAGGGCGTCGACCTCGTCGTCGGCACCCCCGGCCGACTGCTCGACCTCGCCCAGCAGGGCCACCTCGTCCTCGGCAAGGTCGGCATCCTGGTGCTCGACGAGGCCGACGAGATGCTCGACCTCGGCTTCCTCCCCGACATCGAGCGCATCATGGGCGCGCTGCCGACCGACCGGCAGACCATGCTGTTCTCGGCCACCATGCCGGGTCCGATCGTCACCCTGGCCCGCACGTTCCTCAACCGGCCGATGCACATCCGCGCCGAGCAGGCCAACGACTCGGCGGTGCACGAGCGCACCACGCAGTACGTCTACCGCGCGCACGCCCTCGACAAGGCCGAACTCGTCGCCCGCATCCTGCAGGCCGACGGCCGCGGGGCCACGATGATCTTCACGCGCACCAAGCGCACCGCCCAGAAGGTGGCCGACGACCTCGCCGAACGCGGCTTCAAGGTCGGCGCCGTGCACGGCGACCTCGGTCAGGTGGCCCGCGAGAAGTCCCTCGGACGGTTCCGCGACGGGACCATCGACGTCCTGGTCGCCACCGACGTCGCGGCCCGCGGCATCGACATCGACGACGTCACGCATGTCATCAACTACCAGTGTCCCGAGGACGACAAGACCTATGTGCACCGCATCGGCCGCACCGGTCGGGCCGGCCGCACCGGTACGGCGGTGACCCTCGTCGACTGGGACGAACTGCACCGGTGGGAGCTCATCGACAAGGCGCTCGGCCTCGGCATGCCCGAGCCGGTCGAGACCTACTCGACATCCGACCATCTGCGCGAGGAGCTCGGCATCCCGGCCGAGGCCGACGGCCGCGTCGCCGGGGCCCGGCAGACGTCCGAGGAGCGACGCGAGGCACGCGCCGACCGCCCGGCCCGCAAGTCCACCCGCACCCGCCGTCGCACACGCGGCGGACAGACCGCCGACGGTGCGGCCGCGGCCGCCGAGACCGCTTCGGACACCGCCGATTCGGCCGAATCGGAACCGGTGGCGGAGTCCGGCGACGACAAGCCGCGTCGCCCGCGTCGCCGTCGTCACCGTTCGGGCGGCAAGCCCGCAGACGAGGCCGCGACCACCGACTGACTCGCCTTCCGTACTGTCGCCGATATGGGATCTCGTATCGCGCCGGAGCGCCGCACCCGAGCCGACCTGATCGTGACCGCGGTGATCGTGGTCGCGGTGGTCGTCGCGGGTGTGCTCGTCTGGGCGACGAGCAGCGCCCGCCAGTCCGATCTGCAGACCGCGGCCGCCGCCCCGTCGACGCCCGGCGCCGCGGAGACGTCGCCGCAGGCGCTGACGCAGGTCTGGTCGGCGCCCTCGTCCGCGACGACGGTCCCCCAGCTCACCGCCGCATCGGTGATCGCGGCCGACGACGGCGCGGTCCGCGCCCTCGATCCGGTGACCGGGGCGCAGCGGTGGCGCTACCACCGGACCAACGCGCTGTGCGGCGCGCTCGCGGCGTGGCCGGGCGGTGAGGACCTCGCCGTCGCCGTGTACCGCGACTCGCGCGGATGCAGCGAGGTGACGGCGCTGCGCGGGGACACCGGCCTGCGCACCGCCGGACGCACCTCCGACGCCGACGACGCCGTGTCGTTGTCCTACGACGGCGATTACATCCTGTCCGCGGGCGACACCCGACTCGAGACGTGGGGCATCAACCTCGTGCGCGGCATCGAGTACGGGCGCGTGGACGCCCCGGTGAATCCCGACGTCGCTCCCGCACGTACGGACTGCAGGCTGTACTCGGCGCTGCCCGGCGCGAATCGGATCGCCGTGATCGAACGCTGCGACCGTGACTTCGGCTATCGCCTCACCGTGCTGGGCTCGGCGCAGGACTCCGACGAGAAGATCGTCCAATGGGGCACGACGATGCTCACGCAGACCGCGCACGGCCCCGCACCCCGTCTGATCGGCGGGGGCGCCACGAGCTTCTCCGTCTACGATCCGGGTGTCGACGCCACGGGCGAGGTCCGCCCCGTGCCGGGGCCGCGCATCCGCACGTTCACCCCGCAGGCCGAGCAGCAGACCGACCGCCCGGTGGCGGGCGAACCCGCGCCGGCGGGTGCTCCCATCGTCGACTCCGGCATCATCACGTACTGGACCGGTCGCGGAACCGTCGTCCTGGACGGTACGACGGGCACGGTCCTCTACGAGGTGCCCGACACACTCGGCGCGGGCGCGGTGATGGCGGGTGAACTCCTGATCCCCGTCCGCGGCGGCATCAGCGTCCGACAGCTCTCCGACGGCCACGAGGTGCGGCGGATCGACGTCGACCGCGGCGGCTACGACGGATTCGTCGCCCTTCGGGTGTTGGGCGGCACGGTGATCGAGCAGCGCGGCGGCGAGCTGGTGGCGCTGCGGGCGCCGTGAGCCGCTACTCCGTGAGTTCGTAGGTGGCCAGTTCCGCGCCACCCCAGTACTCACGCAGGTTCTCGGCGAGTTCCCGGTACGCGGTGGCGCCCTTGTTCTTGCGACCGCGCATCACCGACGCCCCCGACGCCGACGCCTCGGCGAACCGGACGGTGCGCGGGATCGGCGGGTTCAGCACCGGCATGTCGTAGCGGTCGGCGACGTCGGCGAGCACATCGCGACTGTGCGTGGTCCGCGCGTCGAACAGGGTCGCCACCGTGCCGAGGATCTTCAGCTCCGGATTGGTGATCTGCTGGACCTCGGTCACCGTGCGCAGCAGTTGGCCGACGCCGCGGTGCGCGAGCGTCTCGCACTGGAGCGGGATCGCCACCTCGTCGGCCGCGGTGAGTCCGTTGAGGGTCAGGACGCCCAGCGACGGCGGGCAGTCGATGAGCACGACGTCGTAGTCCTGGGACACCTCGGCGAGCGCGCGTTTGAGCGCGTACTCGCGCCCCGGCCGCATCAGCAGCAGGGCTTCGGCGCCCGCCAGGTCGATGGTGGCCGGCAGCAGGGTCACCTGATCGTCGGTGTCGAGGAGGACGTCGGTGATGTCCTCGGCGCCGATCAGGACGTCGTGCACCGATGCGGTGATCTGGTCCGGGTCGTGGCCGAGGGAGAAGGTCAGGCAGCCTTGCGGGTCGAGATCGACCACGAGCACCGACAGGTCCTGTGCAGCGAGGGCGGCCCCCACCGACGCCGTCGTCGTGGTCTTCGCCACGCCGCCCTTCTGATTTGCGATGGCCAGGATGCGCGTCATGCGCACCACCCTACGTCCAGTTCGTCGCGAGCGTCACTTCGCGTCCGGCGGCAATGAGTCGGCGTTGAGCCAGCTCAGAGAGGCGGGCGCGAACAGGAGAATGAGCACGGCGATCGCGACGACGGCCAGCGGCGCACCCAGATACGGTAGATGACTGTCTGTGAGCAGCGCATATGCAACCGGGAGTAACAGGATCTGCGCGATCACTCCGACGCCTCGACCCCAGCGGCGACCACGGATCAGGGCGAGGCCGCCGGCCAGCACGCCGCCGAAGATCACGATGAACCAGCCCGCCGTGCCGTAGCCGCTGATCGCGTCCTCGTGGTGTCCGCCCGCCTCGCGGATGATGAGGACGACGGCGTACACGAGGCCGACCACACCCTCGACGGCGATGATCGCGCCCGCCCAGCGCAGCGTGGACGGCACGGCGGGGGTGGTGCGAGGGGAATCGGGACTGCTCACGTACTCCAGAGTAGACACGTCGCGCAGCGGTCCCGCCCGGAGGTCGCACGCGCGGGAGACTCGATTGGGCCGGACGGCCGTACACGCTATAACGTGTGCATTCGTGCGCGTCATGCTCATCACCAACCCGTTTGCGACCTTCACCACCGTGGAAGGTCGTGATGCGCTGGCCAACACCCTCGCTTCACGCTTCACCGTCGACATCCGCCGCACGACGCACCGCGGCCATGCGGGCGAGCTCGGCGCCGAGGCCACCGCGCACGGTTACGACGCCGTCGTCGTGCACGGCGGCGACGGCTCGGTCAACGAGGTGGCCAACGGAATGGTGGGCGCACCGTCGTCGACGATCCGCGATCGCGCCGACATCCCCGCTCTCGGCGTGGTCCCGGGCGGCAGCGCGAACGTCTTCGCTCGCGCCCTGAACATCAGCCGCGACCCGCTCACCGCCACCGCACAGCTGATGGAGTTGCTCGACTCGGGCGCCCGCCGACCGATCAGCCTCGGCCACACTCTGGACCGCTGGTTCCTCTTCAACGCCGGCATGGGCATGGACGCGATCGTCGTACGCCGCATGGAGGAGTTGCGACACAAGGGCCGCCGCGCGACGGCGGGCCGCTATCTGCGCACCACGGTCGGCTCGTTCTTCCGTCCGTCGGTCACTCCCCCGACGTTCACCGTCACCGTTCCCGACCACGATCCGATCGACGGGGTCCGCTTCGGATTCGTCAGTAACACCGGTCCGTGGACATATCTGGGCACCCGTCCGATCCGCACCAATCCGAACACCGACTTCTCGCGCGGGCTCGGAATCTTCGCTGCGACGTCCGTCTCAGTTCCCCGCAACATCGTGCTGGGCTCCAGACTCCTCCGCGGCGCCGATCCGAAAGCCGCGCACCTGTTCCGCGACGACGACGTTGAGTGGGTCGAGTTCCGGTCCGCAGAACCTGCCGATGTGCAGATGGACGGCGACTACCTGGGCGAATACACAGGTCTGGACTTCGGATACCGTCACGACGTGATCGATGTGGTGGCCGCGTCGACGGCCGATTAACCCCATAGTTACCTGCCGGTACGCATAAGTTGGCTTCACTGCCAACCCCTTGTGACGTATCCGGCATTCAGCGTGCAGCTATAGCCAAAGGTAACCGCACAGTAGTACAACAGTTAATGACCGCAACAACCGGCCCCGTCTTTCTGCGCCACAACGGCACGGAATCACACGGTGACATCCGTCGTTGCAGCCCACACAACGAACCGAACGTGAATCAGCGTGCCCCGAGCACGACGTGATCTTATCTTGAAGGAGTTAGTGTCATGGACTGGCGCCACAAAGCCATCTGCCGCGATGAGGACCCCGAGCTGTTCTTCCCGGTCGGGACCAGCGGCCCGGCGATCGCGCAGGTCGCGGACGCCAAGCTGGTGTGTCAGCGTTGCCCGGTGACCGCCGACTGCCTCACGTGGGCGCTCGAGACCGGCCAGGACGCAGGCGTCTGGGGAGGCATGAGCGAGGACGAGCGTCGCGCGCTCAAGCGTCGCAACGCCCGTACCCGCGCCCGCAGCGCCGTCTGAGTCGACCACGACCCCTCGTCGAGGGCCCCGACCGCCGGTCGGGGCCCTCGACGTTTCTGTTCAGTGCAACGGGATGTCCAACTCGACCCTGGTCCCCACCCCGATCGGGACCGGTGCGATGTCGATGGTCCCGCGCAGGTCGTTCGACACCAGCGTCCGCACGATCTGCAGCCCGAGACGGTCGGACGCGGCCAGATCGAAGTCAGGCGGCAGGCCCTTGCCGTTATCGGTCACCCGCACCTGCAGACTCCGAACGTCGCGTACGGCGTCGATGACGATGAGCGCCCCCTGCTGACCCGGTGAGAAGCCGTGCTCGATGGAGTTCTGCAAGACCTCGGTCAGCACCATCACCAGCGGCATCGCCAGATCGGCGGCCAGGACGCCGAGGCGGCTGTCGCGCCTGATCCGGACGCGGGCGCCCCCGCCGTCCGGCAGGGTGACGTCCACCAGCGACGACGACACCCGGTCGACGATGGCGTCCAGATCCACTTCCTCGTCGACACTGCCCGACAGCATCTCGTGGACCAACGCGATCGACGACACGCGGCGTACGGCCTCGGCGAGCGCCTGGATGGTCTCCTGGTTGCCGGACCGTCGCGCCTGCAGCCGCAACAGCGCGGACACCGACTGCAGATTGTTCTTCACACGGTGGTGGATCTCGCGGATCGTGGCGTCCTTGCTGATCAACGCGAGGTCTCGACGCTTCACCTCGGTGACGTCGCGGATCAACACCACGGCACCCCGCGACCGGTCGCGGGACCGCAGCGGCACGGCCCGCACCAGCACGTTGGCCCGCCGCGCGTCCAGTTCCATGCGCAGCGCCAGATCGGGGCCGGGCAGCGCGTCGCCGCTGGCCGCCTCGATCATGGCGGCCGCATCGGCCGACTCGAACGGATCGGTCAGGAGCCTGGCCACCAGATCGGCGACGACGACGCCCGACAGATCGGTGGTCCATCCCATGCGATGGACGGCCGAGAGCGCGTTGGGACTGGCGTACACCACACGCCCGTCCGGACCGACCCGGATGAACCCGTCACCGGCTCTCGGTGTCGACAGCCCGAGGGTGTTGGCCTCGTCGAGCGGGAACGTGCCCTCCACGACCATCTCGCACAACGCCTGCGCGGCATCCCGGTACGCGGCCTCCAGAGGTGAGGCCGGACGGGTCTCGGAGGCGTCGCCCGCGCGCCCGAGCACCGCGATCACCCGACCGTCGAAGGTCACCGGAATCGCGATGCGGTCGATCAGCAGGTTGCCGAACCTCGTGGCGATCGAGTCCTGCTCGATCCGGCCGGTCTCCAGTGCGGTGATGATCAGCGGATTGGCGCCCTGCGGGCTGGCGGGCCGTTCCACGCGGTGGCCGACCTCGTCCTGTTGAAACACCGTCGACGCCGTGTTGGGACGACATTGCGCCACGTACACGAGGTTGCCGTCGGTGCCGCGGACCGCGAGGAGATAGTCGGCGAAGGAGAGGTCGGCGAGGAGTTGCCACTCGGCGACCAGTCGCTGCAGATGCGCCGCCGCCGCATCGGGCAGGGTGGTGTGCTCGGCGAGCAGGTCGTGCAGTGTTGCCATGGCCCGGTGGTCAGGCGCGGTAGGTGGCGATCACATCGCCCGCCTGAATCACGTCGCCCACAGTGACCTCGACCCGGTCGAGGGTGCCCGGGTCCTCGGCCAGGACGGGAATCTCCATCTTCATCGACTCCAGGAGCACCAGGGTGTCGCCCGCGGCGACCTCCTGACCTTCGGCGACGGAGACCTCGAGGACGGTGGCGACGATTTCAGCGACGACGTCTTCAGGCATGGACTGATCCTAGCCGAGGAGCCTGTCGTCGCTCAGGCGCCGCGCGCGATTAACGCGCGGGCCGCCGGGCGTGAAACAATGGCCGACGCACGTGAACACTGGAGAAGGAGGTCCGGCATGAGCAAGCGCGGACGTAAGCGGCGCAGCCGCAAGAAGAACGCAGCGAACCACGGCAGGCGGCCCAACGCCTGACCGCGAGTCGGCGACGAGGCCCGGTCCCACAGGGACCGGGCCTCGTCTCGTCTCTGAATCCGTCTACTGTTCGGTGCGATAGACCGTCTGCCGGATGGTCACCGAGCGGCGGATCTCCAGCCGGAGTCGTTCGCGCAGCCCGTCGGGCGCGGCGTCGTTCCCGCATTTGCGGCTGATGAGCTCCTTGAGCTGGCGCTGCACGCCGTAATGCTCCAGGCAGCTCGGGCAGCCGTCGAGGTGTCCCTGGAGGCGATCCCGGGCTCCTGCGTCGCATTCGTCGTCGAGCAGAAGCCAGATGTCGGCGACGACGGCGGAGCAGTCGAGCATCTCGAACTGCTCGTCTCGTTCGGGTACCCCGGTGCTCATCGGACGGCCTCCCCGGTGCGATCGAGGCCGATGCCTCGCTCGTGCGCGACGTCGGCCAGCAGGTCGCGCAGCTGGCGACGACCGCGGTGCAGTCGGGACATCACCGTTCCGATGGGAGTGTCCATGATCTCGGCGATCTCCTTGTAGGGCAGGCCCTCCACGTCCGCGTAGTACACGGCCATCCGGAAGTCCTCGGGCAGTTGTGCCAGCGCGTCCTTGATCTCCTGGTCCGGGAGGGCGTCGAGCGCTTCGATCTCGGCCGACCGCAGACCCGTCGACGTGTGCTCGGCGGTGGCGGCGAGCTGCCAGTCGGTGATCTCCTCGGTCGGATACTGCGCAGGCTGACGCTGCTTCTTCCGGTACGAGTTGATGTAGGTGTTCGTGAGGATGCGGTACATCCACGCCTTCAGGTTGGTGCCCTCTTTGAACGATTTGAACGCCGAGAACGCCTTGACATACGTCTCCTGGACGAGGTCTTCGGCGTCGGCCGGGTTGCGGGTCATGCGCAGGGCGCCGCCGTACAACTGGTCGAGCAGCGGCAGCGCGTCGCGCTCGAACCGCTCGCTGAGCTCGGCTTCCGTCTCCTCATGGCCGTCCGGCTCGGGCGGCACCTGGGTGTCCGACACAGAGTTCCCTTCGCTTGACGCTGGTTCCGTCGAGTCTAGCGATCGCTGGTCCGCGTCTGTGTCAGACGGCCAGGCGATCAGCATTCTCGGCTCGAGGACGGCTCCGGTCACGGTGCTCACGGCGTCATCCACCTCCCTGGGGTCTCGTGCTTCGCGATGGTCGGCTGGTCCAACACCGGCGGGGTCGATCTTGTTCCGTGCCACGATGGAATGCATGTGCGGACGCTATGCAGTGACCACCGATCCGGCCCGGCTGGCGGCGGAGATCGACGCCTGCGACGAGATCACCGACACCGACGCCGCGGAGGCATTCGTCGACGGGAACTACAACGTCGCACCGACGACGACGGTGATGACCGTCGTCGATCGTCATGACCGCAACGACCCCGACGCCGACGTCGCGCGACGCGTCCGCGCGATGCGGTGGGGGCTCGTGCCGTCCTGGACGAAGGAACTCGGCAAGGGACCGGTGCTCTTCAACGCTCGCGCGGAGTCGCTCGCCGAGAAGCCCGCGTTCCGGAACTCCCTCAAAGGAAAGCGCGCCCTGGTCCCGATGGACGGCTGGTACGAGTGGAAGCCGGGGCCGACCGGTCCGAACGGGAAGCCGACGAAGGTCCCGTACTTCATGTCGCCGGACGACGGCACCCGCCTGTTCATGGGCGCGTTGTGGGCCGCCTGGCGGCCCGCCCCGGCACGGGCGACGGACGACCGCTCGGCGTGGGTCTCGTCGACGACGATCATCACCACCGCCGCGGTCGGCGACCTGACGCAGGTGCACCACCGGATGCCGCTGATCATGCCGTTCGAGTACTGGGACGCCTGGCTCGACCCCGACTCGGCCGTCGACACCGCGCTGCTCGCGCCGCCCGACACCGAACTCGTCGACCGCATCGAGATCCGCGAGGTGTCGCCGTTGGTGAATCGCGTCGCGAACAACGGACCGGAGCTGTTGGCTCCGGTGTGAGACCCGCGACCGGGCTCCGATCCCGGTGACACCCGTGGGATGATGTCCCGTATGAGTGCTACCCGTCCTGGTCCCCTGCAGAAGGTGGGCTATCTGCTCGGCCGCAGGCTTCCCGACGAGATGCGGGACTGGGTGCTGGTCGATCTGACCGGGCCGGGCCACACCCGCCGATACATCGTCCGCGGACTGGTCCCGATCGTCCCGTTCCTCATCGCCTTCGCGTTCATCCCCGGACCGTGGTGGATCGTCGGCGGCATGATGCTGCTCATCCTGATCCCGTTCGTCTACTTCCAGATCGCCCTGATCCGCGTCTACCGCCGCCACCTGCTGGTCAACAACGGCCTGGACGGGTCCCTGGTCGATGCGGTGAAGATCGAGCGGGCGAACGCCGCCGCCGACGAGTACCGGAGCAAGTACCGGTAGGCGCACCCGTCACGCGTACGTGTAGTCCTCCAGCGGGAACGAGTCCATCTCGCGCAGCGTGGACAGCGTCGACTGGGGACGCAGCAGCGTCGCCTCACCGTGCTGGTTGAAGTAGTAGCTCCGCGAGCCGCTGCAGTCGCCCGCATAGAACACGGAGTCGCCGAGCCTCTCGGTCGCACGGTCGAGGAAGCGCTCGTTGGCCTGTTCGGTCACCTCGAAGCGGTCGGATCCGCGGCGACGCATCTCACCGAAGAGCCTGGCCATGTGCCGCATCTGGCCTTCGATCGTGGTGAAGTACGAGAGGCCGCTGTAGGAGTACGGGCTGTTGAGCGTCAGGAAGTTCGGGAAATGCGGTACGGTGATGCCCTCGTAGGCCTGGAAGCGGCCTTCGCGCCACCATTTTCCGAGATCGCGGCCGTTGCGGCCGGTGATGGCGAACGCCGGGAAGTTCACGTCCCACAGGTTGAATCCGGTCGCCAGGACGAGAGTGTCGATCTCGACCTTCGTCCCGTCGTCGACGACGATCCCGTCGGGCTCCACCCGTACGATCGACGAGGTCTGCAGGTCGACGTCGGGCCGGTTGAACACCCGGAAGTAGTGGTTGCTGAAGGTCGGTCGCTTGCAGCCGAAGTCGTACGACGGCGTGAGTCGCCGACGCGTGCCCGCATCCCGGACCTGGGTGCGCAGGTGTGCCTTCGACAGGAGCGCGGCGAGCTGATTGCCGGGCTTGGCCTGGCGGTAGTGCAGGACACCGAACACCATCAGCGCTTCGAGCAGGGACGTGTTGACCGCGCGCGCCGCCTTCTGCGTCAGCGGGACCGCGCCGAACAGTCTGCGGACGGGCGCCGGGATCGGGAAGTCGATCTTCGGCACCACCCAGATCGGGGTTCTCTGAAAGACGGTGAGATGCGTTGCGGTCCGGGCGATCTCCGGAATCAGCTGGACCGCGGTGGCTCCGGTGCCGATGACCGCGGCCCTCTTGCCGTGGAAGTCGTAGCCGTCACGCCACGCGGTGGTGTGGATGATCTCGCCCTCGAACGAGTCGATGCCGGGGAAGTCGGGGGTGTACGGCTGCGACAGGAAGCCGGTGGCGGTGAGGAGGTAGCGCGCGGTGATCGCGCGGCCGTCCTCGGTGCGCACCGTCCACACGCCCGCGTCGTCGTCCCAGTCGGCGCCGGCGACGACGACGCCGAACTCCATGTGCCGTCGCAGGTCGTACTTGTCGGCGACGTGCTCGGCGTACGCCTTGAGCTCGGTGCCCGGCGCGAACAGTCGCGACCAGTCCGGGTTCGGTTCGAACGAGTACGAGTAGGTGACCGATGCGATGTCGACCGCGAGGCCCGGGTAGTGGTTGACGTGCCACGTGCCGCCGAGATCGTCCTCGCGTTCGAGGATCGCGATATCGGTGACGCCCTGCCGTTTCATCTCGATCGCCGCGCCCATCCCGCCGAATCCGGCGCCGACGATGACTGCTTCGTGGTCGGGTCTCACGTCGGTCATTCCTGCACTCCCCGTTCGGTGTTACGTGGAGTTACAGACTAGCGGCGAGGCGGTGCGGTGGCCAGGACGTCGGGCTCAGGGCACGATCAGATACTTGCCGCGCGGGTGCGGCCCCGCGAGCGCGTCGAACGCCGCGGCCGCCTCGGTCAAGGGATACGTCGCGGCGATGTCGACGGCGATGCGCCCGTCGGCGACCGCATCCAGGAGGGGTCGCACGGCGTCGCGACGATGTGCGCGGCTCGCCTCGCTCGATCCGTCCAGCAGTACGATGCCGTCGTCGGCGCGGCCGAACGCCGCGATGCTGACGATCCGATCGGCGGGCACGAGCTGCAGGGACGCGTCGATCGCGGCGTCGTTCCCGACGGTGTCGATCACCGCGGAGACCGGTGCGTCGACGGCCGCCCGCACACTGGCCGCGATGTCGCCGTCGTGGCCGATCGGAGTCGCCCCCAGCCCGCGCAGATACTCGTGGTTGGCGGGCGAGGCGGTGGCGATCACCGTCGCGCCGCGCGCCACGGCCAGGGATGTGGCGACAGATCCGACCGCGCCGGATCCGCCATGGATCAGGACGACGTCGTCGGCTCCGACGTCGACGGTGGCGATCGTGTCGTAGGCGGTCACACCGGCCAGGAGCAGTCCGGCGGCCGTCTCCGTCGTCACGGCGTCGGGCAGACGGTGGACGTTCGTCACGGGTGCGACGATCTCGTCGGCGAAGGCTCCGGTCGCGGGATAGACGACCACGCGGTCGCCGGGAGCGAACCCGGTGCCGTCGGCCGCGACGCGAACCGCTCCGGCGGCCTCTCCGCCGAGGACGAGCGGCAGTTTCGCCGGATCCGCGCCCATCGCGCCGTGAACGCGTTTGACGTCGAACGGGTTGAGCCCGGCGGCCTCGATCGATACGACCACCTCGCCGTCTCCGGGACTCGCGGCGTCGACGTCGACGAGGGACAGGACCGTGGCGGGCTCACCGTAGCCGGTGGCGAGGAGTCTGCGTGTCATGGCGCCATCGTAAGTCCGCCCGTCAACTCTTCGCCTTGAACAGGGTGTAGACGCCCACTCCGGCGAGCGCGAGCAGGCCGAGCCAGAAGACGGCCTTGACGATCGGGCCGATGAGGGAGACGACCACGAGGATCGCGATGACGATGGCGACGATCTTCCAGATCGAGGTGCCGTTGGAGGTTCCGGTGTTGTCAGTGAAGGTGCTCATGACTCCACCGTGCCACCGGCCGTCGCGAAAAGCACCAGCGCAGCGGCGATATCGGGGGAAGATCAGGGTGGTCCCCCACTGGTGCGGCGGCCCCGGCAGAACACCGCCGTGCGCGAGTGGAGCCGGTCACGGGGGCGAGACCGCGGAATACCCGCCCCGTTCCGCCGCATTGAACCGACCATGGCACACAACACCGTTCCGTCCATCACCTTGAACAACGACGTGGCGATCCCCCAACTCGGCTTCGGCACCTTCCAGATCCCGCCGGCCGACACCAAGGCCGCGGTCCTGACCGCGCTCGAAGCCGGCTACCGCCACATCGACACCGCGCAGATGTACGGCAACGAGCGCGAGGTCGGCGCGGCCGTCCGCGAATCGGGCATCCCCCGCGACGAGGTGTTCGTCACCAGTAAACTCAACAACGACAAGCACGATCCGGCCGCCGCCGTCGCGGGCGTCGCACAGTCGATCGAGGCCCTCGATCTCGGCCCGGTGGACCTGTACCTGATCCACTGGCCGATGCCCGAGGTCGGCGACTACGTCGAGACCTGGCGCGCACTCGAGGGCGAGTACAAGGCGGGCCGGACCCGCTCGATCGGCGTCTCGAACTTCCAGGAGTCGCACCTGGAGCGGCTGCTCGCCGAGACCGAGATCGTCCCGGCGGTCAACCAGATCGAGGTGCACCCGTACTTTCCGCAGCCGTCGCTGCGCGCGTTCAACCGAAACCACGACATCGTCACCGAGGCCTGGGCCCCGATCGGCCAGGGCGCGGTGCTCGACGACGAGACGCTCGCCGCGATCGGTGCCGAGGTGGGTCGCAGCGTGGCCCAGGTCACCCTGCGTTGGCACGTTCAGCGCGGCGACATCGTCTTCCCGAAGAGTTCGACCGCCGCCCGCGCCGCGGAGAACATCGCACTGTTCGACTTCGCGCTGTCCGACGAGCAGATGTCGCGGATCGACGCGCTCGACGCGGACCGCCGCCTCGGCCCGAACCCGGACGAGTTCAACTGGGTGCCCGAGTAGGCACCGCCACCCGCAGGTCGAGCACCCGCCGACCGAACAGAGCCGTCTCGGTCAGCGGCAGGAGCACGCACCTACGATGGTCTCCATGCGTTTCTCCCAGCGTGCCGAGGCCGTGTCCCCGTTCTTCGCGATGGAGTTCGGCCGCCGCGCAGCCGAACTCGAAGCCGCCGGACACCGTGTGGTCAAGCTCAACATCGGCGAACCGGACTTCGGCGCACCGCCCGCGTTCCTGCGGGCGGTGCGCGAGGTCAGCGACGGCCGCGCCCTCGCCTATACGGGCGCACTCGGCCTCACCGAACTGCGTGAGGCGATCGCCCGATTCACCGATGAGCAGTTCGGCGCACCGGTCGACCCGCGCCGCGTGGTCGTCACCACCGGCGCCTCCGCCGCCCTGCTCCTGTCCTGCGCCGCGCTCATCGATCCCGGCGACGAAGTCCTGGTCGGCGACCCGTCCTACCCGTGCAATCGGCGCTTCGCCGAGAGCTTCGGCGCGCGGGTCCGGCTCCTGGAGACCGATCCGGCGTCGCACTTCCAACTGGACGCGGCGACGGTCGCCGACGCCTGGGGCGAGTCGACCCGCGGGGTGATGGTCGCATCGCCGTCCAACCCGACGGGGACATCGCTCGCCTACGACGCTCTGCTCGACCTGTGCGAGGCGGCACGCGAGCGCGACGGCTGGCGGATCGTCGACGAGATCTACCTGGGTCTGGCCGACGGCGACCGGCACAGTGTGGCCGCCGACGATCCCGGCGCGATCGTGGTGAACAGCTTCTCCAAGTACTTCGGGATGACCGGATGGCGCCTGGGGTGGGCGATCGTCCCGGACGAGATGGTGCCCGTCGCCGAGCGCCTCGCCCAGAACTACTACATCTGTCCGCCGACCCCTGCGCAGCTGGCCGCGCTGACCTGCTTCGAACCGGAGACGATCGCCGTCGCCGAACAGCGGCGCGAGGTGCTGCGTGAACGGCGACGGCTCGTCCTCGACGGTCTGGCCCGCATCGGCCTGTCTGTTCCGACCGAGCCCGACGGCGCGTTCTACGTGTACGTCGACGTGTCCGGAACCGGCCTGACGGCGACCCGGTTCTGCGACCGAGCGCTCGCCGAGGCCCAGGTGGCCCTCACCCCGGGCAAAGACTTCGGCGACGCCGGAGCCGAGCGGTACGTACGCCTGTCGTACGCGACGTCGAGCGACGACCTGGCACTGGGCGTCGAACGGCTCGGAACGTTCGTGGCCGCGCTGTAGTCCCTACCATTCCACACGCATCACGATCTCGGCCTGTGCCGCGTTGAGCTTCGTCGCGGCTTCCGCCCTGGTGAACCACGCGGCGCGGTCGACTTCGGGGAACGTCTGCGTCCGACCGGATCGCGGCGGCCACACCGTCTCGAACGTGTTGCTCACGACCGTCTCCGGGTCGAGGTCGCCCTCCAGCGCGAACACGTGCACCCGTTTGCCGGACTTGAGCCGCGCCTGGCCGAGATCGACGGCGTCGCCGTCGGGCGCCTGGTGGCCGGTCTCCTCGGCGAACTCACGGCGAGCGGCGACGAGCAGGTCCTCCCCCGGTTCGACCAGCCCTTTCGGGATCGACCAGAAACCATCGTCCTTCCGCGCGAAGAACGGCCCGCCCGGATGGACCAAGAGCACCTCGACGTCGTCGGACCGCCGCCGCCACAACAGGATTCCCGCACTGGTCTGAGGCATGGCCGCTCCGCTCCACGATGTCGACGGCGGTGACGCACTCGGTCGCGGCCACCACTGGAAACGTACCGGCAGCCGTCGGCCGTCGACGGGCTTTCGACCGGCCCGCGTCGCGGAGTCTCGTATGGGCGTCCCGCTCGGCGAACCTCGATACGCTGGCTCCCATGGAGATCCTGACCAGCCGCACCCTGCTGACCTCGGCCGACCCGCAGACCCTCACCGACTTCTACCGGGACGTCCTCGGGCTGGCCGTCGCGCGGGAGTATCCGGGCGGCACCGTCTTCCATGCCGGAGCCGGACTGATCGAGATCCCCGCGCACATGCCCGCCCGCGACGGCGTCGGCGATGTGCTGTGGCTGCAGGTGCGCGACGTCGCCGCCGCACGCGGCGAGCTGGCCACGGCCGGGGTTCCGATTGTCGCCGAACCGGAGACCAAGCCGTGGGGCCTGATCGAGATGACCGTGCACGATCCGGACGGTCGCGCGCTGATCCTGGTGCAGATCCCGGCGGACCATCCACTGCGCCGCGACCTGCGCTGACCGGTGACGCATGCACCATGAAACACTGGAGCGCATGAGCACCTGGCCGTCTCCGTCTGTCAGCACGCCCGTCGACGCCGTCGTCGACCTGCCCGGATCCAAGTCGATCACCAACCGCGCACTGATCCTGGCGGCGCTCGCCGACGGACCGTCTCAGATCACCGGCACGCTGCGCAGCCGCGACACCGACCTCATGCTCGACGCACTCGCCGCCATGGGCGTCGGGATCTCCCCCGCCCCTGACGACCCCACCACCGTCGATGTGACTCCCGCTCCCCTGCACGGCGGCCGCATCGACTGCGGCCTGGCCGGAACCGTGATGCGCTTCCTGCCCGCGGTCGGCGCGCTGGCCGCCGGCGACGTCGAATTCGACGGCGACGAGCAGGCCCGCAGCCGCCCGCTGCACACCGTGCTGGACGCCCTCCGCGATCTTGGGGCGTCCATCGACGGGTCGAGCCTGCCGTTTACCGTGCACGGCACGGGCGCGCTCGCCGGCGGTCCGGTGACCGTCGACGCGTCGGCGTCGTCGCAGTTCGTGTCGGGACTGCTGCTGTCGGCGGCACGATTCACCGACGGCGTGACGATCACTCACGACGGTCCGCCGGTCCCGTCCATGCCGCACATCGAGATGACCGTCGACATGTTGCGCGAGGCCGGCGCCGCCGTCTCCTTCGACGGAGCGTCCTGGACTGTGGCGCCCGGACCGATCCGCGCCGTCGACTGGGCGATCGAACCCGATCTGTCGAACGCCGCGGCGTTCCTGGCCGCCGCCGCCGCGACGGGCGGCCGCGTCAGCGTCCCCCGCTGGCCGACGGCCACCACCCAACCCGGCGCCGAGATCACCACGATTCTCGAGCTGATGGGCGCCACCGCCGCCCGCTCCGACGACGGTCTGCTCACCGTGACGGGCCCCGATCGACTCCGGGCGATCGACATCGATCTGCACGATGTCGGCGAACTCACGCCGACCGTCGCCGCGCTCGCCGCTCTGGCCGACGGCGCGTCGACGCTGCGCGGCATCGCCCATCTGCGCGGACACGAGACCGACCGCCTCGCCGCCCTGGCCACCGAGATCAACCGGCTCGGCGGCGATGTGACGGAGACCGACGACGGACTGAGGATCGTCGGCGTGCCACTGCGCGCGGGCGTCTGGCACACCTATGCCGACCACCGGATGGCGACGGCGGGTTCGCTTCTGGGCCTTGTGGTTCCGGGCGTCGAGATCGAGAACGTGGCGACCACGTCGAAGACTCTGCCCGACTTCGTGTCGATGTGGGAGACGATGGCCGGGTCTGCGTCGTGAGCCGCCGCGCGGGGAGCTACGACGAGTCGGATGTTCGCATCCGACCGGGCAAGGGCAGCCGTCCGCGCACCAAGACCAGACCCAAGCACGACGACGCCGAGACCGCGATGGTCGTGTCGGTGGACCGCGGCCGCTGGGGTGTGGTGCTCGACGACGATCCGGACCGCCGTGTGGTCACCATGCGGGCCCGCGAACTCGGCCGCACGCCCGTCGTGGTCGGCGATCGCGTCGGCGTGGTGGGCGATCTCTCCGGCCGACCCGACACCCTGGCCCGCATCGTCCGCGTCGAGGAACGGCGAACCGTCCTGCGCCGCACCGCGGACGACACCGACCCGTACGAGCGGATCGTCGTCGCCAACGCCGACCAGCTCCTGATCGTCACCGCGCTCGCCGACCCTCCGCCGCGCACCGGTTTCGTCGAGCGCGCTCTCGCCGCCGCGTACGCGGGCGGCCTGTCGCCCGTCCTCTGTCTGACCAAGTCCGACCTCGCCGACCCCGACGAGTTCGTCTCCCACTTCGCCGACCTCGATCTGCGCGTGGTGATCGCCGGCCGCGACGACGGGATCGGCGAGCTGCAGGAGATCCTCGCGCACAAGCTCACCGCGTTGATCGGTCACTCCGGCGTCGGCAAGTCGACCCTGGTGAATCGTCTCGTGCCCGACGCCGACCGGGCGACGGGCATCGTCTCCGGCGTCGGCAAGGGCCGCCACACGTCCACCCAGTCGGTGGTCCTCGCACTTCCCGAGACCGCCGACGGTGTGCGCGGCTGGGTGGTCGACACCCCCGGCATCCGTTCCTTCGGGCTCGCCCACGTCACTCCCGACGAGATCGTCGACGCCTTCGACGACCTGCGCGACGCCATCGACGACTGTCCCCGCGGCTGCACGCACCTCGGCCCGCCCGCCGACCCGGAATGCGCGCTCGACGCGTTGGACGGCGCCTCGCATCGTCGTGCGATGGCCGTCCGGGAGTTGCTGCAGTCGGTGTCCGCGACGGGGCCCGCCGATCCCGAGGTCGAGACCGCGTCCGATGCCCGTGAGACGACCTGACACAGCCGTCGGCTCCGCGCACCCGTACCACTGGCGCGAGTGACACCGGAGGGGTCTCGACTCCGCCCGACCATCGGGGCGCCGCTCGACCGGCAGAGCCCGGACTCGTCCGGCCGGTAGCGTTCGGCGCGTCAGCGTCGGACCGGTTCGCCCCTCTTACGTCGCGCCTTCAGCTCGGCGATCGCCGTCCGCAGACCCTTCGCACGCGGTTTGATCGCGTCGAACCGACGCTCCGACGCGGTCTCGGGCGCATCGTCGACGGTGTCCCACAGGAAGCGGTCCGGGAGCGCGAGTTTGTTGATGGTGCGGAGGGTCCGCAGGTACTGCATGGTGAACGAACCGGTGTTGTACGGCAGGTCGTACTTGTCGCAGAGTTCGCGCACCCGCACCGACATGTCGGCGTACCGGTTGCTCGGCAGGTCCGGAAACAGGTGGTGCTCGATCTGGTACGACAGGTTGCCGCTCATGAACCCGAGGACCGGACCGGCTTCGAAGTTCGCGCTGCCGAGCATCTGCCGCAGGTACCACTGACCCTGCGTCTCGTTCTCCAGCGTGTCCATCGTGAACTTCTCGGCGCCGTCCGGGAAGTGACCGCAGAAGATCACCACGTACGCCCACAGGTTGCGGACGAAGTTCGCCGTCAGATTCGCCTTCAGCGTGTGAAGGAAGTTCGGGCCTGACACCGCGGGGAACAGCACGTAGTCCTTGGCCATCTGGCGGCCGGCCTTGTGTACGAACTTCCGGATCTCGGGGCGCGCCACCTCCATCGGCTTGCGTCCGGCGATCACCTCTTTGAGTTCGAGGTCGTGCAGGGCGATGCCCCACTCGAACGTGGTCGCCAGCATCACGTTGAAGAACGGCTGGAACGCACGCCGGGGCTCCCACGGCTCGTCGCGTGTCACACGCAGGATCTTGTAGCCCACATCGTGATCCATCCCGATCACGTTCGTGTACTTGTGATGGATGAAGTTGTGGGAGTGCTTCCAATGCGGCGAGGCGCACACCATGTCCCACTCCCACGACGTGGAGTGCACCTCGGGATCGTTCATCCAGTCCCACTGCCCGTGCATCACATTGTGCCCGAGCTCCATGTTCTCGATGATCTTCGCCAGCGAGAGCGCACCGGTGCCCAACCACCACAGGGACCTGCGATGACTGCCCAGGAGGGCGACGCGGCCGAGGATCTCCAGGGACCGCTGCGCACGGATCGTGCGCCGCAGATACCGCGCGTCGCGCTCCCCCCGGTCCGCCTCGACCTCACGACGCAGCGCGTCGAGCTCGTGTCCGAGAGCCTCGACGTCCGCATCGGTCAGGTGCGCGTACTCATTGATGTCTGAGATCGCCATAACGCCTATTATGCGCTAGCGCGCTCGCGGCGGCGTTCGCGGTTGTCCGCGATCGCCGACTTCAGCCCGCGACGACGCCCCGTCCGCTGATCGACCGACGACACCAGGCGCGGTTCGCCGTCCGCGCGGAAGCGTCGTTCGGACGCCGTCTCGGGCGCGTCGTCGGCGGTGTCCTTGAGGTACTTGTTGGGAAGCGAGAGCTTCGCGATGGTCCGCCACGACTTCGCGTACTGCACCGGGAAGGATCCCGTCGTGTACGGCAGATCGTACTTCTCGCAGAGCGCGCGCACCCGCACCGAGATCTCGGCGAGCCGGTTGCTCGGCAGATCCGGGAAGAGGTGGTGCTCGATCTGGTACGACAGGTTGCCGCTCATGAACGCCAGCGTCGGACCGCACCGGAAGTTGGCGCTGCCGAGCATCTGCCGCAGGTACCACTGACCCTGCGTCTCATTGTCCATATCGGCCTTGGTGAACTTCTCGGCGCCGTCCGGGAAGTGGCCGCAGAAGATCACCGCGTTGGTCCACAGGTTGCGGATGACGTTGGCCAGCAGGTTCGCGCCGGCCGTCTTGCGTGCGGCGCGCGACGAACGGTTCAGCACACCGGAGATCGCCGGTGCCAGCACGTAGTCCTTGCCGACCTGACGCCCGATCTTGCGGCCGACGTCGGCCAGGTCGCGTTTGAGCGCGGCCTTGGCCTCCGGGGTCTTCCGCTTCTTGCCGAGTTCGAGATGCTGTGCGGCGACCCCGTACTCGAAGAACACCGCGAGCAGCGTGTTGTACGCGATGTTGCCGAGGTAGAACGGCCGCCACCGCTGATCGCGGGTCACCCGGAGCAGACCGTAGCCCACATCGTCGTCCATGCCGAGCACGTTGGTGTACTTGTGGTGGATGTAGTTGTGCGTGTGCTTCCAGTGCGCACTCGGCCCGGTGTTGTCCCACTCCCACGATGTGGAGTGCACCTCGGGATCGTTCATCCAGTCCCACTGCCCGTGCATCACATTGTGCCCGAGCTCCATGTTCTCGATGATCTTCGCGACGCCGAGCGTGCCCGCTCCCGCCCACCAGAGAGATCTCCGGCTCGCCCCCATCGTCAGCATGCGCCCGGTGAACTCGAGACCGCGCTGCAGGCGGATCGTGTTGCGCAGATAGCGCGCGTCGCGCTCCCCGCGGTCGGCCTCGATATCGGCCCGGATCGCATCGAGTTCGGCGCCCAGCGCCTCGACGTCGGCACCGGTCAGATGCGCATACTCTGGAATGTCGGCGATCGCCATCGTCACCCTCTCCCTCGTGGAAAACTAACCTACGCAATCGTAGGTTACGGGAGCGTAGGTTGTCTAGACGTCCAGCGTGCAGTCGCCTGCGGCGGCGGTCACACAGGTCTGCACACGCTCGCCTTCGACGTGCTCGACACCGGTCCGCAAGTCCCGGACACACCCCTTGTCGAGCATGACGACGCAACTCTGGCAGATGCCCATGCGGCAGCCGAACGGCATGAGCACACCCGCCTCCTCACCGGCTTCCAGGAGTGTCTGCGCGCCGTCGGCCTCGATCTTCTTGCCGCCGCGTCCGAAGGTCACCGTGCCGCCCTGCGCTCCGGCTGCGCCGCGTTCGAGGGCGAACCGCTCGACGTGCAGTCGACTCCGGATCCCGCGGTCGTCGAACATCCCACCGAGCATGTCGATGAAGCCGCCCGGCCCGCACGCCCACGTCTGGCGATCGCCCCAGTCCGGGACGAGCTCGTCCAGGCTCGCGGCGTCGAGCCGACCGTCGACGCCGGTCAATCGCAGCCGCAGGTCGATGAGGCCGTCGGCGGCGAAGCGGCGCAGCTCGTCGACGAACAGGACCGAGTCCTCGTCGGGCGCCGAGTGCACGAGAACGGCGTCGACGCGACCGCCGCGGCGCGCCATCGTGCGCAGCATCGAGATGATCGGGGTGACTCCGCTGCCCGCGGTGGCGAACAGCAGCTTCGCCGGCGGCGGATCGGGCAGGACGAACTCGCCCGCGGGCGCGGCCAGACGCACGACGGTGCCCGGCTTGAGTCCGTTCACCAGGTGCGAGGACAGGAAGCCCTCCGGCATCGCCTTGACCGTGATCGCCACGGTCCGCTCCGCCGCGGAACCGGCGGGCTCCGAGGTCAGCGAATAGGAACGCCACGTCCATCGACCTTCCACGAGAACGCCGATCCCGATGTACTGGCCCGGGTGGTAGTCGAAGGAGAAGCCCCACCCCGGCTCGATGACGATGGTGGCGCTGTCGGCGGTCACCGGGGTCACGGCGACGACCTTGCCGCGCAGTTCCCGCGCCGACCACAGCGGGTTGAGCAGATGCAGGTAGTCGTCCGGCAGCAGCGGCGTGGTGATCCGCGCGGCCGCGGCCCGCACCCAGTTGGTGGCCTTGCTCCCGGCGACCCCGGCGACCGGCGCCTCGAATCGTTCCCGCCAACTCATCACTCGACTCCTCCGTATGCGCTCCGGTCCGATCCTCGAACCGCTAACTTACGCCTCCGTAGGTTAGCGGGTCGAGGCCGACCGGCGCATCTCAGGACAGGAGGGTTCCGGGTACGGGCACGAACGGGGTGAAGAAGTCGTTGGCGGGCGCACCGGACAGGGCCAGCACGAGCCCGGGCACCGACTGCCCGTCGATCTGCTCGCGGATGATGTCGGCATGCCCGGCGTGCCGCGCGAACTCCTCGATCTGGTGGCCGAGGTAGAAGCGGTTGTTGATCGGACGCGGGTCGAAGATCCCGTTCCAGGGAGCCGGCGGCTCCGTCGACTCACCGTCCGGATCACATGCTCGGACGGCGGCCAGGTAGTCGATGCGGTCCGCGTCGAACCGAACGACGAGGTCGGCGGCGGTCTCATCGTCGGTCAAGGCGAATCCGGACATGTACTCGGCGAAGGCGGCCTCGTCGAAGACGCGGTCGAGCGGTTCGCCGCGCAGTCTGGCGGTGGCCGCGGGCAGCGACTGGGCGACGTGCTTGAGAATGCCGCCGACCGAGAGCGCGCCGGCGCACGGCGTCGTCCTCGCCTGCTCTTCGGTGAGCCCGTACAGCGCGGCGCGCAGGTGATCGAGCTGCTGGTCGATGTATCCGGCGAAGGTGTCGATCTCGGTGTCGCGGGCGGGTGCGTACATGTTGTCCTCCAAGTGGTCTGATCTGCGTGTGCCATCAGTCTGACAGGAGAACAGGACCGTTCCTGTCCGGATTGGCCGAGGAAGATCCGGTCACTTTCTGACCGGAATCGGACCGACCTACAGCAGCTCCAGCAGGAAGGGCAGTTCTTGCGTCGCATACCAGCCGAGGTCGTGGTCCTCGACGTCGCCGAGGACCAGTTCGGCGTCCTGGTCGCCGAGGTCCGCGGCGTCAATCACCTCGACGGCGGCACGCACCGCGGACTCCGCGGCGGCGCCGTCGACATGCACCGCGACGATGTCCCCGTTGGGCACCGAGCCGGAGACCCGGACGACGGCGTCGTCGAGGTCGGGACGCACCTGTGCGTCGACGTCGGCCACCACGACCACGCGGCGCGGCGGGAGGTCGGACTCGTCGGTCGACAGCAGTCTCAGGGACGCGCGGGCGGCCTCCCGCAGCGCGACCTCGCCGAGCTCCTCGTCGTCGCCGGAGGTGTACGCCTCCCGCAGCGTCGGGGTCACCGCGAAGCCGGTGCCCCCGAGCGGGGTGAACGCGTTGTCGGTGTCGGCGGTGAACTCGCCGATCATGGACAGGGTCGCGGGCAGGTAGACGCGCATCGGCATAGTCCCTTCATCGGAGGTCAAGGTTCATCGGAGGTCAAGGTTCATCGGGTCAAGGTTCATCTAGTCGAGGGCTCGCCCGGTCCGGCGTGCAGCAGTTCGTCGAACGACTCGAGCAGATATCCGGCCATCGCCGGGAGGTCTTCGACGACGGCGCGGTCGGCGAGGAAGGCGAACTGCACCGCGTCGCCGTACTGGTTGACGCTGATCGCGAGCGCGCGCTGCGCGGCGAGCGTCGGCAGCGTGTACACCTCGGCGACACGCCCGCCTGCGAGATATCGGTCGGACACCGATCCGCTCATCGAGATCGGCACGTTGTACGGGCGCTGAAAGATGCTGCTGAAGGCGCGCGCGGACAACTCGCCGAACGGGACGACACCGAGATCGGGCAGCAGCGGCTTCAGTTCGGGCGCCAGCCGACGGGTCGACCCGGCATATCGATCGGCGAGTCCCGCGACCTGCATCAACCGGACCGCGGGCGAGTCTTCGCCGACCGGGAGGTCCGTCACGAACTCCGGTCCGTCGACGGGCATCCACGAGTCCTGCCCGACGGCCTGGGCCTCGACGTCACGTGCGCGCAACGGAAGGATCACCCGGACCGTCTCCCCGTGGCCGACCGAATCGGTCACCGACAGCATCCACCGCCGGAGCACCCCGGCGACCACCGCGAGCAGCACGTCGTTGAACGTGCAGTCGAAGCGGGCGGCCACCCGCATGCAGTCCTGTCGGGAGATCCGGCCGGTCGTGAACAGGCGCAGCGAGGTGGTCACCTCGTTGAGCGGACTGTCGGGTGCCGTGTTGATCAGCTGCTGCACGGTCGACGCAACCAGACGAGCCGACCGGTCCGCGACCGACCAGACGTCCGCGACCGGGCCGTTGCCGCGCAGGAGCGACTCGACGAGCTCCCCGGGCCGGGCCATCGCCTCGGCGAGCGCTCCGACGGCCATCGAGGCCTGCCCGGGCGGTTCGCCGGGCATCCACAGGTCCTCGTCCAGCGTCACCGGCTCCGGTGTCGCATCGGTGACGACCTCGCTGAGCTCCCGATTGTCGGCGCCGTCGATCAGACACCGATGCGATTTGGTCAACAACGCGATGCGACCGTCCCCCAGACCCTCGATCAGGTACATCTCCCACAGCGGTCGCGACCGGTCCAGCGGCCGCGACATCAGCCGCGCGATCAACTCCTCGAGCTGCAGCGCCGACCCCGGCTGGGGCAGGGCGGAGAGCCGGACGTGGAAGGTCACGTCGAAGTCCGGGTCGTCCACCCACACCGGTCGCCCGAGTCCGAGTGCGATCTCCTTGACGATCTGTCGGTACCTCGGGACCAGTTGCAGCCGATGTTCCACCGTCGACACCAGGGCGGGATAGTCGACGCGTCGGCCCCCGCCCTCGACGGGGTCGATGATCAGCAGCGCCCCCGTCAGCGCACTCGTCCCGGCTCCGTCGAGGAAGTAGTACATCGAGTCCTCGGCCGACAATCGATTCACCATGATGGGTTCGAGTCTAGGCCGTGTCGCGAGAGTCCTCCGGCCGCCGAGGCGCGCAGCAGGTCACACGATGCCGAACTCCGCCAGCATCCACCGGGTCTGGGCCCGCCTGCCCGGCATGACGATCCGGTGCAACTCCACTCGGCCGGCGACGGCTCGGGTCCGTAGTCCTCGTTCGACGGTGCCGAAGTAGTTCGCCGCCGTCGCCGACGCCATCTGCAGGTGCATCCGGCGGAGTCGGGCGGTCGGACCGCGCATCGGAGCGTGTGCGATCACGTCCTCCCGGCGCCGCAGGGCCAGAGCCACCTGCGCGAACACCTCCTCACTCACGGCCGGGGTGAGGTGCTCGCACGGGCGGCGGCCGTCCAGCACCTCCAGGATCCGACCGACGACGTTCACCGCGAAGGTGCGCGCCATGCGGGCCGATTCGACGGGCGGGCCGACCGGCGCCGCGGGTGACAGGGGAACGGTGTCTGGCCGGATCTGTGTGAAGGTGCTCATACCGGTTGGACGCACCGGAGCCCGGTTCGGTTCCGCGACACGCCGACGTAGCGCGGACGTCGTCCGAGGGGTCAGTGCGCTCCGCGGTGCCGCAGCACTGCGGCACCGCGGGACGCCGCGAGCACGAGGGCGCCCCAGACGACGCCGAAGACCGCCGAGCACAGGGTGCCGGCGATCCAGCCGACGACGTCGCCGATCGACTCGATGAGACCGGCCGCCCAGTGCTCGACGTGGTGCACCACCGAGTACGGGAGAGCCCAGCCGAGTTCGTCGGCGCCCTGCAGGACGATGTGGCCGCCGACCCAGCACATGGCGATCACGCCGACCGTGCTCAGGACCGTCAGGACCACCGGCATGGCGGTGACCAGTCCGCGGCCGAAGGCGGAGACCGCCCGCGCCTGTCGCTCGGCCAGGGCGAGGCCGACGTCGTCCATCTTCACGATCACGGCCACCACTCCGTACACCAGCGCCGTGATCAGGATGCCGACGATCACCAGGATCACCGCACGGGCCACGAACGGCTCGTCGACCACCTCGTTCAGTGCGATCACCATGATCTCCGCGGACAGGATGAAGTCGGTGCGGATCGCACCGGAGACGACGGACTTCTCCTGATCGTCGCCGATCTGCTCGGCGGTCTCGGACGCCTTTCCGTGCCCGGAGATCCACTCCCACACCTTCTCCGCGCCTTCGAAGCACAGATAGGTGCCGCCGACCATCAGGATCGGGGTCAGCAGCCACGGCAGCCACTGGCTCAGGATCAATGCGACCGGGAGGATGATCAGCAGCTTGTTGCGCAGTGACCCCTTCGCGATCCTGCCGATGATCGGCAGCTCCCGCTGCGGGCGCACCCCGTGGACGTAACGGGGTGTCACCGCGGTGTCGTCGACGACGACGCCGATCGCCTTCGTGCTCGCCTTGGCTGCGCCCGCGGCGACATCGTCCAACGACGCGGCGCTCATCTTCGCCAGCACCGCGATGTCGTCCAAAAGCGCGGCCAGTCCAGCACTCATGGCGACAACAGTAGTGCCCGGCAGCGATCGCTGCCGGGCACTACGGTCACGTTCTACTTCTTGCGGCGGTTGCGACGCTCGGCCTCGCGACGCTCCTTACGGCTTCCCGTCGGCGCCTGCGGCCGCTCGGGAGCGGGCGCCGCGAGTGCCGCGGCGAGCTCGTCGGCCTCCGAGCGCACCGTCGCGTCGCCGTCCTCGTCGGGTCCGCTGAACATGTACTCCGACTCGTCCTCGGTCGAAGAGTCGCCGCCCAGACCGGCCAGCATGTCGCTGACCGACGTGCCCAACGCCGGCGCGGGCGCCTCGACCTGGACCTGCGCGTTGAACAGGATGGAGACGGTCTCCTCCTTCATCGCGTCGAGCATGGCGTTGAACATGTCGAAGCCCTCGCGCTGGTACTCGACCACCGGGTCGCGCTGCGCCATCGACCGCAGGTGGATGCCCTCGCGGAGGTAGTCCATCTCGTAGAGGTGATCGCGCCACTTGCGGTCCAGAACCTGCAGGAGCACCGAACGCTCGAGGTTGGCCATGCCCTGTTCGCCCGCCATCTCGATGATGTCCGCGACACGCTTGTCGTAGGCGGCGAGCGCGTCGTCGACGAGCTTCTCGCGGAGCTCCTCGCGCGAGATGTCTCCGCGACCGCCGTCGGCGTCCTCCTCCACGACGTCAGCGGCCTCGACACCCACCGGGTACAGGTTCTTCAGCGCCGTCCACAACGTGTCGAGGTCCCAGTCCTCGGCGTAGCCGACCTCGGTCGCACCGTCGACGTAGGCGCCGACCACGACGGCCACCATGGCGCGGATCTGATCGCGGTGACTCTCCCCCTCGAGGATCTCGCGGCGCTCGGCGTAGACCACCTTGCGCTGGGAGTTCATCACCTCGTCGTACTTGAGGACGTTCTTGCGGATCTCGAAGTTCTGTTCCTCGACCTGCGTCTGCGCGCTGCGGATGGCCCGGGTGACCATCTTCGCCTCGATCGGAACGTCGTCCGGCAGATTGACACGCGTCATGATCGTCTCGAGCGCCGCACCGTTGAATCGGCGCATCAGCTCGTCACCGAGGGACAGGTAGAACCGGGACACGCCGGGATCGCCCTGACGGCCGGATCGACCGCGCAGCTGGTTGTCGATGCGCCGGGACTCGTGACGCTCGGTGCCGAGCACGTAGAGCCCGCCCGCCTCGATGACGTCCTTGGCCTCCGACGCGGCGGCCTCGCGGGCGACCGTGATCGCCTCCTCCCACGCCGCCTCGTACTCGTCCGGGGTGTTCACCGGGTCGAGTCCGGCCTTGCGCAGACGGGTGTCGGCGATGATGTCCGGGTTGCCGCCGAGGACGACGTCGGTGCCTCGACCGGCCATGTTCGTCGCGACGGTCACACCGCCGAGACGCCCGGCCTCGGCGACGATCTGCGCCTCCTGCTCGTGGAACTTCGCGTTCAGCACCGAGTGCGGGACCTCGGCCTCGGTGAGCTTGTTCGACAGGTACTCGGAGCGCTCGACGCTCGTGGTGCCGATCAGGATCGGCTGGCCCTTCTCGTGCCGTTCGACGATGTCGTCGACGACGGCCGCGAACTTGGCCTCCTCGGACTTGTAGATGAGGTCGCCCTGATCGTCGCGGATCATCGGCTTGTTCGTCGGGATCTGCACGACGCCCAGCTTGTAGATCTGCTGGAACTCGGCGGCCTCGGTCTCGGCCGTACCGGTCATGCCCGAGAGGGTGTCGTACAGCCGGAAGTAGTTCTGCAGGGTGATCGTGGCGAGCGTCTGGTTCTCGGCTTTGATCTCGACGCCCTCCTTCGCCTCGATGGCCTGGTGCAGACCCTCGTTGAAGCGGCGGCCGTCGAGTACACGGCCGGTGAACTCGTCGACGATCATCACGTCGCCCTTGCGGACGATGTAGTCCTTGTCCCGGTGGAACAGCTCCTTGACCTTGATCGCGTTGTTCAGGTAGCTGACCAGCTGCGAGTTCTCCGGTTCGTACAGGTTGTCGATGCCGAGACGGTCCTCGACGAATTCGACGCCGGACTCGTGGACGCCGACGGTCTTCTTCTTGATGTCGACCTCGTAGTGGACGTCCTTCTCCAGCAGCGGGGCGATCCGCGCGAACTCGGTGTACCACTTGCTCGAGGAGTCGGCCGGACCCGAGATGATCAGCGGGGTCCGCGCCTCGTCGATGAGGATCGAGTCGACCTCGTCGACCACGGCGAAGTTGTGTCCGCGCTGCACCAGGTCTTCGAGCGAATGCGCCATGTTGTCGCGCAGGTAGTCGAAGCCGAACTCGTTGTTCGTACCGTAGGTGATGTCGGCCGCATAGGCGATGCGGCGGGCGTCCGGGCTCATCCCGGTCAGGATCACCGACGTCTCCAGGCCGAGGAACCGGTGCACACGGCCCATCTGCTCGGCGTCGCGCTTGGCGAGGTAGTCGTTCACGGTCACGACGTGAACGCCCTTACCGCTCAACGCGTTCAAGTACGCCGGAAGGACACAGGTCAGCGTCTTGCCCTCACCGGTCTTCATCTCGGCGATGTTGCCGAAGTGCAGCGCCGCACCGCCCATGATCTGCACGTGGAAGTGCTTCTGGTCGAGCACGCGCCACGATGCCTCACGAGCGACGGCGAAGGCCTCGAGCAGGATGTCGTCGAGCGTCTCGCCCTGGTCCAGACGTTCCTTGAACTCGTTGGTCTTTGCCCGCAGTTCGTCGTCGCTGAGCGCTTCCATCTCGCCGGAGAGCGCCTCGACGCTCGTCGCGTACGAGTCCAGTCGCTTGACCAGACGTCCTTCGCCGAGTCGGAGCAGCTTGTTGAGCAACGGTAATCCTCTTGATAGGCGGTCGAGTTCGCCGCCGGCCGCCGACGCGTGCGCCGCCGGACCGGACAGTCCCGGCCTCTATGGTACGGGGCGCGCTGATCGGTGCATGTCGCAGACACGGCACAGCAGCGGATCGGGCCGCCTCCACACGGTTGCGGAGGCGGCCCGATGGGGCGGTCAGGACGTCAGGACAGTCGGATCAATCCGTAGTCGTAGGCGTGCCTGCGGTACACCACGGACGGCCGGTCGGTCTCCTTGTCGTGGAACAGGAAGAAGTCGTGTCCCACCAGTTCCATCTCGTAGAGCGCGTCGTCGACGGTCATCGGCGAGGCCGGGTGGTCCTTGACGCGCACCACCTGCCCGGGCCGGTACTCGTCGACACCGTCGTCCCACGGATCGGCCGCACCGTCGACGTCGCCGACCTCGCCGACCGGCGGCATCGCGACTGCGGACGCCTCCGCGAGCGACGTCGCCCGGTTGGGGCCGTCCTTGCGGATCTGCTTGCGCCGCTTGGAACGACGCAGCCTCTTCTGTAGTTTCTCGAAGGCCAGTTCGGTCGCGGCGTAGAAGTTCTCGCCCGCGCCCTGCGCCCGGATTATCGGGCCGCGGCCCACGGCCGTGACTTCCACCACCTGACTCTGTTTGGCCTGTCGACGGTTGGGCTCGTGATAGAGCACGACGTCGAAACGGAAGATCGAATCGTCGAAATGCTCCAGTCGCGAGAGCTTGTCACCCAGATATGCGCGGAAGTGGTCGGGAATCTCCACATTGCGCCCGTTCCACGAGACGTCTGCGTTCGGAACGGACAGCTCGCCTGCATTCGACGAATTGGGCGGCGGTGTGAACGCGGCCGCCAATTCCTCTCGTGTCTGCGGCTCGGGACCCTTCGGTTCGCGCTGACCTTTGCGGTGAACGACCGTCATATCGAGTTCCTCCTCTGGTTCCTCTCACTCGGACTGCCGTCCGATGAGATACCAATTCGCTTGGCGCACTGCAGGAATCACTACTCATGGATTCGCGTGCGCAGCAGTGCTGGTGCACATCAGACAGTGATGCCTCCCCGGCCACAGCAGTATCGTCCAGCTCGGAGAAAAGGTGCTTCACCTCCCGGCACTCGACGTTCATCACTGCCACTTCCGAAGGTATCCGCAAACTCGGTTTCCGGCCATGTTTTCTTCAATTAATCGGCCGCGAGTCCTGTATTCGCCGCACTTGTGCCGCCGGGACGTGGTCGACGTCATACCCCGGCGACGGCGAGTACCGCAGCGACCTCCACACCCGCCCGGGCGAGCAGCCGTGTCGACGCCGCCGCCGTCGCCCCGGTCGTCACCACGTCGTCGACCAGAACGACGATCGAGTCCGACGACGTCGCAGCGGACGGCGGGGTCCGCGTCAGCCGGACGGCCCCGGCGAGATTCGCGGCGCGGGCCCCCGCCCCGAGGCCCGCGGAGTCCCGCGCGGATGCCGCGGTCACCAGCAGCGGGGCCACCGCCGCACGAGGACCCAGGCCTCGTACGGCGGACGCACACATCGCGGTGACCGGATCGCCGCCCCGTCGCCGCGCCGCCGCAGCGCGGGTCGGGGCGGGCACCAACAGCATCCGCCGACCCGCGGGCAGATCGCCCCACCGTGCCAACGTGATCAGCGCATCCGCGAGGCCGCCGCCGAGCACCGGCGCGAGGTCGGTCCGACCGTGTTCCTTCAGCGCGAGCACCGACGCCCGCAGCGGACCGTCGTACCGACCGAGCGCCCACACCGGGGCACCCGTCTCGACCCTCGGGGTCAGCGCGCGCGGGACATCGCTCAGACATCGATCGCATGTCGGACACCACGGGGTGTCGGGGCGCCCGCAACCGCCGCACAGCAGCGGGACGGCCAGGTCGCCGACCGCCGCGGCGATCCGCCGCAGCGTTCGCACCGGTCCAATCGCGCCCACGGGCTCATCATCGCCGAGACGCCGCACGGTGTCATCCGCGTCGTGCACAGGCGCGGCCCGCACTATCCGGCGGGCACCACCGGGATCGTGTCGGGCACGGGTTCGGCGGTGACCGCCGTCCAGTACTGGTCGGGGCGTCCGGACCCGGTCCCGAGCTGCTGCACGCCCTGGGTGTCGGCGACGTAGACGGTGTCCTCACCGGCGCCGACCGCGGTCAGCGGTGGCTTCAGGTTGCCTGCGACCAGCCCGACCGCCGGTCCCCCCGCCAACGCGATCCGCATGACCGGTGAGTCGTCGCCGGAGCGGACCGCGTACATCACCGTCGACCCCGACCAGGCGATGTCCTGCACCGCGGTGTCGATGTCGAGAGCCGCGGGCCGCACTCCGGTCAGCGAGGGAACGCCGCGTTCGTTGGTCGTCAGCGCGGCGAGCATCGGGCGACCGGCCACGACGAGAGCCACGCGCACCCCGTCGGGCGCGACTCGCAGAGCGGTGATCGGGCCGGGCACGGCCGCGCGGACCGCGCTCACATCCAGGTCGACGATGCTCGGCGCGCCCTGTGCGTTGTACGACCACTGGATCGGACGACCGTCGATGATCGCGTAGCCGGTCGATTGATCGGCCCCGTACGACGGCGACGTGATCGTCGTCCCGGAGGCGATCTCGGTCGGCTCTCCGCCGTACGGCCCCTCGACGAGCGTCGGACGGGGTCCGCGCGCGAGGACCGCCGCCGCCCGGCGGGAGTCGACGGTCACGGCCGCCGCCCGCACATCGCGCGTGGCGCCGAGCTCACCCGGGACGGGGATGGTGTGGCCGGCCGTCGATCGGACGAGAGCGCCCTTGTACACCAGGTGCAACGGCAGCGGCCCGTGCTCGCTGTCCGGTTCGAACGACGCGACGTCGGCGGTCCGCCACCCGCCGTTGTGACCGGGTACCAGCGGGGCGTCGTCGGCGTTGAGGACATAGGTTCCGGTGACGTCTGCGCTGTCGAGCGTCCAGATCAACTGCGCGGCCAGGACCGTGCGGTTGCGAGTGTCGTCGTCGGACACGTTGTCCAGGTTGACGATCACCGAATCGCCGTCGACGGTGACCTGTCCAGACAGACTGGCGCCGCGGTCGGCGCCCGAGCCGATCGCCCCGGCCAGATCCGGCGACGGTCCGCGCAGCAGCAGGGACACCGCATCGGTCGGATCGGTGGAGGCGCCGAACAGCCACCGGGGGTCGGTCACCAGCCGGGTCATGGTGCGATCCGGGAAGTACAGGTTGACCTGCCGATACGCGATCAGGAACTGGCCGCGATCGGTGACGGCGCCGCGCGGCAGATCGCCGGAGACACGCCATGAACCTCGGACCCGGGTCAGGGACACCGGCATCACCATCTGACCGTCGGCGGGCAGCAGCTGTCCCGCGTCGCTGAGCACACCGACCTTGTCCGCGGTGATCCGGAGCCGGACGGCGCTCTCGGTCCGCTCGTCGATCACCACTCCGACGTTGTCGACGATCGTCGTGCCGCCCTGATCGTCCCACCGGCCGGAGGCCGTCGACGTGAGGAATTTGCGCGCCGCCCGATGCCCCGAGCTGGGGTCGGCCATCGCCTTGAGGAAGTTGCGCGACAACGTCTCCGGATCGTCCGAGCGACGCGGGACGGGTACCGCGCCCGCCGGGTCCTTGCGGCTGAACGTCCCGATCGGCTGAGGCGCGGACGAGTCGGGCACCGACACGCAGCCCGCGAGGACCGCCGCGGCGATCACCAGCAGAACGGCGACGCCCGCACGCGCCGCCCGCATCGACGAGCGACCGGTCACTTGGTCACCTCCGGATTCGGCTTGAGGGGCAGCGGACTGCCGAGGAGTTTGTGTCCGCGCAGCAGTGGCAGCGTCAGGCGGAAGCTGGATCCGTTGCCGGGCTCGCCCCAGGCCTCGAGACGACCGGCGTGCAGGCGGGCGTCCTCGATGCTGATCGCCAGACCGAGGCCGGTGCCGCCGGACCGTCGGACGCGGGACGGGTCCGACCTCCAGAACCTGTTGAATACGAGCTTCTCCTCGCCCGGACGGAGTCCGATCCCCTGGTCGCGAACGGTGATCGCGACCGCGTCGCCGTCCGATCGCATGGTCAGGGTGACCGGACGGTGCTCACCGTGATCGATGGCGTTGGCCAGGAGGTTGCGCAGGATCCGTTCCACCCGGCGCGGATCGATCTCGGCGATCACCGGCTCGGCGGGCAGGTTGACGACCAGTTCGGTGCCCGACTCGGCGGCCAGATGGGTCACCGTCGACACCGCGCCGTCGATCGGGATCGCCATGTCCATCCGCTCGGCGGCGAGGTCGGCCATCCCCGCGTCATGGCGGGAGATCTCCAAGAGTTCGGTGAGCAGCGTCTCGAACCTGTCGAGTTCCTTCGACAGCAGCTCCACCGACCGTCGCTGCATCTCGTCGAGGTCGTCACGGCTCTCGTAGAGCAGGTCGGCAGCCATCTTGACGGTCGTCAGCGGGGTCCGCAGCTCGTGGCTGACGTCGCTGGTGAACTGGCGCTGAAGTCCTCCGAACTCCTCCAGATGCGTGATCTGCTTGGCCAGGCTCTCGGCCATGTCGTTGAAACTGACCGCCAACCGCGCGAACTCGTCCTCCCCGTTGACCGGCATGCGTTCGGTGAGGCGTCCGTCGGCGAATCGGACCGCGATCCGTGACGCCGACCGCAGCGGCGCGATCACCTGCCGCGACACCAGCCAGGCGATCGCCGCCAGGAGTCCGAGAAGCACCACCCCGCCGATCAGCAGAGTGCCCCGCACCAGGTCGACCGTGTTCTCCTCGCCGCTGAGCGGGAAGACCAGATACAGCTCGAGATCCTGCACCGGTGACTCCACCGGTGTCCCGATCACCAGGCCGGGCACCGTGTCGCCGTCGCGCACGATGGAGGTGTACTGGTAGGCCACCTGCCCGCTGCCGACCATCGACTGCAGCGACCGTGGGATCTCGTCGATCGGTCCCACGGACAGACCCGAGTCGACCGATCCCCGACCGCCGACGGTCAGCACGCTGTCGAAGGTCCCCACTCCCGGCGAGGACTGCGCGGTCTCCGAGTCGGTGTCGGAGAGGACCGAGCGGGCCCGGGCCATCAGATTCTGCGCCGACGACGTCGCATCGGTGGAGCTGAGCACACGTTCCACGGCGCCGCGCGCGCGATCGACCTCCTCCATAGCGGCCGCCTGCTTGGCTTCGAGGAGCCGCCCGGTGATCTGGCTGATGAGCAGGAACCCGACCACGAGCAGGACGACGAACGACAGCACCAGCGTCGACACGACGACCCGCAACTGCAGCGAACGCGACCACAACGTGCCGAACGCGCGGCCGACAGAGGCGGCCGCGCGTTGGATGCGTGCGATGAACCGGTTGAACCGGCGTCGACCGCTCATGGCGGTCCGGCCTTGTAGCCGACCCCTCTCACCGTGAGCACGATCTCCGGATTCTCCGGATCGGTCTCCACCTTCGCGCGCAGACGCTGCACGTGCACGTTCACCAGACGGGTATCGGCGGGATGCCGGTACCCCCACACCTGTTCGAGCAGCACGTCGCGCGTGAACACCTGACGTGGTTTGCGGGCGAGCGCCACCAGAAGGTCGAACTCCAAGGGCGTCAACGAGATCGGCACGCCGTCGCGGGTCACCTTATGCGCGGGCACGTCGATCTGAACGGGCCCGATCGCGAGCAGTTCGGCCGGCTCGTCCTCGGTACGACGCAGCCGCGCGCGGATCCGCGCGACGAGCTCCTTCGGCTTGAACGGCTTCACCATGTAGTCGTCGGCACCCGATTCGAGTCCCAGCACCACGTCGACGGTGTCCGACTTCGCGGTCAGCATGACGATCGGTACCCCCGAGTCCGCGCGTAGGACGCGGCACACGTCGATGCCGTTCATGCCGGGCAGCATCAGGTCGAGGAGCACCAGGTCGGGTCGCACTTCACGGACCGCGGTGAGCGCCTGCGTCCCGTCACCGACGACGAACGGCTCGAATCCCTCGTTGCGAAGCACGATCGTCAGCATCTCGGCTAGAGCAGCGTCGTCGTCGACGACCAGGATGCGTGGCTTCATGGCACCCAATGGTGTCACTTCTTCTGCCGGAAGGCCTTCCGACGCGCCGGAAGCGGCGCTCACCGGCCGGCAGTGCAGACTCCGTCGCAGCCCGTAGACTGTGACTCGTGGGCATTCTGGTGGCAATCGAAGGTCTGGACGGAGCAGGCAAACGGACGATCGTCGGCCGCATCCACAACGAGGCGACCGCACGCGGTGCGCGGGTCACCACGTTCACGTTCCCGCGGTACGGCGAGTCGATCACGGCCGACCTCGCGTCCGAGGCGTTGCACGGCGAACACGGCGACCTCCGCGACAGCGTGTACGGCATGGCGATCATGTTCGCCCTCGACCGCGCCGCTGCGGGGACCGCGCTGCGGACCGCGTGCGCCGACCACGACCTCGTGCTGTGCGATCGCTACGTGGCCTCCAGCGCGGCGTACAGCGCGGCCCGTCTCGGCGAGACGATCGGTTCGTCGCCGGTCGTCGACTGGGTGGCCGACCTCGAGTACGGCAGGTTCCGACTGCCCACGCCCGACCATCAGCTTCTGCTCGGCGTGCCGCCGGAGGTCGCGATGGCTCGCTCGTCCGGACGCGCCGCCACCGACGCCGACCGCCCGATGGACCACTACGAACGTGATCGCGACCTCCAGGCGGGCGTCTATCGCGCGTATTCGGACCTCGCGGCGTCCGGCTGGATGTCGACGTGGTCGCACGCCGCCGACGACGAGGCGGTCGCCGCGGTCCTCGACCGGTTGGGCTAGTGCCAAGGCCCTGCATCCGCGGCATATAGCGACATGAGCGGCACTCGGGAGTGCCGCTCATGTCGGTGAGGGCCGCGGATGCTCATCTCGACGCTCCGCTCGCTCAAGTCGGCGCGCCGAGCGGCTCAACCGGCGACGGGGACGCCTCGGGATTACACGTCGGCGGGCTTGCCCCGTCGCAGGAAGAACGCGGGGATCAGGGTCACCGCGACCAGGCACACCGAGACTGTCCACGTGTGCGCGAACGCGGACGCGGCCTGGTCGAGCCCCTCACTGACCACGTCGGGCGGGATCGTGTCGCGGAGCTTCGGGTTCATCTGGGCGCCGATCGCGGGCTGGGCGAGCGTGTACCGTGCCAGGAGCGTCGTCAACACCACCGAGATGACCGCCGTGCCCATCGAACTGCCCGTCTGATTGACGATGTTCATCAGGGTGCTGCCGCGCGCCACCTGCTGGTGATTGAGCGTCTGCAGTGCCGCCGTCATCGTCGGCATCATCGTGGCGCCCATGCCCAGACCCATCACGAACAGTGCGGTCTCGATCTGCCACAGCGGGGTGTCGGCGGCGACCTGGGTGAAGAACGACAGTCCGATGACGATGACGACCAGACCGGTCAGGACGACGCGGCCGGGGCCGATCTTGTCCACGAGGCGACCCGCGATGGGCATGGTGAGCATGGCGCCGAGGCCCTGCGGTGCGATGAGCAGACCCGCGGTCAGGGTTGTCTCACCGCGGACCTGCTGCAGATAGCTGGGCAGGAGCAGCGCGGCACCGAAGAACGCCATCGCGAAGAACACCATGGTGAGGACCGCGAACGTGAGGTCCCGGTTCGCGAACAGACTCAGGTCGATCAGCGGATGGTCCACGCGCAGCGCATGCCAGACGAAGACGGCGAGCAGGATCAGCCCGATGATGCCGGGAATGAGGACCCGCGCCGATGCGACCGTGCCCTCCCCCGGGATCGACGAGACGCCGAACAGGAACAGCGCCAGACCCGGCGAGGCCAGGAGCATGCCGACGAAGTCGAACGACTCGGACGGCTGCGGCGCGTCCGGTTTGAGCACGATCAGCGCCAGGATCCAGGCGACCGCGCCGATCGGCACGTTGATCAAGAAGATCCAGTGCCAGCTGAAGTACTCGATCAGCCAGCCGCCGAGAATCGGTCCCATGATGGGACCGAGCAGCATCGGGACACCCATGATGGCCATGACTCGGCCTACTCGCTGCGGTCCGGCCGCGTGGGTCATGATCGTCATGCCCAGCGGCATCAGCATGCCGCCGCCGAGTCCCTGGATCACACGGAAGGCGATGAGCGAGGTGATGTTCCACGAGGTGCTGCAGAGAATGGAGCCGAGGACGAACAGCACCAGCGCGAGCATGTACAGGCGTTTGGTGCCGAACCGGTCGGCCGCCCACCCGGTCAGCGGGATCACCGTCGCCAGCGCGAGGGTGTATCCGGTCATCGACCAGGCGGCATACGTGTAGCTGGTGTCGAAGACGTCCTGGAAGGTGGGGATCGCGACGTTGACGACCGTGATGTCGAGGATCGACATGATCGCGCCGAAGATCACGACTCCGGCGATCTTGAGGACGCCCGCGTCGAGCTTGTCGGAGGTGGGGTCGAGTTCCGGCGCCGCACCGGACGATGGTGTACTCACTGAACAATGGTGGCACCGGACGCACTCGGCGTCCACTGAATTCTCGCAGGTCGTCGTCGGGCGTCCGATTCGGACCCGGCAGATGAGACATACCAGGTGACGACGCACTGATCGACGCGACCGCGGCGCCGATCGACGCGCCCCTCACGCCGATCGAGCGGAGCCGAGATCTCCATCGGGGTCTCGGCTCCGCTCGATCAACAGGGGTCCGCTCGATCAGCGGTCGGCGAGCACGGCTCAGTAGCGGTAGTGCTCCGGCTTGTACGGGCCTTCGACGTCGACGCCGATGTATTCGGCCTGCTCCTTGGTGAGCTTGGTCAGCGTGCCGCCGAGGGCCTCGACGTGGATGCGCGCGACCTTCTCGTCGAGGTGCTTGGGCAGCCGGTAGACCTCGTTGTCGTATTCGCTGTTCTTGGTCCACAGCTCGATCTGCGCGATGACCTGGTTCGAGAAGCTGTTGCTCATGACGAACGACGGGTGGCCGGTCGCGTTGCCCAGATTCAACAGGCGGCCCTCGGACAGCACGATGATCGAGTGTCCGTCGCCGAAGACCCACTGGTCCACCTGCGGCTTGATCTTGATGCGGGTCATCTCCTCGGCCGCCTCGAGACCGGCCATGTCGATCTCGTTGTCGAAGTGACCGATGTTGCCCAGGATGGCCTGGTTCTTCATCTTCTTCATCTGCTCGAAGGTGATGATGCCGAGGTTGCCGGTCGACGTGATGACGATGTCGGCGTCGCCGATCGCGTCGTCGACGGTGACGACGTCGAAACCGTCCATGAGCGCCTGCAGCGCGTTGATCGGGTCGATCTCGGTGACCTGGACGCGCGCGCCCTGCCCCTTGAGGCTCTCGGCGCAGCCCTTGCCGACATCGCCGTAACCGCAGACGAGGGCCTTCTTGCCACCGATCAGAACGTCGGTGCCACGGTTGATGCCGTCGATGAGCGAGTGCCGGGTGCCGTACTTGTTGTCGAACTTGCTCTTGGTGACCGAGTCGTTGACGTTGATCGCCGGGAACTTGAGGTCGCCGGCCGCGGCGAACTGGTACAGGCGCAGGACACCGGTGGTGGTCTCCTCGGTGACGCCCTGCACCGACTCGGCGACGGCGGTCCACTTGCCCGCGTCGGCGGCCATCGACTTGCGAAGCAGTTCGAGGAACACCTTGTACTCGGCGGGGTGCGACGAGTCCTCGGGCGGCACGACGCCCGCCTTCTCGAACTCGGCGCCGCGCAGCACCAGCATGGTGGCGTCGCCGCCGTCGTCGAGGATCATGTTGGCCGGCTGGTCCGGCCAGGTGAGCATCTTCTCGGCGGCCCACCAGTACTCTTCGAGGCTCTCGCCCTTCCATGCGAACACCGGCACGCCCGCGGGCTCTTCCGGGGTTCCGTTCGGTCCGACGACGATCGCCGCGGCGGCCTCGTCCTGCGTGGAGAAGATGTTGCACGAGGCCCAGCGGACCTCTGCTCCCAACGCGGTCAGGGTCTCGATGAGAACGGCGGTCTGCACGGTCATGTGCAGCGAGCCGGAGATGCGGGCGCCCTTCAGCGGTGCGACGTCGGCGTACTCGCGACGCAGCTCCATCAGGCCCGGCATCTCGTGCTCGGCGAGACGGATCTCCTTGCGGCCGTACTCGGCGAGCGACAGGTCGGCGACCTTGAACTCGACTCCATTGATGGTCTGGCTGGTCATGGCGTCCGAAGGCGCTGTCATCTGGTCCCTCTCGATCGGAAAGCGTGGTTCGTGAACGAGGAGTACCGGCCACCCCCGAAGGAGGGACCGGTACGAGTCTCGGCTAGGGCAGAGTATCGCGGACGGCGTCAGGTGTCCGAGCCCGCATCCGCGGAGGGTGTCGTGTCGCCGTGGCCGTCGACGGTGGCGAAGCCCGGCAGTTCCTTTCGCTCACGCATGCCGAGGACGGAGTGTCGGACGCCGTACGCCATGTAGACGACGATGCCGATGACCATCCACACGAGGAATCGGACCCAGGTCTCGATCGACAGGTTGATCATCAGCCAGATGCACGCGAGGACCGCGAGAATCGGCACCAACGGCACCAACGGCACTCGGAAGCCGCGCTTGAGGTCCGGTCGCGTACGCCGCAGCACGACGACGCCGATGCAGACCAGGACGAACGCGAACAGGGTGCCGATGTTCACCATCTCTTCGAGGGTGCCCATCGGGAAGAAGAAGGCCAGTGCGGCGGACACGACACCGACGATCACCGTGATCCGGTACGGGGTGCCGCGCTTACCGGTCTTGGCCAGGCCGCGTGGCAGCAGCCCGTCGCGCGACATCGCGAACCCGACACGGGTCTGGCCGAGGAGCATCACCATCACGACGGTGGTGAGTCCGGCCAGGGCTCCGACGTTGATCGCCCACTGCGCCCAGGTGATCCCGTGGACTTCGAACGCGGTGGCCAGAGTGGAGGTGACCTCCTTGCCGTCGACCTCCTTCGTCGCGAGTTCGGTGTACGGCACCATCCCGGTCAGCACCAGTGAGACGCCCACGTACAGGACGGTGACGATCGCCAGCGAGCCGAGGATTCCCCGAGGCAGCGACTTCTGCGGATCCTTGGTCTCCTCGGCGGTGGTGGCGACGACGTCGAAGCCGATGAAGGCGAAGAAGACGAGCGACGCCGCGGCGAGCAGTCCGTACCAGCCGAAGTTGCTGCCGGCACCACCGCTGATCCAGGAGAACAGCGTCTGGTGAATGCCCGACGCCTGCTCGCCGGTGTCCTGGGCGGGCGGAACGTACGGGTCGAGGTTCTTACCGCTGAAGTAGAACGCGCCGACGATGATGACCAGAAGGACGACGGCGACCTTCACACAGGTGATGATCAGCGAGACGCGCGACGACAGCTTGGTTCCGAGGACGAGCAGCGTCGTCAGGACCGCGATGAGGAGCGCGGCGCCCCAGTCGAAGGTGTGCCCGCCGATCACGAAGACGTTGTTCCCCTCGCCGATCACATTGCCCAGATACGACGACCAGCCCTTGGCGACGACCGACGCCGCGAGAGCGAATTCGAGGATCAGGTCCCAGCCGATGATCCAGGCGATGAACTCGCCGAACGTCGCATACGAGAAGGTGTAGGCCGATCCCGCGACCGGCACCGTCGAAGCGAATTCCGCATAGCAGAGCGCGGCGAGTCCGCAGGCGATGGCTGCGAGGACGAACGCCAACGAGACCGAGGGCCCCGCGACGTTTCCCGCAGTCGTCGCGGTCAGGGTGAAGATGCCCGCACCGACGACGACGGCGACGCCGAACACCGTGAGGTCCCAGGCGGTCAGGTCTTTTCTGAGTTTGGTGTCCGGTTCATCGGTGTCGGCCATCGATTGCTCGACGGACTTCACCCGAAACATCGGGTTGCTCACGGCACTACTCCTTGTCCACTGTGTGCATGTCTGGGTCGCAGACTTCTGCTCGAGAAGGGGATTTGTGATCCCGTTCATACCTTTCGGTGAGCAAGAACCTATCGCATCAGACGATCATGTCCGGCCACATTCCCGTTTCTTCTGCAGGAGAACAGTATTCGTCCGACGCCCGACCCGAACGCAGCGACGCGCGCCGATGTCGTGTCATATCGCCCGGCGTCACGCCGAGTACGCCCGTCAACCCTTCGGAATTAATCGGACCGCGGTCCGGTTATGCTGATCGAGTCCGGCGCAGCAGAGCGACGGCGAGACGAAAGCGAGAGGTCAATGCAGTTCGGCATCTTCAGCGTCGGCGATCTGACCGCCGACCCCACCACCGGCAGCACGGTCAGCGAGCACGAACGGTTGACGGCGATGACCGCGATCGCTCTCAAGGCCGAAGAGGTCGGTCTCGACGTGTTCGCCACCGGCGAGCACCACAATCCGCCGTTCGTGCCGAGTTCGCCCACCACGATGCTCGGCTGGATCGCCGCGCGGACCGAGCGGCTTCAGCTCTCCACCGCGACGACCCTGATCACCACGAACGACCCGGTCAAGATCGCCGAAGACTATGCGATGCTGCAACATCTGGCGGACGGTCGGGTGGACCTGACCCTGGGCCGCGGCAACACCGGACCGGTGTATCCGTGGTTCGGCAAGGACATCCGCAAGGGCATCCCGATGGCCGTGGAGAACTACCATCTGCTGCGTCGTCTGTGGCGTGAGAAGAACGTCGATTGGGACGGCGAGTTCCGCACTCCCCTACAGGGATTCACCTCAACCCCCGCTCCGCTGGACGATACGCCGCCGTTCGTCTGGCACGGCTCCATCCGTTCGCCGGAGATCGCCGAACAGGCCGCGTTCTACGGCGACGGCTTCTTCCACAACAACATCTTCTGGAACAAGGAGCACACCGAGCAGATGGTGAACCTGTACCGGCAGCGCTACGAGCACTACGGCCACGGCTCCGCCGATCAGGCGATCGTCGGACTCGGCGGACAGGTGTTCATGGCCGAGACCGAGGCCGAGGCCAAGCGGCGCTTCCGTCCGTACTTCGACAATGCGCCGGTCTACGGGCACGGCCCGTCGATGGAGGAGTTCACCGAGATGACTCCGCTGACGGTCGGCACTCCGGAGCAGGTGATCGAGAAGACGCTGACCTTCGCCGGCTACGCGGGCGACTACCAGCGTCAGCTGTTCCTCGTCGACCACGCCGGTCTCCCGCTGGACCAGGTCCTCGAGCAGGTCGAGATCCTGGGCCGCGAGGTGGTGCCGACCCTGCGCACCGAGTTCGAACGCCGACGCCCGGCACACGTGCCGTCCGATCCGCCGTCGCACGCGGACCTGGTCGCCGCGGGCGCCGACAGCGCTCACCGCAAGGTGATCTCCAGCCCGGCGGTCGCGGCGGCCGAGGCCGCACGATGACCCGCCGGGTGGTGGTCGTCAACGCGGGAGTCTCAGCGGCGTCGTCGACACGGCTGTTGTCCGAACAGCTCGCGGGTGCGGTCGAGGCCGCGGTGTCTGCGCGCGGAGAGCAGGCGACGATCGACTACATCGACGTCGCATCGCTCGCCCGCGATCTGGCGACCGCGGTGACCTCCGGCGTCGCGTCGCCCCAGGTCCGCGCGGCGCAGGACGCGATCGCCGACGCCGACGGTCTGATCGTCGCGACACCGGTGTTCGCCGCGTCGTACAGCGGCATCTTCAAGATGTTCTTCGACGTCCTGGATCCGGACGCGCTCACCGGAGTGCCGGTCCTGGCCGCGGCGACGGCCGGTACACCGCGCCACTCGCTGGTGATCGACCACGCCATCCGCCCGCTCCTGGCGTACCTGCGGGCCGAGGTGCTGCCGACGGGTGTCTTCGCAGCGACCGACGACTTCGGTTCCCCCGAACTCGGCACCCGCATCTCGCGGGCAGGCGCCGAGCTCGCCGACCGCATGATGGTCGGCGGCTCCGTCGCCGGGTTCGGCGGTCCGACGGACGGCGCAGCGGCGCCGCGTCGCAGCGGTCATCCCACCGATCTGGGACCGGTGGCCGACTTCGCCGACCTGCTGCGCGGGCACACCGGAGAGAAGTAGGTAAGCGGTCGGCGTCGAAGGCTCAACGCCAGACGGCTCTGCGAGGCCCCCGAGCGGGGCTGACATCGCGCGCTGATCTGCGATGAGGCCACGATATCGCCAATCCCCGTCAAAACCGTGACAAGACTCTCGAATCCCTCTTATATCTCGATACAGTCGGCTGCCGTCTGTCGTCCATATGAAAGGGAAACCACATGTCGAGACCTGATCCCGTCGATAACGCCTACGCGGGTGGAATCACGATCGGCGCGGCCGCGCTGCTCTTCGTCGGAGGTGTGCTGGAAGCCCTGCAAGGCATCTCCGCGCTCGCCGACGACAAGATATTCGTGATCGGCGAAGACTACGTCTACTCGTTCAACCTGACCACCTGGGGATGGATTCACCTGATCCTCGGCATCATCGGCATCGCGGTCGCGATCGGTATGGCGATGGGTTCCGACTGGGCCCGCATGGCCGCGATCGTCATCGCCTCGGTGTCGATCATCGCCCAGTTCATGTGGCTGCCGCAGCATCCGTGGTGGGCGATCCTCATCATCGCCGTCGACGTCATGATCATCTGGGCCGTCAGCACGTGGCGGCTCGACACCGCCTGACGTCCTCGACCTCCGGCGCCGGTACCGCATCCCCCGACGAATGCGGCACCGGCGCCGGCTGCGTTCAGGCGCCGAATGTACGACTGACACGCAGGTCGGTGTCGCGCATCTGCGACGCCGCCTTCTGCACTCCGACCCCCAACGAGTCGAGCCTGGTCCGCGCGTCGGCGAACAGCTTGTCCCATTGAGCCTGCGACTGCTGGTACGCGTTCGCGCCACCGGAGTCCCAATGACTGGCGAGCGCGGTCACCTGCCGTTTGAGCTGCCCCGACAGCTCCTCCAACCGCTGAAACTGACCGCGCAGATCCCCCGACAGCGTGTCGAGACTCGCGAAATTGTATCGAATCACTCCGGACATGTTCTGTACCCCCTGATCTGCCGGCGCTAGAGCGCCAGTGTTCCCTGACCCGAGCCGCCGACCATGGCGGCCGCGGTCGCGTCCTCGTCGTCGTAGCCGCGGAAGCCGGTGGTCAGCTTGGCCTCGATCTCGTCGAGCGCGTGCTGCAGCCTGGTGGCGGTCTGGTGCCAGTCGGTGTGCGTACCGTCGAATGTGGTCGACGCCTTGCCGTCCCAGGTGCTGCTGCCGTTCGCCGCCGCCGACTGGATGCGGCCGATGATCCCCTGCATCTCGCTGACTATCCCTTTGATACTCGCCGTCGACGCCTGCGAGGCGCCGAGGTCGACATTGAGTCCTGTGGTCACGTGCATTCCCCTTCTTCAACTGCCGGATCAGACTGATCCGGCGAAATCTGTGGTGTCGGTGCCGAGCCGGAGGGCGACCTCGGCGCCGAACGGTTGCGCGAGCAGCGTCGCGAGGTCCGTACCGGTCGGATCCGCCTCCGGTGTCGCCGGCGACGTTTCGGTCAGGCGCAGCGGCGTCGGATCAACGGCTCGCCCGGCGGCCGCGACCGCCGTCGATGTCATCGGCACCGGCGGAACACCGCTGTACGAGACGGGTGCGGCGGTGCTGATCGATGCCGGTCCGGTATCGGCGACGACGGTCGCATTGCTGGTGACCGGTCGGTCGACGAGTTCGATCGGAGTCTCGGCGAGAGACGTCGCGGGCGTGTCGACGGCCTGCACCGCTGGTGTGGAGGCAGCGGGCCGAACCGTCGCCGACGGCGCAGCGGACGTCTGGACCGCGGTCGTCGACTGCGGCGTAGTCGGCGCCGTCGCGGTCGCGCACGGTGCGCAGCAGTCGGGCGATGTCGCGGCGGTCGACGCCGTCTCGTCGCCCCCGACCGCGACATCGCTCTCCGGGGCCGCGTCGCCGTCGACGCCGAGCAGTGACCCCGCGATCTGGACGCCGGCTCGGAACAGCGGCCCGGCCTGTTGCAGCAGAGTCGACCAGGTGTCGCCGGTCAGAGCGGTCGGCGGATCCGAGACGGAGACCGGTGCGCCGACACCGGCGATGTGCGCGGTCGGCGCCACCAGTTGTGCCCGGGTCTCGGCCACCACTGCGAGACCTTCGGTGAGCCCTTCGGCGGCGATGCCGAGTGCGGCGATCTGGCCGGGCGGTGTCGCCAGCGCCGGTGCGGCCGCAGCCAGCAGCCCCGCGGTCTTGGCGACGACGCTCTGCAGTCGGGTGAAGCCCGCACCGACGATCGCCCCGGCCGAAGCGACATCGGACGCCATCGCCGTGCCCTGCGCCGCGACCTGCTCGGACTGGCCCGCCGTGCGAGTGGCGGCACCGATCGCCGCGGCCGCGGCCTGTCCGGCCCAGTCGATGTCGACGCTGCTCGCCGCGTCCAGCAGGGCGGACGCACCCGACCGCAGGAGTCCGGCGAGGCCGCCCAGCGATGCGACGGGGTCGGCCCCGCCGGACATCGAACCGGTGCCGAACGTGCCGAGCAGGTCGACGATCGGCTTCATCAGCGACACCGGATCGATCCCGGTGATCGAGGGGAACGACCGCAGGTTCAGCGACGACAGGTCGGGCAGGCCGACCTGTGCCGGTGCGTCGAATCGCGGCAGTCCGAGTCCGTCGAGAACCTCGCTCACCGGGGTGTCGAACAGTGCCGTGATCCCGGTCGGCGCCAGAACGTCGCCCACGGTGAGCCCGTCGGCGTCGCAGGTCATCATGCCTCCAGACCGGACGCCCCGGCCGTGTCCGCCGCCGACAGCGCGGCCAGACCCGCCGTGGTCGCCGATGCGGTGCCCCCGTGCACGGCCGCGAGACGGGCGACGGCGGCGAGGTGATTGGCCTCGGCGACGCCGTAGGCGGCCAGGAACTCCTGTCCGATCAGACCGAATGCGGCGGCCATCACGGCCGCCCGCGCCGTATCGCCGACCGCGGCGCCCGCCGTCGCCGTACCGAGTGTCGCCGACGTCGCGGCGAACGCCTCGATCCCTGCCGGGACCGCGTGAACACGACCACTCATGACTCCCCCTTCGACGAAAAGTGCTCTCGGTAGGTTGGACGCACGGTCGGCCCGTTCGGTTCCATCGACTCGCCGGTGAGTTCGGCGAAGTCCTCGACGAACGCCGCCATGATCTCGGCGCGCTCGGTGAACACCTGGGTCGCCGCACGCACAGCCGTCCGGACGATCGCCTCCGCCAACGCGATCGGATTCCCTTTGCACGCCCCGGGAAGCAGTTCCAGACCGGTGAGTGCACCCGACACGTCGACGTGGACGATCACGCGACCGTCGTCGCCGGTCTCGCGCACCGTCAACGCCCCGAGTCGGGTCTGGACGTCCTCGAGCATCTCGAGCTGACGCTCGGCATTGCGTGCGATCTCGTCCATCACGCTCATCGCAGACTCCCGCCGCGCCGGACCGATCCGGCGTCGACCGCGTCCTCGGAGGCCAGCAGATCGTCGCGGGACGGCAGGCCGAGCAGCGACAGCGTCTCCTCCGGCACGCCGTCGGCGGCCAGACTCGCCCGTCGTCGGACGCCCGCGGTGACACCGGCATGTCTGCACAACGCGAGGATGTCGGCGGCGAGCTCGCCCGGGTCGCGGCGGCACTGCGCCGGCTCGAGCCGCATGGCCACCGGCAGTCCGGTCGGGGTGCAGGTCACGACGATTCCGCCGCCGCGCGAGCGCACCGTGGTCATCCCCTCCGGCGCCGCACCGCCGGGACCTGTGGGTTCGGGTGAATTCTTCGTCTCCATGAAGGGTCAGACGCACGCCGGACCGATCGGGTTCCATTGTCTTTCTCTCGGGCGTGTCGCGGTTCCACGGGCGTAGCGTTCCGCGCACCGCAGGAACACCGCATTCGAGGGGACCACCGCAATGACGACCGACTTCGCCTCACCGACCGGATCCGGCACCGGCCCGTACGACCCGGAGACTCCGCCTTGGCTGGTGAGTGCGACTCCGCCGGAACCGGCCGCCGCTCCGGTAGCGGCCGACCCGACTCCGATCCCGGCGGGCGCGGTGGATCTCTCGCAGATCGTGCCGCCGCCACCGGTCGGCGTCGTCAGCCCGCCCGTCACCCCGCCGCGACCGGCACCGCCGCCGCCGATGCCGCCACCGGGCGGTCCCCGGCCGAATTTCCCGAATCCGATTCGCCCGACGCCGCCTCCCACGACCGGGCAGCTCGGTCCGGCCCTCGACGAGGTCGCACTGATCAGGAAGGCCAGACGCGCGCCGGCGCATGGATGGCGTCGAGCGGTGCACACGCTCAGCGCCGGCACCGTGAATCCGGGTGAGTCGCCGGCCGAGCTCGAATACCGCGACCTGCTCGACCGCGTCCGGCAACCGGTCCGCGGCGACTACCGCATCGCGGTGCTCTCCCTCAAGGGCGGCGTCGGAAAGACCACCACGACCATCGGCCTCGGATCCACGTTCTCGTCTCTGCGCGGCGACCGCGTCATCGCCGTCGACGCCAATCCCGACCTGGGCACGCTCGCACAGCGCATCCCGCTGCAGACCCAGTCGACGGTCCGCGATCTGCTCGCCGATCCGGTCCTGTCCCGCTACTCCGACGTCCGTGCGCACACCTCGCAGGCGCCGAGCCGCTTGGAAGTCCTGGCGTCCGAACGCGATCCGGCCGCCGCAGAGGCGTTCGACGAGAGCGAGTACCGCGGCGTCATGTCGATCCTGCAGCGGTTCTACAACATCATCCTCACCGACTGCGGGACCGGAATGTCCCACGATGCAATGCGCGGTGTCCTCGACCTGGCCGATGCGATCGTGCTGGTCAGCTCGCCGGCCCTCGATGGCGCGAGGAGCGCGGGCGCCACCCTCGACTGGCTCCAGGGACACGGCTTCGGTCATCTGATCGGCCGGTGCGTCGTGGTCCTCAGTTCGGCACGGCCGGGCGCGTCGTCGATCGACGTCGGCAATCTGACCCAACACTTCCTGACCCGGTGTCGAGCCGTTCAGGAGGTGCCGTTCGACGACCATCTCGCCGAGGGCGCCGACATCGACCTCGATCTCCTCGGCAGACACGCGCGCCGGGCGTTCGTCGAACTGGCCGCCACGATCGCCGACGACTTCGGCGGCACTGTGCTGCGACGCCACCCGCCTTTCGAGGGGTGAGGCGGCGGCGACGCAGCGGCCCGGAGAGATCGGGGGATCTCTCCGGGCCGCCGATACGAGCGGTCAGGCCGCGGTGTCGACCCCGTCGGACCGGTCGTCCGGCCGACCGTCGGCGGACGGCACGGCCTGCGCGAATCCCGGGCGTGCCCGACCCGCGAACGACTTGAACCACGAGGCCACCGCGACCGCCCGGTTCCGGAAGCCGACCAGGTAGTACAAGTGCACACCCAACCAGGTGAACCAACCGAGCACTCCGGTGAGTTTGATCCCGAACGGCGCGTCGACGACGGCGTTGTGGCGGTTCACCACCGCCATGCTGCCCTTGTCGGTGTACACGAACTCGGTACCCGGCGCCTTCTTCCCGCGGATCATGTCGGCGACGTGGCGGCCCTGCTGCATGGCCACCGGGCTCTGACCCGGGTAGCCCTTGAGGCTGGTCATGTCGCCGATGGCGAAGACGTCGTCGCGGTCGCCGACGGTCAGATCGTCGTCGATCAGCAGGCGCCCGGCCCGGTCCGTGGCGCAGCCGGTGGCCTCGGCGATGGTCGCCGACAGGTCGGTGGCCCGAACGCCCGCCGACCACACGATGGTCGCCGCGCGCAGGACGCGTTCGGTCTGACCGCTGCGAACTGTCACCGCATGACCGTCGATGTCGGTGACGAAGGTGTCGGTGAGCACCTCGATCCCCGTCTTCTCCAGGGTTGCGCGGGTGAAGTCCGACAGCTTGCCGCCGTACACCGGCAGCAGGTCGCCCGCGCCTTCGACGAGGTAGACGTGCGCGGGGACGTCGGTGAAGTGGCGGACGGCCAGCTCCCGGATCTGCCCGGCGATCTCGACGCCGGTCGCACCGCCGCCGACCACCACGAAGGTGTGCGCGTCGACGTCGTCGGCCGGTGCCGCGAAACAGTCGAGCAACTGTCCGCGGAGCGCGACGGCGTCGTCGAGCGTCTTGAGCGAGAAAGTGGCCTCGGCCCACTCGTCGTGACCGAAATAGCCCTGCGCGACGCCTGCCGCCGCGATCAGCTTCCGATACGCGACCTCTTCGACTCCATCGTCGGTGCGGTAGACGACGACCTTGCGCTCGACGTCGACGGCGGTCACGTATCCGCGGACCACCGACACGGTCTCCTTGGACGCGAGCACGTCGGCGATGTTCGGCGCGATCTCCTCGGTCGGCAGGACGCCGGTCGCGACCTGATAGAGCAACGGCTGGAACAGATGCTCGTCGGTGGCCGAGATCAACAACGTGTCGACTCTCGACTTGGCCAACCGCTTCGCTGCGGCCAGACCGCCGAATCCCGATCCGATGATCACCACGTCGGTGCTTCGCATTGTCCCTGCGCTCCTCTCGCGTCCGTAACTGGTGCTACAACCAGATTGCTAGAACGCACGTGCATGGACAACCTCGATGAACAGGCATTCTGTTGTAGGTTCCATCTGGTTTTCTCATACAATGACGGAATGGAGTTTCGTCAGCTGGAGTACGTCGCGGCCGTCGCCGAGACCGGAGGCTTCTCACGTGCGGCGCAGCGCTGCTTCGTGTCGCAGTCGGCCATCAGCCACCAGGTGGCGGCCCTCGAACGCGAACTCGCGGTCGAGCTCTTCGATCGGTCGCAGCGCCGCGTCCGACTCACCGAGGCGGGCGAGACCTTCCTGCCGTACGCCCGCGATCTGCTCGCACTGCGCGACGATGCGATCGCCGCGACCGCACCGCGCCCCGACCGAGTCCGCATCGCCGCCAACATGTCGTTCGCGCGCGCCGCACTGGCGGCGGTGTCGGGGGTCCGCGACGCCAACCCCGACGCCGAGATCGACTTCCTGATCAAACCGTTCGCACAGCGCATCGACGCGGTGGCCTCCGGCGAAGCCGATCTGGCCCTGATCCGCGGCACCGTCGACCGCGACGGCCTGTACCTCGATCCGTTGTGGGTGGACCAGCCCGTCATCGCCTTCAGTTCGCGTCATCCGCTCGCAGCAGGCGGCCAGGCGCCGACTCCGGCCGATCTCGCCCCCTACCCCCTGCTGCTGCCGCCCGCCGATCGACAGGTCCTGCTCCACCGCCTCGTCGACCGGGCCTTCGACCGCGCCGACGTCGAGGTGACGTACGGTCCCGAGATCCGGGAAGGACACTCGGTGGCCTTCGACCTGATCAACCGCCCGGACTCGTGGACGCTGCTCTACGAGGACCCGTTGCAGCCGGGCATCTCGTGTCGGCGCAGCCTGAGCTTCACTCTCCCCGTGTCGGCCGTTCTACGCGACGACGCCGCGCCGAACCAACTCGTCGCCGAACTGCTGACCGAGCTGTCGCACGGCTTCCGGCGCAGCTGAACGCTCAGTCCCCGGCCGCGAGCACCGCTCGCAGCACTCTCCGCATCGAAGCGCGCCAGGCGTCGTCGAGTCCGTCGCCACCGCGCATGAGGACTGCGGCCAGGGTGCCGCCGAAGGCCATCTCGATCACCATCGTCGGATCGTCCGGGGCGTCGATGCCGTCGCGCGCGGCGGCGTCGCGCAGACGTTGCGTCACATCCGGCCATACGACGTCGCGCAGACGGTCCGTCAGCTGCTGCTGCACATCGGCCTGAGGTCCGAGGTCGCCGATCAGTCCGATGACCGCCTGGCGAGTGGCACAGTCACCGAAGATCACCGCGCATCCGTCGATGATCGCCACGATCTCGTCGTCGAGCGTCGCGTTCGGATTCCGCGGCGGCATGGTCACTTCGCTCGGAAACAGCACATGGTGCACCAGATGCACCTTCCCCGGCCAGCGGCGACGCAGAGCGGGCACCGACGTGCCCGCGCGGGCCGCGACCTCGGTCAACGTCAGTCCGGCATAGCCGACTTCGCTGAGCACCTCGCGCGCGGCGCCCAGCACCGCCGCATCGATCCGGCTGTCTCGCGGTCTCCCCGTACCGACCTCGGTCGTCATCGATTCCCTCCCCCGTTCGCCGAGCAGCGATGCTTGACGATCGACCACACTGTAGCTTATGTTTCGTTCTACAAACGAACGTAATTCCTGTGAACGTCGGCTCCCTCCCTGGCCGCTCCACCCGCGGGCCGCATGCCCGTACCGACGAGCATGCGGCCCGTGACGTTCCTCCGGACGGCACGGGCAGACGGCACGGATTACGTCTCGATCAGTCGGCGGGGCCCGTCGCCGTGGCCACCGTACTCGTCGTGCGGATTGGCCAACGCGCACCGCTGCAACGACAGACAGCCGCACCCGATGCACCCGTCGAAGTCGTCTCGGAGCTGCTGCAACCGGTGGATCCTCTCGTCGAGTTCATCGCGCCACGCCAGCGACAACTCCGCCCAGTCGTGTGCGGTCGGCGTGCGCCCCTCGGGCAGTCGGGCCAGCGCGGCTCCGATGTCGGCCAGCGGAATCCCGACTCGCTGCGCGATCCTGATCAACGCCACGCGACGCAACGTGTCGCGCCGGTACCGACGCTGGTTGCCGCTGGTCCGGCGCGCGTCGATCAGCCCCTCCCGCTCATAGAAGTGCAACGCCGAGACCGCGACGCCGCTCCTCGCCGACAGTTCACCGACCGTCAGCTCCCGACGCTCCCACGGCGGCTTGTCCGTCATCTCGGCTCCCCTCGTCGATCACCGACACTTGACCTCAACCATAGTTGATGTTTCACAGTCGAGGCATGAGCATCGAGAGCACCGCGTGGAACACCGTCTACTCCGCGATGAACACCCGAACCGGAGACGGCACCGTCGACCGGTCGACGATCGCACGCATGGCGCGGTTCGCACGACCGCATCGTCGCCGACTGACCTGCTTCGCCGCGGTGAGCGTCGCGGTAGCGGCGACGGCGGTCGCGACGCCCCTCCTCGCCGGACGAGTCGTCGACGCGATCACCCGTGCCGCACCCGCTCGGACCGTGATCGTCCTGGCCGTCGTCATCGCCGTCGTCGCGGTAGCCGAGGCGGCGCTGGGCCTGGCCCAGCGATGGCTGTCGTCGACGATCGGCGAACGACTGATCTTCGATCTGCGCACCGCGGTGTACGACCACGTGCAGACCATGCCCGTCGCCTTCTTCGGACGTACTCGCACCGGCGCACTCGTCAGCCGTCTGAACAACGACGTGATCGGCGCCCAGCGGGCCTTCAGCGATGCGTTCGCGGGCATCGTCTCGAACGTGGTGACTCTGCTGCTGGCGCTGGCCGCGATGCTCACCCTGTCCTGGCAGGTCACCGTCCTCGCCCTGGTTCTGCTGCCGCTGTTCCTGCTGCCCGCCCGTCGGATCGGCGCGCGGCTGGCCGGTCTCCAGTACAGCAAGGCCCATCACAACGCGGCGATGAGCGACCGGATGACCGAACGGTTCTCGGCGCCCGGAGCCACCCTGATCAAGCTCTTCGGCGACGCCGACCGGGAGTCGGCGGAGTTCGCCGCGCGCGCAGGTCGGGTCCGCGATCTGGGCGTACGGTCGGCCATGGTGCAACAGACCTTCGTCCTCGCCCTGATGCTGGTGTCGGCGCTGGCACTGGCCTTGACCTACGGTGTGGGCGGAGTGCTGGCCCTCGATCACCGCATCCAGGCGGGCACCGTCGTCTCGCTCGCCATGCTGCTGACCCGGCTGTACGCACCTCTGACCGCGTTGGCCAACGCACGCGTGGAGGTGATGGGCGCGCTCGTCAGCTTCTCCCGGGTGTTCGAGGTCCTCGATCTGCCACCGCTGATCACCGACCGCCCGGATCGGACGCCCCTGCCCGACGGCCCCCTCGCCGTCGAGTTCGACTCCGTCGACTTCACCTACCCGTCGGCCGAATCCGTCTCGCTCGCATCATTGGAGGACGTCACGACGCTCGATCCCACCGTCGGAGCACAGGTTCTGCACGACGTCTCGTTCGGCGTGCCCGCGGGAGGGACGGTGGCCCTCGTCGGATCGTCGGGGGCGGGCAAGTCGACCGTCGCCGGACTCATTCCCCGACTGTTCGACGTCGACAACGGTTCCGTCCGCATCGGCGGCGTCGACGTCCGGGACACCGACTCGACACAGCTGCACCGCGCGGTCGGCATGGTGACACAGGACGGACACCTGTTCCACGACACCGTGCGCGCGAATCTGACCCTGGCCCGGCCGGATGCCACGGACCCGCAGGTGTGGGACGCCTTGCGGCGCGCCCGACTCGACCGGCTGGTCGCCGCGCTCCCGGACGGTCTCGACACCGTCGTCGGCGAGCGTGGACACCGGTTCTCCGGCGGCGAACGTCAGCGGCTCACGATCGCTCGCGTCCTGTTGGCTCGGCCGCGCGTGGTGGTCCTCGACGAGGCGACGGCTCATCTGGACTCGACGTCGGAGGCCGCCGTGACCGAGGCGCTCGCCGAAGCGCTCACCGGTCGGACCGCGGTGGTGATCGCACATCGGCTGGCGACGGTCCGAGGCGCTGATCGCATTCTGGTCCTCGAGGCCGGTCGGGTCGTGGAATCGGGCACACACGTGGAACTGCTGGCCTCGGACGGTCGGTACGCGGAGCTGTACCGCACGCAGTTCGCCGAGGATGCCGAGGCCGCCTGAACGACGGTCAGTCGCCGCAGCAGCCGCCCGCGAGGTCACCCGCGTCGCGTACGTCGCGGGTCAGTTCGGCGCGGGCCGCCCATTCGGCCGGCGGCGGGTAGGCGACGTGCACCAGGCAGAGGCCGCGCGCCTGGGCGACCGGGACCTGCGCGGAGCGACTGCGCTCGGCGAGCAGACCGGTGCACCAGTCCCGATCGCGGCGGCCGTCACCGACCAGGGCGACGGCGCCGACCAGGGAGCGGACCATCGACCAGCAGAAGGCGTCCGCGCGGACCACGGCCACCAGAACGCCGTCGTCATCACGACGCCAGGAGAACTCCTGCAGTTCGCGGATGGTGGTGGAGCCCTCGCGGTAGCGGCAGAAGGCCGCGAAGTCGTTGAGTCCGACGAGGCCGTGCGCGGCGTCGTTCATCGCGTCGACGTCCAGATCGCGCGGCCAGTCGGCGGTGACGCGGGCCGCTGTGGGCTCGGCGCCCCAGCGTGCGTCGGCCAGTCGGTAGCGGTAGGTGCGCGCCAACGCCGCGAAGCGCGCGTCGAAGTCGGTGGAGACCTCGTCGACGGCTTTGACGCGGACGTCGTCGGGCAGCATCTTGGCCAACCTGCGGACCAGACGCGACGGCTCTCCGTCGATGGACCGTGTCCGCAGGGAGGCGACGGGCACGTCGCAGTGCGCGATCTGCCCCGAGGCGTGCACACCGGCGTCGGTGCGTCCGGCGACGGTGAGCCGCACGGGCGCGCGGAGCACGGTGGCGAGCGTCGACTCGACGGTCTCGCAGACGGTGCGGCGGCCGGGCTGGGTGGCCCAACCGGAGAAGTCGGTGCCGTCGTAGCCGATGGTGAGTCGAAGACGACACTGCCCGCCCTCGTCGGTGACGGGGGCGGGCAGCGAGGTGTCAGGAGGAATCAGTCTTCCTTGGCGTCCTCGGCGACGGCTGCCGACGACTGATCGTCGACCGCCTCTGCCACGGCGTCGGCGTTCTCGACCTCTGCCTCGGTGGCGTCGGCTTCGACCTCCTCGACGACGTTCTCGGCCTCGACCTCGTCGGCCTCAGCCTCGTCGGCCTTGGCTTCTTCGGCCTTGGCTTCTTCGGCCTTGGCCTTCGACGCTGCGGCACGTGCGACACGGCTCGCCTCGCTGGAGGCGGTCGATCCGCTGACCAGTTCGATCACTGCCATCGGAGCGTTGTCGCCCTTGCGCGGCAGAGTCTTGATGATGCGGGTGTAGCCACCGTTGCGCTCGGCGAACTGCGGGCCGATCTCGGCGAACAGCGTGTGGACGACGTCCTTGTCGCGGATGTCCTTCATCACCTGGCGACGGTTGGCGAGCTCGCCGGTCTTCGCATGGGTGATGAGCTTCTCCGCGTACGGACGGAGCCGCTTGGCCTTCGCTTCTGTGGTGGTGATGCGGCCGTGCTCGAAGAGCGCCGTGGCGAGGTTCGCCAGGATCGCCTTCTGGTGGCTGGCCGACCCGCCGAGGCGGGCACCCTTTGTGGGCTTTGGCATTTCTCTCTCCTAGGAGGGGACTCGCCGATCTCTCGACCGGAAGTCGTAGTGGTTCAAGCAGCTCAGAGCTGTTCGGTCTCCGCGAAATCCTCACCGGAGTCGGCGTCGTACGACGCCTCGTCCGTCCACGTGCCGGTGGCCGGGTCGTAACCGGCGACCTGCGACGGGTCGAAGCTGGCCGGGCTGTCCTTGAGGGCCAGTCCCAGACCGTGGAGCTTCACCTTCACCTCGTCGATGGACTTCTGACCGAAGTTGCGGATGTCGAGCAGATCCGACTCCGTGCGTGCGACCAGCTCGCCGACGGTGTGCACACCTTCGCGCTTGAGGCAGTTGTACGAACGGACGGTCAGCTCGAGGTCCTCGATCGGCAGCGTGAACGCGGCGATGTGGTCGGCCTCGGCAGGCGAGGGTCCGATCTCGATGCCTTCGGCCTCGACGTTGAGCTCCCGAGCCAGGCCGAAGAGCTCGACCAGGGTCTTACCGGCGGACGCCAGGGCGTCACGGGCGGTGATGGAGTTCTTGGTCTCCACGTCGAGCACCAGACGATCGAAGTCGGTGCGCTGCTCGACACGGGTGGCCTCGACGTTGTAGGTCACCTTGAGGACCGGCGAGTAGATCGAGTCGACCGGGATGCGGCCGATCTCTGCGCCGGTGGCCTTGTTCTGCACGGCCGGAACGTAACCGCGGCCCCGCTCGACGACGAGCTCGATCTCGAGCTTGCCCTTGTCGTTGAGGGTCGCGATGTGCAGGTCGGGGTTGTGGACGGTGACGCCTGCGGGCGGCACGATGTCGGCGCCGGTGACGGCTCCCGGACCCTGCTTACGGACGTACATGGTGACCGGCTCGTCTTCTTCCGAGCTGACCACGAGACCCTTGAGGTTCAGGATGATGTTGGTGACATCCTCCTTCACTCCGGGGACGGTGGTGAACTCGTGCAGGACGCCGTCGATGCGGATGCTGGTGACTGCCGCGCCCGGGATGGACGAGAGCAGCGTGCGCCGCAGCGAGTTGCCGAGGGTGTAGCCGAAGCCCGGCTCGAGCGGTTCGATGGTGAACTTCGACCGGTTCTCGGCGATGACCTCTTCGGACAGGGTGGGTCGCTGTGAGATGAGCATGTGAGGGTGTTTCTCCTTCGTGACCGCCCGCTATTTGACGGTCTGGAAGCGGAACCGAAGCAGCTGCGGGGCTGCTCAGGTTTTCTGGTGAGCGGCTTACTTCGAGTAGAACTCGACGATGAGCTGCTCGGTCAGCGGGACGTCGATCTGTGCGCGCTCGGGCACCGAGTGCACGAGGATGCGCAGCGTCGACGGAACCACCTGCAGCCAAGCCGGCGGGGTCCGGTCGCCGAGGGTCTCCTGGGCGATCTGGAACGGCGTGGTCTGCAGCGACTTCGGACGGACGTCGATGATGTCGTACTGGCTGACGCGGTAGCTGGGCACGTCCACGCGGACACCGTTGACGGTGAAGTGGCCGTGGCTGACCATCTGGCGGGCCTGACGACGCGTGCGGGCGATGCCCGCGCGGTAGACGACGTTGTCGAGACGGGTCTCCAGGATCTGGAGCAGCACGTCACCGGTCTTGCCGGAGCGACGGTTCGCCTCTTCGTAGTAGCGGCGGAACTGCTTCTCCATGACGCCGTAGGTGAAGCGAGCCTTCTGCTTCTCCTGCAGCTGGAGCAGGTACTCGGACTCCTTGATCCGCGCGCGACCGTGCTGGCCGGGCGGGTACGGACGACGCTCGAACGATGCGTCTCCACCGATGAGGTCGACCCGGAGGCGACGGGACTTCTTAGTTGCGGGGCCGGTATAGCGAGCCATGGTTTATCTCTTCCTCTCTCGCCTAGACCCGGCGCCGCTTGGGCGGACGGCAGCCGTTGTGGGGCTGCGGGGTCACGTCGGAGATCGTGCCGACCTCGAGGCCGGCTGCCTGCAGCGAACGGATGGCGGTCTCGCGACCCGAACCCGGACCCTTGACGAAGACGTCGACCTTCTTGACGCCGTTCTCCTGCGCCTTGCGAGCGGCGTTCTCGGCAGCGAGCTGCGCGGCGAACGGGGTGCTCTTACGCGAGCCCTTGAAGCCCACGTGGCCGGACGAGGCCCAGCTGATCACATTGCCCTCGGGGTCGGTGATCGAGACGATGGTGTTGTTGAACGTCGACTTGATGTGTGCGTGGCCGAGCGGGACGTTCTTCTTATCGCGACGGCGGGTGCCCTTCTTGGGGCCTGCGCTACGTGACTTCGGAGGCATTACTTCTTCTTCCCGGCGATGGTCTTCTTCGGGCCCTTACGAGTGCGGGCGTTGGTCTTGGTGCGCTGACCGTGGACCGGCAGGCCGCGACGGTGGCGCAGACCCTGGTAGCAGCCGATCTCGATCTTGCGACGGATGTCGGCCTGCACCTCGCGGCGGAGGTCGCCCTCCACCTTCACCGAGGCCTCGATGTACTCACGCAGCTTCGAGACGTCTGCGTCGGTCAGATCCTTCGCGCGCAGGTCCGGCGAGATGCCGGTGGCGGCGATGATCTCCTTGGAGGTGGTACGACCAACTCCGTAGATGTATGTGAGTGCGATCTCCAGCCGCTTTTCGCGGGGAAGATCCACACCAGCAACACGTGCCATGTGGCGTTTCCTTCTTGTGTCTCAGAGGTCTGCTTCCAGTCCGTCCCGAACTCATACGTCGGGCCCCGGCCTCTGAACCGGGGGTGGGTGTCCGCGCGTCTGCGGACACTGGTGCTGGAAGTTCATCGATCGATATTCAGTTGTGTGTTTCAAGCGACCCGAAGAGGGGCGTTGATCAGCCCTGACGCTGCTTGTGACGCAGGTTGTCGCAGATCACCATGACCCGGCCGTTGCGGCGGATCACTTTGCACTTCTCGCAGATCGGCTTGACGCTCGGCTTGACCTTCACGTCAGCGTTCTCCTTGTTGAACTTCCAGGGTTACTTGTACCGGTAGACGATGCGTCCACGGGCGAGGTCGTAGGGCGAGAGCTCTACGACCACACGGTCCTCCGGGAGGATGCGGATGTAGTGCTGCCGCATCTTTCCGCTGATGTGGGCGAGAACCTTGTGTCCGTTCTCCAGCTCAATGCGAAACATTGCATTGGGCAGGGGTTCGACCACTCGACCCTCGACCTCGATGGCTCCGTCTTTCTTAGCCATATCCTCCGCGATTCCTCAGCGACGTCCGATGACGCCGCCAACCTTGGATCCTTCGACTTTCCGGTACTTCCGGTGCCCCACCTGCGACCGAAGTCCGAATCAGACACCTCTCGACACCTGATCGCAGACATGCGGAACCGCACGACGCACCGAGGTTCGAGTCTACGCGAGATGGACACTTCTCTCCAAGTCGGGCCGGGTGACGTCACACCGCGGCACCCCGGCACACCCACTCGAACCGATGTAACAAACTTCGCATTGTCGTTCCATTCGTGGTACAAAACACACATCAGTTGTAACACCGCGCTGGCGGGGGCCGGCGACGACGGCAGACGAGACGGGTCGGGGGATCGAGCAGAGTGGGCATTCCATCAACGTATGAGCCTCGCCGCCTGCGGTGGCTCGTCTCGGCGAAGAACGACGTCGACGTCTCGTTGAGCTATCTCGGCCAGTTCCTGACGTTCCTCTGGCAGACCGTCCGCTACGTGCCGGTGACCCCGCTGCGCTATCCGCGCCAGACGATCCGCACGGTCACCGACCTCACCTGGGGCCGAGGCGCGGTCGTCGTCGGCGGCGGCACCGCCCTGCTCATGGCCGGTCTGGGCGTCGCGGCCGGGGCGACGGTCGCCATCATCTCCGACAGCACGCTGAACCTGATCGGACTCGGCCCGATGACCGGCTCGGTGTCGTCGTTCGCCATCACCCGCGAGTTCGCGCCGATCCTGGCCGCCGTCGCCTTCGCGATCCAGGCGGGCTGCCGGATGACCGCCGAGATCGGCTCGATGCGGATCAGCGAGGAGATCGACGCCCTCGAGGTGATCGGCGTGCACTCGATGTCGTTCGTCGTGTCCACTCGCGTGATCGCGGGCATCCTCACCACCATTCCGACCTTCCTGGTCGCGCTGGTCGCCAGTTATCTGTCGAGTTCGGTCGTCGTGGTGGCCCGCGGCGGCTCGGCGGGCGCCTACGCCCACTACTTCGACCAGTTCGTGAACTTCCCGGACATGCTGGCGGCGACGGTCAAGACGATCACCTTCGTCGTCGCGATCACCCTGATCCACTGCTACAAGGGGTTCTTCGCCCACGGCGGTCCCGAAGGAGTCGGGGTGGCGTCCGGGCGCGCGGTCCGCGCCAGCCTCGTCGCGATCATGGTCCTCGACCTCGCCCTGACGCTCGCCTTCTGGGGCGTCAACTCCCCGTTCCTGTTCCGAGGATGACGCCCCGTGACTGAATTCCGCATACCCGGTATGTCGGCGAGCGCGGCCACCTACCGCAACCGTGCCCTCGCGACGATCGGCGTCGTCGCCGTGGCGAGCACTGCGACAGCCGTCGGCGTCCGCGCGCTGCCCGACGACTCGACGCACATCACGATGGTCACCGAATCGGTCGCCGGAGGCATCACCTCCGGGTCCGCGGTGATCCTCAACGGCTCGGAGATCGGCACCGTCTCCGACATCCGACTCGCCTCCCCCGGCAGCTACGAGGTGACCCTCGACCTGCACGGCGACTCCGGCGACGAGGCGCTGACCGTCCTGACCGACCGCGCGCTGGTGTCGTACGCACCGAAGAACCTGTTCGGGATCTCCGCCGTCGTGCTGACCAGCCAGTCCGGCGGCGCGCTGCTGCACAACGGGTCGACCCTGGAGGCGGGCGATCCGGAGGACGCCACCATGACCACCCTGCTTCGCAAGCTCAGCGACGTGCAGAACGAGGCGTTCGACCCGTATATGAGCGACATCCTCGCCGTCGCCGACCAGGCCACCGACGGGCTGCTGCCGATCCTGGGCGTCGCGGGCCAGATCATGAGCGACATCGCCGAGACCCAGGTGGTGAGTCCCCGCACCACGCTCCCCCAGTTCACCGAGTTGATCGGTCAGCTCCGCGGCACCTTCGACGATCTTCTGCCGCCGATCAGACAGCTGATGGCGTGGGAGGCGCCGCGTCGCCCCGGATACACCGAACTGGCCGAGGCCGGACTCTCGTTCACCGCCGGACCGGCGATGGACGAGGTCACCGAGCTGCTGTCCGATCCCGAACTCGGTCAGACCGCTCCCCTGATGCCGGTGCTGACCGCTCTGCTGAATCGGATCAACGACACCTTCCCGGGGTCGCAGCGCAACGGCAGGCAGATCGCCCAGCTGATCGCGAACCTGAACCACGCGCTGCCGCCGGGCCCCGACGGCAGGCCCGTCCTGACCCTCGACGCTCTGATCGCCTCGGCGCCCGCGCTCGGCGTCGCCCTGGACCGGCCGGCGAACGGCGGGCGACGATGACCAAGTTCTCCCGCGCCCTGATCTACCTGATCGTGTTCGCCGTGTTCTGTGTGGCGGGCGGACTGTTCATCGGCAACGCGATCGTCCGCCCGATCGACGCCGCCACCGCGACCTACACCGCCGACTTCACCAGCGTCGCCGGGCTCAAGGTCGGCAGCGACGTCCGAGTTCGCGGCGCCCGCGTCGGCAAGGTGACCGAGGTGTCGGTCCACCACGACGACGCGAACGGCGACTCGGTGGGCCGGGTGGAGTTCGAACTCGACGACACGCAGAAGGTCTACGACAACACGACACTCGCGATCCGCTACCTCAACCTCACCGGAATCCGCTACGTCGACGTGCAACAACCCGACGATCCGGGGACACCGGTTCGCAAGGGACAGGTCGTCGACACCGGCTCGACGGTCCCGTCCTTCGACGTGACACGTGTCTTCCACGGACTCGCCCCGGTGTTCGCGACGATGAACACCGACGACATCAACCACTTCTCGGAGAGTCTCCTGGCCCTCCTCGAGGGCGACGGCACCGGATTCAGCACGTTCGTCGCCTCCCTGACCAAGGTCGTCGAATTCGCCGACGACCGCGCGAAGGTCCTCGACACCCTCGTCGACAATCTCGCCGAGCTGTCCGGGTCGATCCAGGGCCGCGCGCAGTACATCACGCCGATCATCGACTACATCTCCCGGTTCGGCAGCGTGCTGGCCCAGTGGACGCCGTCCCTGCGCGACCTGGCGGACAAGACCGGGGCGATTCTCGTCCAGGCCGATCGTCTTCTCGCCTCGCTCGGCGTGCAGCCCAACGAGACCCCCGACGCGAACAGCCTGATCGCCCAGGCGAAACCAGGTATGGAGGCCGCCATCGCCATGCTGTCTCTGGCCCCTCCGCTGCTGCGTGTCGTCGACGGCGCCACGCCGGCGGCCGGTGCCCCGACGACCCCGACGACGTGCAGCAGGGGCCGGGCGGAGCTGCCCGCCGATCTCGCGCTGTTCATCGGAGAGAACCGGGTGACCCTGTGCAAGCGTTGAGAATCGTCACCGCACCCTGGCGGTGGGTCCGCGCGGTGATCGACTGGGTGATCGACCCGCGACCCAAGACCGCCCGGCACGATCGGGCCCTCGAACTCGGGTGGGGTGTCGCCGCCGTCGGTGTCACGCTCGTCGCCACCCTGATCGGCGGCGCGATCTACTGGTATTCGCCCGGCCACTACCGGGTGGTCGCCGAGTTCACCGAGGCGGGACAGCTCTCCTCCGGGGACAGCGTCCGCGTCGCGGGCGTGCCGGTCGGCACGGTCAAGAAGGTCGAACTCGCCGGCGATCACGTCGACGTCGAGATGGCCGTGCGCTGGGGCACGTTCCTCGGCGACGAGACCGACGCCGACGTCAAGATGCTCACCATCGTCGGCGGCAGCTACATCGATCTGACGACGGTCGGCACCGTGCCGCTCGGCGACGCGGTGATCCCGCAGGAGCGCACCAGCATCCCGTACAGCCTCGCCGAGACCTTTCAGAAGATGCAGCCCAAGCTCGCCGAGATCGACGCAGCTCCCGCACGCAGATCCATCGCGCAGATCGGCGTCGCCCTCGAGGAGAATCCGGACGCGCTCCGCACGAATCTGACGATCATGCAGTCGATGCTCACCAATCTCCAGCAGCGCCAGGACCAGTTCGGCTCCATGCTGCGACTGGCCGCCGACTACGCCGAGCAGATCGACGCCGACGGCGACGTCCTCACCGAGCTCGCCCGCAACCTCGACTCGTTCATCTCGGAGTACTCGATCTTCGGCTCCCGCCTCAACGTGGTGCTCGACCACCTGTCGCTGCTCCTTCAGCGCGTGCGCGGTCTGGCGATGCTCTACACCAAGGACGTCCAGCCGCTCGTCGACCGGATCGACGCGGTGGGCCGCGAGTTCGGTCCGGCGCTGGAGAAGTACACGCCGATGATCGAACAGGGCCGGGATCTGATCACCCGCCTGGAGGGCATGGTCCAACCCGACGGCTCGATCGTCGTCGACCACGGCCAGACCCTGCTGACCTCGAACTTCTGCATTCCGTTGCCGGGGGTGAGGTGCTGATGATCGCCACAGTCCTCCGTTCCCCCTGGCTGATCACCGGGATCGCCGTCTCCGTGGTCGTCGCCGTGGTCGCCGGCTTCCTGATCGCCGACCGGCAGTCCTCGCGCGCGGCGTCGTACTGCGCCGAGTTCGACGACGCCACCGGTCTGTTCGTCGGCAACCAGGTGACCCGCCGCGGGGTGCCGATCGGCGAGATCACCGGCGTCGACACCGCCGACGGTCACGCCGTCGTCCGGTTCACCGCGTCGAACCGGCAGAAGATCCCCGCCGACGTGTCCGCGGCGACCGTCGCGCCGTCGGTGATCGCGGTCCGACAGCTCGCGCTGATCGGCGACTACACCGGCGGCCCCGAACTGGCGACCGACCGATGCATCCCGAAGATCGACACCAACACACCCGCGTCGATATCGGAGTCGATGCAGAGCCTGTCCGACGTCGCCGCGCAACTGACGACCGACGGAGGTCTGGCCGAGTCGAAGCAGGTGCTGTCGGCGATGACCCGCCTCGACGACGCCCTCGACGGCACCGGTCCGCTGTTGAACACGATCATCAAACAGCTCGCTCAACCCGGCCGCACGCCCATCAACGGCGCGCTGACCGACACCTCCCGGATCATCGACAGCGCGAGTTCGCTGTCGACGGGGCTGGCGAGCAACTGGGGGTTCCTGGAATCGTTCATCACTGAGATCTCCGGAGTCGTGAAGCCGCTGATCCTGCCGACCGTCGACAGCGTCGCGGGCATCATCGGCGCGCTGCCGGAGACCCTGAACATGCTCAGCGGCGTCATCGACCAGTACAGCCACTTCATCTGGCCCGCAGCCGACGTCGTCGTCCCGCTGGCTCGTCTCGTCGGCAACGGCATGCGCAGCTTCGGCGACGTCCTGGGCATCGTGCCCGTCCTGATCCGCGCGTTCACGGTCTCGTTCGACCAGAAGAACATGGGGCTGCGCATCCGGTACACGCCGCCGACCACCCGCATTCCGGCGCAGAATCCGAAGGCCACATGCGCCAACATCAACCGGTACGCCCCCGGCCAGTGCACCGTGACCGATCCGTCCGGCATGGACATCGACGTGCTGACGCTGATCCTCACCATGACGGGAGCGGCCCGATGACGATCGATCTGCAGAGGGTACGGACCGCCGCGATCCGCGCGGTGGTTCTCGCGGTGGTGGCGACTCTCGGTCTCACCGGATGCTCGGCGTACGCGAAGTTCGCCCCGGAGAACCTGCCGACGCCGCAGAGCATGTCCGACGGCTACGAGATCGCGGCGCTCGTCCCGACCGCCGTGAACCTCCCGCTCGAATCGAACGTGGTGGTCGGCGGCATCACCGCGGGCGGCGTCGCGGCGATCGAACCCGCCGACGGCGCCACCCGGATCACGCTGCGCATTCACGACGGCGTCGTGGTCTCGGCGTCGGCCCGGCTCGAACTGCGCCAGGACACGCTGCTCGGCGACACCTACGTGTCGATCACCAATCCGCGCGACCCCAGCGGCGACGCCCTGCGTCCCGGAGGGACGCTCGCGCTCAAGCAGGTGGCGCAGCCAGTGCAGATCGAACAGTTGATGTCGTCGTTGACGAACTTCCTCGGCAGCGGCAGCCTGCTCCAGCTCGGCAACACGTTCAACGCGCTGACCGGGCAGTTCCCGGAGGATCCGAAGGAGATCGTGAAGATCGAATCGGTGCTCACCGACACGCTCGACACATGGGCGACCAGCACCGATGATCTGGGCGGCATCCTGACCGACCTCGCCGCGCTCTCGACCCGGCTCACGTCGATGCGCGACACTCTCGAGTTCACGCTCAGCCCGGCGGGCGTCAACCAGTTCAAAGCCATCAGCGACACCACCTACATGGTGGCGATCCTCGGCCGACTGTCCGATGCGCTCGGCCCGGCCATGCCGCTGGTCCCGGTGTTGACGAGCCTGACTCGAACCGTCCAGGACGTGCTCACCCCGCTGATGATCCCCGGATATCCGGGCAACACGATCTCCAACGCCGAGATGCTCAGCGACGTGCTCACCGACAAGGTGATCCCGTGGCTGAACAATGCGCCCGGCGTCGACCTGCGATCGGTCACCGTCGCCAACAACGTCTCCGACCGTGACGTCACCGCACAGATGGTCCGAATGTTCCGCATGTTGGGGCTGGTGGAGTGAACCGAAACAGCAGGATCGAACTGGCCCTCAACGTGTTGGCGTTCGCCGTCGTCGTCGTGGTGTGCGGCGGCTACCTCGCGACCCAGGCCTATCACTGGCATCCGCTGGCGAACACCAAGACCGCGTATGTCGAGGTCACCGACGCCAACCTCGTTCTCGAGGACACCGGAGTCTTCGTCAGCGGGGTCCGCATCGGCAGCGTCGCCGACGTCCGCCTGCAGCCCGAGGGGGCGACGCTGGTTCTCGAGTACGACGCGCAGAACCGACTGCCCGCGGATTCGACGCTGTCGATCGGCCTGCAGTCCGCGCTCGGCGAACCGTTCCTGAACTTCGTTCCGGGAACAGGCCGCGGCGGCTACCTCGAGAACGGTGCGACGGTCGCCGCGGACGCCCTCGACGAACCCGAGTCGATCCCGGGGATATTCGATCGGATCTCGACGATGTCGTCGCTGTTCGCCGCCGATCCGATGTCGGGGATCCTCAAGACCGTGTCGGAGGCGCTCGACGGGACGCAGGACTCCCTCGACCGGATCAGCGACGGCACGCGGCTCGTGGCGGCGATGCTGTTGTCCCGCTCCCCGCGGCTGCGGACGATGTTCGCCAACACGCAGATCTACACGTCGAACCTCGACTGGATCCTGGAGCAGCTGCCGTTGTTCTCCGGCGGGCTGGGCGACATCGTCGTCGACTTCGACACCGCCCTCGACGCGACCGGCAGGCTCGTGAATCAGGGGCATCTGAACTCGGCGATGCGCGACTCGTTGTACCCGTTCCTCACCCGGCTCAACCCGTACCTGCGGAAGATCCTGCCCGAGGTCATGGACGCCCTCGGACCGTTGCTGCCGATCGCCACCGCTATCGACGGCACCGTCCCGCCGATCGACATGAGTGCGTTCCTGTCGCAGGCGCTCGAACTGTTCGGCGGCGGCGACGGCGTCCGACTCGTCATCACCCAACCGAAATGACCCGTACCTCTCCCGCACCGAATGGAGTATCCGATGTCTGAGCAGACACTGACCCACGACGACGTCGTCCCCGAGGACGAGACCACCACCGACGATGCGGCGCCCGCGTCGACCGGTGACGAACCGACGTCCGAGTCGTCGGCGAAGGAGACGAAGACCGACCGACGCCCACGCAGGCAGGTCACGCTGTCCGTTCCCATGCTGATCGCCGGACTGATGATCATCGCGCTCATCGCATCGACCGTCGTATTCGCCGTCCGCGACTTCTCCGCGCGTGGCGACCTCGACGCCGTGCGCGCCGAGCAGGCCGACGAGGCCGAGGCCGAGCGGGTCGCGGGCGACTACGCGGTCGCCGCGATGACCCTCGACTACCAGGATGTGACCGCGTGGATCACGGCCGCGAAGAAGGGCGTCTCCCCCGAACTGGCCCGCACCCTGACCGCCGCGGGCACCGCCATGGAGCAGGTGCTGCCGATGATGCGGATCAAGAGCACGGCGGACCTGATCACGACCTCGGTGACCGACGCCGACGGCGACCTGTTCCGCGTCGACGCGACCCTGAACGTGAACATGTCGACGATCCAGAACCCGTCGGGATCCAGCCAGGTCAGTGCGTTCCAAGTGGTGATGGACCGGTCCAAGGACTGGATGATCACCGCGGTCGGCGATCCGGCGGGCAACGGTCCGCTCGACTCGATCCCCGGTCTGCCGCAGCCCGGCGCCGGACAGACCGACACGCCGGCACCGCCCGCACCCGCCGCGCCCGGGACTCCGGCGCCGGCTCCCGCGCCGGGCAACTGACGTGCGGATCGAGGGCCGGGAGCGCCCGTCGGCGATCGGCGGTTGGACGGACAACTTCTCCGACAACGCGCTCGGACCGGTACGGACGCTCGGTCGCACGTTCCGGCTCGCGATCGTCACCGTCGTCGCGATCGTCACCGACATCGTCCGCGGCCGGTTGAAGGTCAAGGAGACCGTGGTGATGGGCTGGTACCTGGTCAGCGTCACCGCGATCCCCGCGTTCCTGATGGCGATCCCGTTCGGTGTGATCGTCACCATCCAGATCGGCAACATCATCAATCAGCTGGGCGCACAGTCGTTGCTCGGTGCGGCGAGTGGGTTCGCGGTGATCCAGCAGGCCGCACCGCTGGCCTCGGGTGTGCTTCTCGGTGGGGCGGGGGCTTCGGCGATCGCCGCCGATCTGGGCGCCCGCACGGTGCGCGAGGAGATCGACGCGATGCGCACGATGGGCATCGATCCGATCCAGCGCCTCGTGGTTCCGCGGGTGCTGGCCGCGGCGATCGTCGCTCCCCTGCTCGCACTGTTCATCATCCTGGTCGGCGTGGTCGCCGCGTTCTATCTGGCGGTCACGATCCAGGGCGTCGGCCCGGGCAGCTACTGGCAATCGTTCGGGGCGTTCGCCTCCGGACGCGATCTGGTCCTGGGCGCGGTGAAGGCGATCGTGTTCGGCCTCATCATCGGGGTCATCGGCTGTCAGCGGGGCCTCGAGGCGCGTGGCGGCCCGCAGGGGGTGGCCAACGGAGTCAACGCCACCGTGGTGGTCTCCACGGTCGGCATCATCGGCGTCAACTTCATCCTCACGCTCATCTACACGGTGTTCTTCCCGATCCAGATCGGATAGCGAGCGTCACCGGCTGAGAGGGTCTCTCACGCTCGGATGATCGCCGCCAACTCGACGGTCACGTCCGACGAGCCCAGGACCTGGATCGCGACGTGGTCCGCGCCCGCGGCGAGATGCTCGTCGACCTTCGCGCGAACGGCAGCGGCGTCGCCGTGGGCGACGAGCGCGTCGATCAGGTCGTCGGTGCCGCCGTCGGCGATGTCCGCGTCGGTGTATCCGAGTCGTTTCAGATTCGACGTGTAGTTGCGCAGGTGCAGGTACGGCTGGTCGACCGGCGGGCGGCCGACGGCGCGCGCGGCCACCGGATCGGTGTCGACGACCACCTTGTGCTCGGGCGCGAGGAGCGCGCCGTCGCCGAGGGTCTCGCGTGCGACGGCGGTGTGCGCGGGCGGCGTCAGATACGGATGCGCACCGAGCGCGCGTTCGGCCGACAGCGCGAGCATCTTCGGTCCGAGTGCGGCGAGGACACGGCGGTTCACCGGAACGCCTCCGCCGTCGAGCGCGTCGAGATAGGCCTGCACCGCCTGGTACGGGCTGGTGTACTCGGCCGTCGCCTCGGGATGACCCGCGCCGATCCCGAGGTAGAAGCGTCCCGGGAAGTCACGGTCGAGTTCGACGAACTCGGCGGCGATGGCGGCCGGATCGGTGTTCCAGATGTTGACGATGCCGGTGGCGACGGTGATCTGCTCGGTCGCCTCGAGCACCGCGCGTACGGGCCGCAGGTGCGCCGGGGACCCGCCGAGCCAGATGGTTCCGTATCCGAGTCGTTCGATCTCACCGACCGTGTCGGAGGAGAACTGGCCGAATCCTCCCCACACGCCGTGGCGGCCGAATCGGGCGATGTGCGCTGACTTGTCACTGTCGGTCATGACGAGTGCAACCGGTGGGGCCCGGCTCACTATTCCCGCGGGAGTCGCACGGGCTCCCCGCCTGGTGCGGCCGGTGCGTCGACGCGACGACGGCGCCGCCTCGGCGCAACGGTACGACCCGCGATACTGCGATACTGCGATACGTGGACGATTCACACCGTCGGCTCAGAACACGTGACAGTATGAACCCATGCGCGCATTCCTCATTCGAAGCGCCCTGACCGGGCTGGCTCTCTGGATCGCCACACTGATCGTCCCCGGCGTGACGTTCGACTTCGGCGATCTCACGACGTGGTGGGCCAAGGTGGGCGTCGTCCTGCTGGTCGCCGTGGTCTTCGGTCTGGTGAACGGCTTCGTGAAGCCGGTCGTGCAGATCTTGGCCATCCCGCTGTACATCCTCACCCTCGGGCTGATCCACATCGTCATCAACGCCCTGATGCTGAGCCTGACGTCGTGGCTCACCGACAACGTCTTCCACCTCGGTCTGGACGTGCGCGACTTCTTCTGGTCGGCGGTCCTCGGTGCGATCGTCGTCTCGGTGGTCGGCTGGTTCACGGCCCTGCTGATGAAGGACCGCGTGGAGAACCTGTACTCGTGACCTCGACCGTCGCGCCGCGCACCGTGTCCGTCGTCGGGCACGGCGGCGCCGATGCGACACCGGACGCCATGCGGGTGGAACTCGGCGTCGACTGTTTCGGCGACACCGTGGCCGACGCCCTCGCGTCGGCGAACGGCGCGGCGCGTGCGCTGACCGACGCGTTGGGCGGTGCCGGCGTCGCGTCCCGCGATCTGCAGACGTCCGGGCTGTCGGTGCATCCGCGGTTCGGCGATCACAGCCCCGACGGTGCACCGATCGTGGGATACGAGGCCTCGCACAACGTCACCGCCGTCCTGCGCGATCTGGACTCCGCCCCGTCGATCCTCGGCGCCGCTGCGGAGGCCGGCGGCGACGCCACCCGGATCACGAATGTCTCGATGATCGTCTCCGACGAGACCGAGGCCGCGGTCGCCGCGCGCGATGCGGCGTACGCCGACGCCCTCGCACGAGCCCGCCAGTACGCGCATCTGGCGGGGTACGAGCTCGGCCCGGTCGTATCGGCCTCCGAGACCCCGCCCGGACGTGAGCGACCACCGGTCGTGATGGCCGCGAGATCGTCGGTTCCGGTGCACGCCGGATCGACCACGGTGACCGCATCGATCGCGGTGGTCTTCGCTCTCGCCTGAGCCGGGCGGTCGATGCGGTCTTCGACGGCACTCCGTAACGTCCAGGGGTATGCGAGCAGTTCTTCAACGCGTCAGTTCCGCGTCGGTCACGGTCGACGGCAGGGTGGTCGGGGCCCTCGACCTCCCCGGCTCTCGGCAGGGCCTCGTGGCGCTGGTCGGTGTCAGCCATGACGACGACGCGGCCGCCGCGCGGAAGCTGGCCGACAAGATCTGGCGGCTGCGGATCCTCGACGGCGACGGCGATCGCCGAGACGCGTCGGCGGCCGACCTCGACGCCCCGATCCTGGTGATCAGTCAGTTCACGCTGTACGCCGACACGACGAAGGGGCGTCGGCCGTCGTGGAACGCCGCCGCACCGGGTCCGGTGGCCGAGCCGCTCGTCGACGCCGTCGTCGATGCTCTCCGCGGGGCCGGCGCGACGGTCGAGACGGGTCGTTTCGGCGCGCACATGCATGTCGATCTGATCAACGACGGCCCGGTCACCGTTGTGATCGACATCTGACTTCACGTCGCGCCCGCAGCGGGTGTTTTCCCTGGCAGCACTGATATTCTTTCGCGGTGCCGATGCCGCGTTCCACGAACCGAACTCCCGGGCTCCTCCTCGCAGCCTCCGTCGTCCTCCTGGTCGTGACGACGACGCTCGGTCTCAACGGATCGAACGGCTACTACCTCGATCTGATGGTCTACCGACTCGGCGCCCAGGCCTGGCTCGACGGTGATCCCGTCTACGGCGCGCTGCCGTCGTTGATGCACGGGTCGGTGCATCTGCCGTTCACGTATCCGCCGCTGGCCGCTGTCGTGTTCGCCCCGCTGGCCGCGATGCCTGCCGGCGCCGCGGGCGCCCTGATGTACACGCTGACCTTCCTCGCGGTCGGCGGCACCGTGTGGTTGGTGCTGCGGCGGCTACGGCCCGCGGTGGATCCGGTGACCCGGCTCGCGGCCGTCGTCGCGGTGGTCGCCGTGGCACAGTTTCTGGAGCCGGTCGCCCAGACCCTCGACTTCGGTCAGATCAACGCGATCCTCATGGTGATGGTGGCGTTCGACGTCCTCGTGCCGTGGCGCCGGTGGCCGCGCGGCGTCCTGATCGGCATCGCGATCTCGATCAAGCTGACGCCTGCCGGATTCGTCCTGCTGTTCCTGGTCCGCCGCGACTGGCGGGCGCTGGCGACGACGATCGTCTCGACCGCGGTCGCGATCGGTCTCGTGTGGCTGGTGATGCCCGACGACTCGCGCACCTACTGGTTCGAGAAGGTCCGCGAGACCGGCCGGATCGGTGCCGCCCACTACGCGGGCAATCAGTCGATTCGGGGCATGGTGGCCCGGTGGGGTCTCGGCGAGCACACGACGGCGATCCTGTGGCTGGGGCTGTCGGTGATCGCCGTCGCCGCGGCCGCGGTCTGGATGCGCCGTCTGCTCGCCGAGGATCGGCTCGCGACGGCTCTCACGGTGAACGCGGCCGCGATCCTGCTGGTCTCTCCGATCAGTTGGTCGCACCACTGGGTGTGGGTGGTGCCCGCTCTGGTGATCGCCGCCGTCGCCGTGCTCGACGGCCACCGGAACGCCTGGTTCGTCGGTGCGCTGGTTCTCGCCCTCGTCGTGTTCTATACGGGTGCGCACTGGTTCTTCCCGATCCGCCACGGCGCGGAGCTGCGGTGGGCGTGGTGGGAGCAGATCATCGGCTCGGCCTATGTGTGGTTCACGTTCGCCGTGCTCGCGGCGGGCGCCTGGCACAGCCGAGCCGACGTCAGGAATCTGATCCGAGTTCGCTGATGCACCAGCCGTCGCTCTCGCGACGCAGTGTCATGGGGATCGGGACCGATGTCGCGCCCAGGTCGATCCGCGCGTCGACCGCGGCGGTGTCGCCGGTGATCTTCACCGCGTCGATCACGGTCCGCGCGTCCCGGCCCGCCGCGATCTGTGACGGCTCCGGAGCCCCGTCCGGTGCGCCGACGACCGGTCCGAGCCCCGCGCAGACCAGGTCGCCGAACGCCTGGGCGTCGAAGTGCGTCATCACGTCGCCGTAGGCGCGGACGCGGTCTTCGATCTGCTCGGTGTCGGTCCGCGGTTCCTCCTGTGTGGACGTCGCCGCCCGGTAGACCGCGTAGGCGCCGACGATGACGGCGAGGACGCAGACGACGGCGATCCCGATCGCCGCCAGCCGACGTCGGCGGTCCGTCACGGATCGCACGCTCGTATCGTCGGGGTCGGTCGTCATAGTGGCTTGAACGGTACTCCGCGTCTTCGCGTCGTATACGACGAATGCGCCGTCGCACGGCATGTGCGGCGGCGCATTCGAGGCGGCGTGTGCCTCAGCTGGGTCGGACGGTGAGGATCCGCGGTCCGTCCTCGGTGACGGCGACGGTGTGCTCCCAGTGAGAGGCACGCGTTCCGTCATCGGTGACGACGGTCCACCCGTCGTCGAGTTCGGTGGTCTCCTCGGTGCCGAGCGTCAGCATCGGCTCGATCGCTAGTGTCGAACCGACGACGAGTCGGGGTCCGCGGTTGGGCTTGCCCTCGTTGGGCAGGAACGGCGGCAGGTGCATCTCTTGTCCGATGCCGTGTCCGCCGTAGTTCGCCACGATGCCGAACTTGCGCCCGAACTTGTCGATCGCGGCTTTGGTCCCCGCTTCGGTGGCGGCCGATACGTCGGTGAGACGTCCACCCGGCACCATCGCGGCGATGCCCGCCTCCAGCGACATCCTGGTGGCCTCGTTGAGCTCGGTGTCGGCCGTCGAGAGTTCGCCGACGCCGAACGTCCAGGCCGAGTCGCCGTGCCAGCCGTCGAGGATGGCGCCGCAGTCGATCGACACCAGATCGTGTTCGGCGAGAACGACGTCGGCCGACGGGATACCGTGCACGACGACGTCGTTGACCGACGCGCAGATCGAGCCGGTGAAGCCGTGGTACCCCTTGAACGACGGGACCGCTCCGGCGTCGCGGATCACCGATTCGGCGACCTCGTCGAGATCCAGGGTGCTGACCCCGGCCTTGGCCGCGGCGCGAACCGCGACGAGCGCCTCGCCGACGATGGCGCCCGCGGCGGCCATCGCGTCGAGTTCGCCCGCCGTCCGGAACGGCACCACCTTCGGTTTGCGAAATCCCACGTGCGGTTCTCTATGCCTTGCCGAGTGCGGTCAGGACGCGCTGGTGGACCTCCGGCAGTTCGCCGACGGCATCGATGGTCTTGACCGAGTCGGCGTAGTGCTGCAGCAGCGGCGCGGTCTCGGTCTCGTACACCGACATGCGGTTGCGGATGACGTCCTCGGTGTCGTCGGCCCGGCCGCGGGCGAGCATGCGCTCCACCACGACGTCCGCGTCGACCTCGAACGAGAGCACGCCGTCGAGCGCGGTGCCCAGATCGTCGAGGATCCCCTCGAGTGCGACGGCCTGCTCCACCGAGCGCGGGAAGCCGTCGAGGATGAAGCCCTTGGACGCGTCCGGCTCGGCGAGACGTTCGCGCACCATGTTGATGGTGATCTCCGGCGGCACCAGATTGCCCGCATCGAGGTACTTCTTGGCTTCGACGCCGATCGGGGTGCCCTGCGAGATGTTGGCTCGGAAGAGGTCGCCGGTGGAGATGTGGGGAATGCCGAGCGCCTCCGACAGCAGCTCCGCCTGCGTGCCCTTGCCTGCTCCGGGAGGACCGAGAATCACGAGTCTCATTTCAGGAACCCTTCGTACTTGCGTTGCATCAACTGGCTGTTCACCTGCTTGATGGTGTCGAGGCCGACGGCCACGATGATCAGCAGCGCCGTGCCGCCGAACGGAATGTTCTGTGCTGCACCCCCACCAAGGTCCATGAACAGGTTCGGGAGGATCGAGATGATGCCGAGGTACAGCGAGCCCGGCAGCGTGATCCGGTTGAGCACATAGCTCAGGTAGTTCGCGGTCGGCTTACCCGGACGGATGCCCGGGATGAATCCGCCGTACCGCTTCATGTCGTCGGCCCGCTCCTCCGGATTGAACGTGACCGCCACGTAGAAGTACGTGAAGAACATGATCAACAGGAAGTAGACGACGATGTGGAACCAGCTGGACGGGTTGATGAGGTTGTCCTGCATCCACACCTGCCAGCCGGAGATCTCGGTCGCGTTCTGGTTGGTGATCTGGAGGATCAGCTGCGGAATGTAGAGCAGCGACGATGCGAAGATCACCGGGATGACGCCCGCGGTGTTCACCTTGATCGGCATGTACGTCGACGATCCGCCGTACATCTTGCGTCCCACCATGCGCTTGGCGTATTGGACCGGGATCCGGCGCATGCCCTGCTCGATGAAGACGACGGCCAGCAGGATCACCACGACGGCGACGCAGACGAGGCCGAATGCGAGGCCGCCGCGCGAGGTCAGGATGGTGCGGCCCTCTGCGGGGAGGCGGGCGACGATGCCGGCGAAGATCAGCAGCGACATGCCGTTGCCGACACCGCGTTCGGTGATGAGTTCGCCGAACCACATGACGAGCAGTGCGCCCGCGGTCATGACGAGGATGATGATGATGAGGCCGAAGATCGATCGGTCGTGGATGATCTCCTGGCCGTTGCAGTCGCCTCCGCTCGTCGGCAGCAGATTGCCGCTGGCGGCGAGTGCGACGATGCCGGTGGACTGCAGCAGTGCCAGCGCCAGCGTCAGGTAACGCGTGTACTGCGTCATCTTGGTCTGGCCGGACTGGCCTTCCTTGCGCAGCTGCTCGAACCGCGGAATCACGACGGTGAGCAGCTGAACGATGATGGAGGCCGTGATGTACGGCATGATGCCGATCGCGAACACCGACAGCTGCAGCAGCGCCCCGCCGGAGAACATGTTGATCAGCGAGTAGATCTGACCTGAGTCGCCCTGGCTGGCGGCGTCGACGCATTTGTCGATCATCTTGAAGTTCACGCCCGGCGACGGCAGCGTCGCGCCCAGGCGATACAGGACGAGGATGCCGAGGACGTAGAAGATCTTCTTCCTCAGATCGGGCGTCCGGAAGGTCGCCACGAGGGGGGAAAGCACCAAGTCCTCCTATAAGCACCTGAATTGAACCGACCGCCGAGCGGGGTCCTCAAGCGATCACTCTCGAAAGATTCCGGGCACCCTGTCTTCAGGGCGCCCCTACGAACTTTAACAGTCCTCGAACCACCACCGGTCAGGCGAGCACTGCTTGGGACACGAATGTCCGGCATGTCGCTCGCCTGACCGGGGAGATCAGAACTTCACCGCGCTCTTACTGCTCGGTGGCGGTGCCGCCTGCGGCGGCGATCTTCTCTTTGGCGGAGCCGGTGAACTTGTCAGCGATCACATCGACCTTGACGCTCAGTTCGCCGTTGCCGAGAACCTTGACGAGACGGTTCTTGCGGACCGCGCCGGCCGCGACCAGTTCGGCGACACCGACGGTGCCGCCCTCCGGGAACAGACGGGCGATGTCGCCGACGTTGACGACCTGGTACTCCACGCGGTTCGGGTTGGTGAAGCCCTTGAGCTTGGGCAGACGCATGTGAATGGGCATCTGGCCGCCTTCGAAGCCGGCGGGCACATTCTTACGCGCCTTGGTGCCCTTGGTGCCGCGACCCGCGGTCTTACCCTTCGAGCCCTCACCGCGACCCACGCGGGTCTTATCGGTCTTCGCGCCCGGGGCGGGGCGAAGATGGTGCAGCTTGATGGTCATGACTTAACCTCTTCGACTGTCACGAGGTGGCGGACCACGTTGATGAGGCCGCGGTTCACCGGGTTGTCCTCGCGGGTGACGGTCTTGCGGATACCCTTGAGTCCAAGGGTGCGCAGGCTGTCACGCTGGTTCTTCTTGGTACCGACGGTGCCCTTGATCTGGGTGATCTTCAGCTCGGCCATGGCTTATGCTCCCTTGTTCGCTGCGGCAGCGGCGCGTGCACGCAGCATGCCGGCGGGGGTGACCTCTTCGACGGTCAGCCCGCGACGTGCAGCGACCTCTTCGGGCTGCTGCAGCATCTTGAGGGCCGCGACGGTCGCGTGGACGACGTTGATCGCGTTGTCCGAGCCGAGGCTCTTGGCGAGGACGTCGCTGACGCCCGCGCACTCGAGGACGGCGCGGACAGCACCACCGGCGATGACACCGGTACCGGAGCTGGCCGGGCGCAGCATGACGACACCGGCGGCGGCCTCACCCTGAACCGGGTGGGTCACGGTGCCGGCGATCAGCGGGACGCGGAAGAAGTTCTTGCGAGCCTCTTCGACGCCCTTCTGGATCGCTGCGGGAACTTCCTTGGCCTTGCCGTAGCCGACGCCGACCATGCCGTTGCCGTCGCCGACGACGACGAGAGCGGTGAAGCTGAAGCGACGACCGCCCTTGACGACCTTGGAGACGCGGTTGATGGTGACGACGCGCTCGAGGTGGTTCTTCTCCTCGCGGTCGCGGCCTCCGCGGTTGTCGCGACGATCGCCGCGGCCGCGGCCGCGCTCGTTGCCGCCCTGGTTGTTGGTGTTGTTTCCGGCGGGTCCGTTGCCGCCATCACGCTGACGTCCGGGCATCAGATGTCCCCTCCGTTGATCTTGTTGGTCATCATCAGAACTTCAGGCCTCCCTCGCGGGCGGCGTCGGCCAGGGCCGCGATGCGACCGTGGTACGCCTTGCCGCCGCGGTCGAAGACCACTGCGTCGATGCCCGCGGCCTTGGCGCGAGCCGCGACGAGCTCGCCGACCTTCGCTGCCTGTGCCGACTTGTCGCCACCGGCGGCGCGGATGTCGGCCTCGATGGTGCTGGCGGCGGCCAGGGTGTGACCGGTGAGGTCGTCGATGACCTGCACGTGGATGTGGCGGCTGCTGCGCTTGACGGCCATGCGCGGACGCTCGGCGGTACCGGAGATGTTCTTGCGCAGGCGGAAGTGACGGTTCTTGGTCGCGGTGCGACGGCGAGTCGACACGTCCTTGCCGAGGGGCTTACGAGCCTTATCAGTCGTTTGAGTTGCTTCAGCCATTTTCTACTTACCCGTCTTTCCGACCTTGCGGCGGATCTGCTCACCCTCGTAGCGAACGCCCTTGCCCTTGTACGGGTCCGGACGACGCAGACGACGGATGTTCGCCGAGATCTGGCCGACTTGCTGCTTGTCGATGCCCGAGACCGAGAACTTGGTGGGCGACTCGACTGCGAAGGTGATGCCCTCCGGTGCCTCGATCGGCACGGGGTGGCTGTAGCCGAGGGCGAACTCGAGGTCCTTGCCCTTGGCCTGGACGCGGTAGCCGACACCGAAGATCTCCATCTTGCGGGTGTAGCCCTCGGTCACGCCGATCACCAGGTTGTTGACGAGGGTGCGGCTCAGGCCGTGCAGTGCACGGTTGCGGCGCTCGTCGTTCGGACGGGTGACGACGATGGTGTTCTCTTCCTTCGTCACCTCGATCGGCTCGGAGACGGTGAGGCTCAGTTCGCCCTTCGGGCCCTTGACCTTCACGTCCTGGCCGTCGATGGTGACATCGACGCCGGCCGGAATTGCGATGGGGTTCTTACCAATACGCGACATTGTTCTACGCTTCCCCTACCAGACGTAGGCGAGGACTTCGCCGCCCACGCCCTGGTTAGCTGCCTGGCGGTCGGTGAGGAGGCCGGACGACGTGGAGATGATGGCCACGCCGAGGCCGCCCAGGACCTTGGGCAGGTTGGTGGACTTCGCGTACACCCGGAGTCCCGGCTTCGAGACGCGACGGAGACCAGCGATGCTGCGCTCCCGGCTCGGGCCGTACTTGAGGGTGACGACGAGCTTCTTGCCGACCTCTGCGTCTTCGACGCGGAAGTCGGTGATGTAGCCCTCGCGCTTGAGGATCTCGGCGATGTTCACCTTGATCTTCGACGACGGGAGGGTCACCTCGTCGTGAAACGCCGAGTTGGCGTTACGCAGACGCGTCAGGAAGTCTGCGATCGGGTCAGTCATGGTCATGGTTGACCGTCAACCTTTCTCGTAGCGGTTCCCATGCAGCGGTGACCTGCGATTTCTCGCATGCGGTACGCCGGTGGGCCTTCCACGAAGTGGATAGTTGTGCATTTTCTCCCCCGTCGATGCCATTGGCTTTTCGCCGGCACCCACGGGCTATGAAGTTGTAGCTCCCGGGGGCACAGTTCACCCAGGCAACTGGTTCAGTGTAGAGAACTCGCGGTCGCAGGCCAAATCGGCGACGGCGAGCAGCGTCGCGGAGGCCTGCGGGACGGACCGCATATTAGACGTGCAGATCATTACCCGCCAGTGGTAACGATCTGCATTCGAAGTCTATCCACAGCCGTTCGACTGGATCTGTCGAACGCCGGACTGTCGACGCAGACTTCACCGCATGGGGGAATCACAAGAGCTTCGTCACTTGGCACGACTGATCAACGACCAAGACGGCGTCGTCGCACGAGGCCAGGTCCTCGCCTGCGGTCTCGACTCTGCATTGGTGCGAAGGCGGTTGCGCCGGGGAACGTGGGTCACCCTCTATCCCGGCGTCTACGTGACACACACCGGATTACTGACCTGGGGGCAGCGTGCTTGGGCCGCTGTGCTGGACGCCGAGCCCGCTGCGCTCAGCCATCAATCGGCCATCCGAATCGCGAGCCGCAAGCCGAACGACGGCCCGGTCGACGAGGTCATCCACATCGCGGTTCCGGCAGGCCGGCACGTGAGCGCGCGCCCCGGCGTCGTGGTGCACCATCGTAGGACGTACGACACCGATGTACACGCGCATTTCACACCTCCTCGGGTTCGATTCGACGACGCCGTCGTCGACGTCGCCGCACAGGCGGACGACGAGATCGCATTGGTCTCGATCCTGGCCACTGCGATCGGCAATCGCCAGACCACGGCAGACCGTCTGATCAACGTGGTGGGGCGTCGACGCCGCCTTCGACGGCGATCTCTCATCGTCGCCATGCTCGAAGACGTCCGCGACGGAACCTGTTCAACGCTGGAACACGAGTACTACGTCAAGGTGGAGAAGCCGCACGGCCTTCCGTCTCCCGAACGGCAGGCCCCGACGTACACCCAACGGCCTGGCTTCCGAGACCTGCTCTATCAGAGGCTCGGCGTGGCGGTCGAACTCGACGGCCGCTTGTTCCATGACAGTGCGCGGGCTCGTGACCGCGATCTCGATCGTGACCTGGACGCGGCGGTCGAGCAGGATCTGCAGACGATACGACTCGGCTGGGGACAGTCATCAGTTCGTGCGTGCGCGACGGCGGTCAAGATGGGGCGGCTCTTCGTCAAGAACGGGTGGGACGGCACGCCGACTCCGTGCTCTCGTCCCGACTGCGCCGTCCGACGAGGATGAGTGCGGGTTTCTTACCGCCGAGAGGTAAGAACCCGCACTCATCCAGTCACCGCTGCGGCTGCGGCGGGAGCACGTGTTTCCCGGTCTTGTCGCAGGCCAGCGCCAACGACGAGATGTACTGCGTGGAACCGTCCGGGGCGGGCGACGCCGAGGCGAGCATGTCGGGGCGCTCGAACTCGACGCCCGTGACGCAGCAGAGGAGCTTGACATCGCTCGGGTTGCCGTGCTCGTCGTACATCGGCAGATCGATGCCGTCGTCGGTACGGCGCAGGTAGTAGCGGCCTCCGGTGGCGATCGCGAGAATCGGCGGGAGCACGAACGCCAGGGCGGCGGCCACCAGCGGCGAGTACGGTGCGACGCCGTCGCCGAAGGCTCCGAAGAACACCGCGATCGACGTGCCCGCGGCGACGATCACCGAGACGAAGCCGACGGGGTTCACCGCGTACAGCATGCCGCGGCGGAACTCGGGCGCCGTCGGGGAGATCTTCAGCAGCCACTTGTTGACGACGATGTCGGTCGCGACGACGACGATCCAGGCGATGCCGCAGTTCGCGTAGAAGTTCAGCAGCTCGTTGAGGAAGCTGAACATGTTCGACTCCATCAGGACCAGGGCGATACCGAGGTTCACGACCACGAACACGAGCCGCCCCGGGTAGGTCTTGGTGACGCGGGTGAACGAGTTGGTCCACGCCAACGAACCCGAGTACGCATTGGTGACGTTGATCTTGATCTGCGAGATCACCACCAGGATCACGGCGAGCGTCATCGCCGCCCACGGCGGCATGAACTCCTCGTAGGTGACGACGAACTGGTGCACCGGCTGATTCGCGATGCCCGCGCCGTCGGCGATGTGGCCGATCAGGTACACCGCGAGAAACAGTCCGACGATCTGCTTGATCGCACCGAACACGACCCAGCCCGGACCGGCGACGAGAACCGCCGTCCACCACCGGCGCGTGTTGTCCGGGGTCTTCGGCGGCATGAACCGGAGATAGTCGATCTGCTCGGCGATCTGCGCGATCAGCGACAGACACACACCGGCGCACAGCATGATCCCGGCCAGGCTCACCCCCTCGCCGCGCGGCGCGCCGTCGGCGTCGACGCCGGAGAACGCGAAGAAGTCCCCGACCGCGTCCGGGTGCGCGACGAGCAGGTAGACCAGCGGACCGACCATCATGATCAGCCACAACGGCGTCGTCCACACCTGCAGCTTGGCGAGCGCCTTCATCCCGTAGATCACCAGCGGCAGCACGATCAACGTCGAGACGAGATAGCCGATCGGCAACGGGATCGACAGTCCGAGCTGCAGTCCCTGCGCCATGATCGAGCCCTCGGTGGCGAAGAAGATGAACGTGAACGACGCGAAGATCAAGTTCGTCACCACGGATCCGTAGTAGCCGAATCCGCTGCCGCGGGTGATCAGATCCAAGTCGAGGTTGTAGCGCGCCGCGTACACGGCGAGCGGAATGCCCGTCGCGATGATGACCGTCGCGAACAGCGCGATGCCCCACAGCGCATTGCCGGTGCCGTGCGCCATGCCGATGTTCGCACCGATCGAGAAGTCCGCGAGATAGGCGATGCCGCCGAGCGCCGACGTCGCGACGACGGCGGTACTCCACTTGCGATAGCTCCGAGGCGCGAACCGCAGCGTGTAGTCCTCGAGTGTCTCGTTCAGCGCCTCGCGTTCACGCCCGCCCGCGGCCTGCGCCCGCGTCATTTGATCTGTCATGTGTGTCCTCACCAATCGGGGTCGGTGAGGACGAACCTATGGAGCAGATGTCACCACGACGGGGCGCCCGCGTTTCATCGCCGAAACCGTCGGTGTCGAGCGTGTTACACGATGCGCCGCCTCGTCATCACGAACGCCGCACC